>DATBFW010000036.1:0-1514 GCA_036558285.1 Mycobacteriales bacterium | reverse complement strand
CACGATGAAGAGCACGCCACGGGCGGCGAGACCGAGCCGGGCGAACCGCTCCGGCCAGGGATTCGCGGCTGCCCTGTTGATGACCTGGCTGCCTGTCGTCGTCACCGGACTCCACCCCTCTGCTCGCGCCGCACGGACGATCCGGCAGCAACTCCCCGACAGAACTGCCCAACGTGACAGGTACCCGAACCACGTACTTGTGAATCCGTGCTACGTCCGGCGGAACCGGGCGTCGAGGAAACAGAAGGCGCCGAAGCAGGCGAAGCCGACCGCGATGACCAGCAGCAGGCCGGTCCCGTACGGCTGCCGGGCCAGCTCGGACAGCGCGGTGTCCAGGCCGGTCGCCTTCTCCGGGTCGTGGCCGGCGGCGGCCGAGGTGATCAGAGCGCCGACGATCCCGTACGCGACGCCCAGGGTCAGGTAGCCGACCAGGCCGAGCGCGGTGACCAGGCCGCGGGTGCCGGCCGACGCCGTGGTCAGGTCGAGGTCGGCGCGGAACCGGCGGGTGACGCCCTTGCCGGCCAGCAGCGCGGCGACGCCGGCCAGCAGGACGCCGGCGGTGCCGACGATCGCCGGGCCGCCCGGTGCCTCCAGGACGCGGGCGGTGAAGTCAGCCTGCTCCTCGTTGGATCCGCCCGAACCACGACCGGCGGCCGCACGGACCGCGCTCACACCGAGCACGGCGTAGGCAGCGGCTTCGGCGGCGCTGACCAGCCGCAGGGCGACGCCGGTCTCGTTGGCGTGCCGGCGGATCGCCTCGACGAGTTGCCAGATCGCCAGCGCGAGCAGGCCGACGCCGATCACCCAGAGCAGCGCCGCGCCCCAGCCGGTCTCGGCGATGTGCTGCACCGCGCCGCCCTTGCCGGCCTCCGCCTCGGCCTCGCTCGCCCCGAACGCGACCCGGACGATCAGCCACGCCAGCAGGACGTTGACCACCCCGTACCCGACCAGGCCGATGCGGCCGAGCAGGACGACCAGCGGGTTCTCCGCGACCCGGGCGACCTGCTCCGTACCGGCTGTCACCGTGGACCTCCTCGGTGTCGGTCGACTGACTTGGGGGAACCTTTACCCGAGGGTTCATCCGGCGAACCGGGCCGTATGGTGGATGCGTGCCGCGCTACGAATACCGGTGCCGCGACTGCGAGAGCACCTTCGAGATGTCCCGCCCGATGGCGGAGTCGGGCCTGCCGGCGCCGTGCCCGCAGGGTCACGCGGACACCGTCAAGCTGCTCTCCACGGTCGCGCTGACCGGGGCGCCAGTCGCGGTCGCCGCGGCGCCCCGCGCCGGCGGCTGCTGCGGCGGAGCCTGCGGCTGCAGCGGCTGACGCTGCACCACCCGCCCTTGTGAGTCGCGGGCCGGTGCGCTGGGCTGAGTCAGCCTGCGCGGTTCCGGCGCGCCGCCGGTGCTGACCCGCGGAGCCGCGTGATCGTGAGGACATGCCGGCCGGCGCGGAGTCCGGCTATCCGGCGCGGCTCAGGCGTGGTCGCGACTCTCGCGTCGGGCGGCGCGCCGC
>DATBFW010000035.1:0-21907 GCA_036558285.1 Mycobacteriales bacterium | reverse complement strand
AACTCGGCGGGCGGCAGGCGCCGCTGTAGGTCGCCGACAACGCCCGCGCCGCCACCCACAGAGGCAAGTCCTACCTGCAGGGCGGAAGGGTACGCCCCGGCCGTTGCTGCTGGCCCGGCACGTCGGCGCTGCGCCGTTGGCCGAGCCCGGCGCAGGTGCTCGCCTGAGAAAGATGGACTTGAACACCGACGTCCTCCACGGCTCGGCTGAATGACCCTCAGGTACGCACAGGTGCTCGCCTGGATCGTGAAGCACGAACAGTTGCCGCCGGTCCCATACGACTATCGGCTGTTCATGTGAGCAGAACCGTCGGACCTCGAGGTGCGGACGTCGCTCGGCCTCGATGAAGTCGGGATCTTCATCGAAGCGAGACCGATGGGTGGTCGTTCTGTCCGGTTTCGCCGCGCCCTGTCCAGGTGTTGGATCGAGCGCCGTCCGAGCACCGACGCCGGTCGACAAGTGTCCCGAACCCGGTGATCATCATGACCAGCGGACTTCACACCGCCCCAGTCTCCGCCACCGAGCACCGTTCGAGCACCGATCAGTCCACTCGGGACACTCAAACGATCTTGACGGCCGCAAACCTGCAGGTCACGGGCTTGCTGTGAGTGCGCCGCCAGGGACTCGAACCCCGAACCCGCGGATTAAGAGTCCGCTGCTCTGCCAATTGAGCTAGCGGCGCATCGGGGCAGAAGGCTACCAGGTCGATCGGACCCGGTGCGACCGGTCGTCGTGTCGCTCGGCGCTCACAGGCGGGGGTGGCAGCATAGGTATACCCGGTGGTCGGCTAGGAGGCGTTGGCGTGGGTGCACAGGGCGGAACGCGCAGGTCACAGATGCTGCGCTGGCTCGTGGGGCTCGTCGTGGTGGTGGCCGCGGTGGCCGGGTGCACATCCAGCTCCGGATCGGGCTCAGGCGGCGGGGAAGACAAACCGGCGCCGGCCGGCGGGGGAGAGCAGAGCTCCGCCGCGGCCCAGCCGGCGACGCTCGCCGTGGTCCCGGCGGCCAACGCGGCCGCCGTCGCGCCCGGCGACCCGGTCACGGTCACCGCGACCGGCGGCACGCTCACCTCGGTCTCCGTCGCCGGCAGCGGCGGCGCCGTGAAGGGCGCGCTCAACGCCGGCAAGACGGTGTGGACCTCGACCGACAAGCTCGGCTTCGGCGCCCGGTACACGGTCTCCGCGGTCGCCGCCAACGCCGACGGCCGGAAGACGACCACGACCAGCGCGTTCACCACGGCGCAGGCGGCCAGGACCGTGTTCCCGGCCGTGTCCCCGCTGTCCGGGATGACGGTCGGTGTCGGCATGCCGATCCGGGTCTACTTCGAGAACCCGGTCACCGACCGCAAGGCCGCGCTGGCCCGGATGACGGTCACCACCTCGGTGCCGACCGTCGGTGCGTGGCGCTGGTTCTCCGCCACCGAGGTGCACTGGCGGCCCAAGACGTACTGGAAGCCCGGGACGAAGGTGGCCCTGGACACCGACCTGCGCGGCGTGTCGCTCGGCGCGGGGACGTACGGGAGCGTCAACGCCGACCGGCACATCGCGTTCAGGATCGGCGCGTCGCACGTCAGCATCGCCGACGCCAAGACGCACCGGATGAAGGTGTGGATCAACGGCAAGCTGACCAAGAACTTCCCGGCCAGCCTCGGCAAGGAGGTCGCGGGCCGGTTCACGCACAACGGCGTGCACATCGTCACGGACAAGAAGTCGTCGATGACGATGGACTCGACGACGTTCGGGCTGGCGTTGGACGCGGGCGGCTACCGGGTTCCGGTGAAGTTCGCGACCCGCATCTCGAACGGCGGCGAGTTCGTGCACTCGGCTCCGTGGTCGGTCGCACAGCAGGGCAAGGAGAACGTGTCGCACGGGTGCGTGAACCTGGCGCCGGCGAACGCCCAGTGGTTCTACGGGATCTCGCAGCCGGGCGACGTCGTGCAGGTCACCGGTACGCCGGTGCCGCTGACGGGCAAGGACACGGACATCCCCGACTGGACGATTCCGTGGAGCCAATGGGGTGAGTGATGGGACTCGAACCCACGACACCCAGGACCACAACCTGGTGCTCTACCAGCTGAGCTACACCCACCATTGAACAAGCCGGTCCATCGTACCGGCTCAGTCGGGGTCGGCTGACAGCACCTCGGCGGCGGCCTTCTGGGCCTCCTCGCTGGTCGGCCCAGGCAACGGTACGAACACCGTGCTGCGGTAGTAACGCAGCTCCCGGATGCTCTCCCTGATGTCCGCGAGCGCGCGGTGGGTCAGGCCCTTCTGCGGCTGAGAGAAGTAGACCCGCGGGTACCAGCGCCGGCACAGCTCCTTGATCGAGGACACGTCGACCATCCGGTAGTGCAGGAACGCGTCGAGCTCCGGCATGTCCCTGGCCAGGAACGCGCGGTCGGTCGCAATCGAGTTGCCGCACAGCGGGACCGTGCGCGCCTCCGGCACGTGCTTGCGCAGGTAGTCGAGCACCTGCTGCTCGGCCTCGGCGACCGTCGTGGTGGACGCCCGGACCGCCTCGGTCAGCCCCGAGTTGGCGTGCATCTCCCGGACCACCGGCTGCATGCCGTCGAGCAGCTCGTCCGGCGCGGTCATCACGATGTCGACGCCCTCGTCGAGGACGCGGAGCTCGGAGTCGGTGACCAGGACGGCGATCTCGATCAGCGCGTCACGGCGCAGATCCAGACCGGTCATCTCGCAGTCCGCCCACACCAGCCGGTCCAAGCCCTTGTCCGCCACATGCCGACCCTATCCACGCCGGTCCCGACGATCGGCGTGGGCCGGCCGGCGGCACTACGCTCCGGCCGGGAACATCGCTGAGGAGGGGGACCGATGGGCGAACCCGAGGGCACGACCGGAGCAGCGGCGCCCGGAGCGGACTCTCCGCCGGGGGCAGCCGCCGGGGCCGGGCAGGGCGACGGCGCTGCGGCGGACTCGGGGCCGGGGGCGGAGACCGCGGCGCGGATCGGCGGCGGGTACGCGTTCGACAGGCCGGCGGTCGAGCTCGGCTCGGTGGTGACCGACGGCGCGCCGCATCCATCGGCCCGGGTCCGGGTGCCGATCGGGATGCTCAACCGGCACGGCCTCGTCGCCGGCGCGACCGGCACCGGCAAGACCAAGACGCTGCAGCTGATCACCGAGCAGCTGTCCGCGGCCGGGGTACCGGTGTTCGTCGCCGACATCAAGGGCGACCTGTCCGGCCTGGCCGCGGCCGGGGAGCCAGGCGACCGGATCACCAAGCGGGCCACCGACACCGGCGACGACTGGCAGGCGACCGCGTACCCGGTGGAGTTCTTCGCGATCGGCGGGATCGGCACCGGTGTGCCGCTGCGGGCCACGGTGACCAGCTTCGGCCCGATCCTGCTGGCCAAGGTGCTCGGCCTCAACGAGACCCAGGAGTCCTCGCTCGGCCTGGTCTTCCACTACGCCGACAAGGCCGGGCTGCCGCTGCTGGATCTGAAGGACCTTCGCGCGGTCATCCAGTATCTCGTCTCGGACGAGGGCAAGGCCGACCTGCAGCAGCTCGGCGGCCTGTCGAAGGCGACGGCCGGGGTGATCCTGCGGCAGCTCGTCGCGCTGGCCGACTCGGCCGAGGCGTTCTTCGGCGAGCCCGAGTTCGACACCAAGGACCTGCTGCGCACCGCCCCGGACGGCCGCGGCATCGTCTCCGCGGTCGAGCTGGCCGGCGTGCAGGACCGGCCGGCGCTGTTCTCGACATTCCTGCTCTGGTTGCTCGCCGACCTGTTCGAGGACCTGCCCGAGGTCGGTGACCCGGACAAGCCGAAGCTGGTGTTCTTCTTCGACGAGGCACACCTGCTGTTCAACGGCGCCTCGAAGGCGTTCCTGGACGCGGTGACCCGCACGGTCCGGCTGATCCGCTCGAAGGGTGTCGGCGTCTTCTTCGTCACCCAGCAGCCCACCGACGTGCCGGACGACGTGCTCGCGCAGCTCGCCAACCGGGTGCAGCACGCGCTGCGGGCGTTCACGCCGGACGACGCCGACGCGCTGCGCAAGACCGTCCGGACCTACCCGAAGACCGGCGACTACCAGCTCGAGGAGGCGCTGACCGCGCTCGGCACGGGCGAGGCCATCGTGACGGTGATGTCCGAGCGCGGCGCGCCGACGCCGGTCGCGTGGACGATGCTGCGGGCACCGCGGTCCCGGATGGCGCCGGCCGACGCCGCGGCGATCACCGCGGCGGTCTCCGGGTCGCCGCTGCAGGCCGAGTACGGGCAGGCGGTCGACCGGGACTCGGCGTACGAGCGGCTGGCGGCGAAGCTGGCCCCGCCACCCGCGGCGGCCCCGGCGCAAGCCCCGGCACCGGCGCCCGGGCCGCGCAGCCGCGAGCCCGAGCCGGACCAGAGCGGCCTCGGCTCGGTGGTGACCAGCGTGCTCGGCTCGTCGGCGACCAAGTCGTTCCTGCGGTCCGCGGCGACCGTGCTGGGTCGGGAGATCACCCGCGGGATGCTCGGCAACGCCAAGAAGCGCAGGCGCTGACCGTTCGCCCAGAGCGGAGCGCGTGACGGCCGCGGGGCGCGCACCATGGATGCAGCTGTAACGCTGTAAGTGAGGTGCGCATGGATGTCGACCAGGACGCGCTGGACGCCTACTCGCGGGTGGTGAGCACGGTCGCGGCGGAGGTGACGCCGCACGTCGCCAGCCTGCGGCTGGGTCGTGGCGCCGGATCCGGCGTGGTGTTCACCGACGACGGCTTCCTGCTCACGAACGCGCACGTCGTCGGCGGCAGCCGGACGGGTACGGCCGGCTTCGCGGACGGCACCGAGTCGGACTTCGACGTCATCGGGGCGGACCCGCTGTCCGACCTGGCGGTGGTCCGGGTGCGCGGCGGCACGCCGGCGGCGGCTCGGCTCGGGGACGCGGACAAGCTCGTCGTCGGCCAGCTCGTCGTCGCGGTCGGCAACCCGCTCGGGCTCGGCGGCACGGTCACCGCCGGCGTGGTCAGCGCGCTCGGCCGGTCACTGCCGACCCGCAGTGGCCGCGCCGGCCGGGTCATCGAGGACGTCATCCAGACCGACGCCGCGCTCAACCCGGGCAACTCCGGCGGCGCGCTCGCGGACGCGGCCGGCCGGGTGGTCGGCATCAACACCGCAGTCGCCGGCATCGGCCTCGGGCTGGCGGTGCCGGTGAACGCCACGACCCGGCGGATCATCTCCGCGCTGCTCACCGAGGGCCGGGTGCGCCGCGCGTACCTGGGCCTGGTCAGCGTGCCGGCTCCGCTGCCGGAGCCGGTCGCCGAGCGGGTCGGGCAGCGCAGCTGCCTGCGAGTCGTCGAGGTGGTGCCCGGCAGCCCGGCGGCCCGGTCCGGCCTGCACGCCGGCGACCTGGTGCTCTCGGTCGGCCGCCAGCCGGTCAACGACGCGCAGGGCATCCAGCGGATGCTGTTCGCCGACGCGGTCGGCGTCGGTCTCCCGGTGACCGTGCTCCGCAACGGCGCGATGGTGGACGTGATCGCGGTGCCGGTCGAGCTGACCGAGGGTTAGCGGACCGATCGGATCGGCAGCACGAGCACGGCGCCGGCCACGGTGACCACGGCGGTGAGCGCGTACAGCATCGGGTAGCCGCCGAGCCCGGCCACCACCGGCGCCGCCAGCGCCGGTGCCAGCACCTGGGGCGCCGCGTTGGCGATGTTGACGATGCCGAGGTCCTTCCCGCGGTCGGCCGCCGCCGGCAGCACCTGGGTGACCAGCGCCGTGTCGACCGCCATGTAGACGCCGTAGCCGATACCGAGCAGCGCCGCCGCGACCAGCGACGCGGTCCAGGTCGGCCAGACCGCCAGCAGCACCGCCCCGGCCGCCATCACCAGGCTGGACACGATCACCAGCGGCTTGCGCCGCCCGGTCCGGTCCGACCAGACCCCGCCGCCGACGGCGGTGGCGACCGCGCCGGCCGCGTAGATGAGGATCAGCACGAGCACGCCGTCCTCGGCCGACCTGCCCGGGAACAGCTGCTCGAAGTGCACCTTGTCGCGCAGGAAGTACAGCAGGTAGAGGGTGCCCAGCGCGTTGCCGAGCGAGATCAGGAACCGGGTCAGCCAGGCCCAGCCGAAGTCCGGGAACCGCCGCGGGTCGATCCACCAGCCCTTCGTCAGCGAGATCGTCGGCCGGTCGGCGCGGTCGAGCACCGGGTCACGGGTGACCGCCGCGAACGGCACGACCAGCACGACGATCACCGCGGCTATCAGCACGTAGCCGGCGACGACAGTGGTGGTGAACGCGGTCACCAACGCCACCCCGACCACCACGCCGACCGCCTGCGGCAGCCCGAACCAGCCGGACACCGTGCCGCGCTGCGCGACCGGGACGTGGTCGGGCACCTCGGCGGTCAGCCCGGCGTACGCGGCGTTGAGGAACGCCTGCGCCGCCGCCCACCCGAACAGCACACCGACCACAGTGGACTGTCGCGACAGGACGACGAGGGCGAGCGCGCCGAGCAGGGTGCCGCCGATCAGCCAGGGCAGCCGCCGGCCGAACCGGGACGTGGTCCGGTCGGACAGCGCACCGGCCAGCGGCGTCGCCACCACCGCGACCAGCGCGCCGACGCCGGTCACCAGGCCGAGCGCGCCGACCTTGCCCTCGTCGCCGGCGACCTCCTCGAGCTGGTCGGGCAGGAGTAGCTGGATGGGGGTGAAGAAGCCCATCCAGACGGCCAGGTTGGCCAGCGCGAGCGTCCCGATGAACGCCTTGCGCACCCGCGTGGCCGGGACCGGCCCGACCGCCCCCGGCAGCACGCGAAGTCCCTACCGGGCCGGCTTCTGGGTCGGCTCCTGGGTCGGCTCCTGGGCGGCGACGAGATCGCGGAACCACCCGTACGAGTCCTTCGGCGTGCGGGCGAGCGTGCCGAAGTCCACGTGCACCAGCCCGAACCGCTTCGAGAACCCCTCGGCCCACTCGAAGTTGTCCAGCAGCGACCAGCAGTAGTAGCCCCGCACGTCCACACCGGCGTCGATCGCCGCCCGCACCGCGCGCAGGTGACCGTCCAAATAGGACACCCGGTCCGGATCGTGCACGGCGCCGTCCGGACCCACCGTGTCGTCGTAGGCGGCGCCGTTCTCGGTGACGTAGATCGGCGGGGTGGCCGCGCCGTACCGGTCCCGCAGCGCAGTGAGCGTCTCGGTCAGCCCGGCCGGCACCACCGGCCAGTCGAACGCGGTCCGGGACGGCGCCGGGAACTCGACCTCCGCCATCCCGAAGACCGCGTCCGGGTCGGCCCGGACCAGCTCGGGGAAGTAGTAGTTGACGCCGAGGAAGTCGATCGGCGCGGCGATCGTGGCCAGGTCGCCGTCCCGGACGGTGTCACCGGCCAGCGGGGTGACCAGGTCCGGGTAGCGGCCCAGCAGCACCGGGTCGGTGTAGAGGTGGTTGTGCAGCGCGTCCCGTAACGCGGCCACCTGCACGTCGGCCTCGGCCGGCGTGGCCGGACCGACCGGCCCGTAGTTGTTGGTGATCCCGACCGGCACGCCCGGCGTGGCCGCCCGCAGCGCCGGCACCGCGAGCCCGTGCCCGAGCAGCTGGTGGTGCGCGACCGGGAAGGCGCCGGCGCCGAGCCGCAGCCCGGGCGCGTGGCTGCCCTCGACGTGCCCGTTCCAGGTCACGACGACCGGTTCGTTGAGCGTGATCCAGCGGCCGACCCGGTCGCCGAGACCCTCGGCGACGACCGCGGCGTAGTCGGCGAACCGGGCCGCGGTGTCCCGGGCCAGCCAGCCGCCGGCGTCCTGCAGCTGCTGCGGCAGGTCCCAGTGGAACAGCGTGGGTGCCGGCTCGATGCCGGCCTCCCGCAGGGCGTCGACCAGCCGCTTGTAGTAATCCAGCCCGGCCTGGTTGACCGCGCCGGCGCCGGCCGGCAGCACCCGCGGCCAGGAGATCGAGAACCGGTATCCGGCGACCCCGAGGCCGGCGATCAGCCGCACGTCCTCGGCGTACCGGTGGTACGAGTCGCAGGCCACGTCGCCGGTGTCGCTGCCGCGGATCGTGCCGGGCGTGTGGCTGAACGTGTCCCAGATCGACGGGCCGCGGCCGTCCTCGGCCACCGCCCCCTCGATCTGGTAGGCGGCGGTGGCGGTGCCGAACTGGAAGCCGGGCGGGAACTGGAGGCCGTCGTCGATCACGGCGACACGGTAACCGTTGGCTACTGTCCTCCCGTGATCCCGCGCACGCTGACGCTGCGCCGCGTCGGCTGGCTGGTGCTCGCGGCCGTGGTCGCCATCGTGCTGCTGACCACCCTGCTCGGCCGGCTCGGCTCCGGCTCGGGCGGCGACTCGAGCGGCGCGCCGGCCGGCCCGACCAGGACGGATGCCCGGCCGACCCTCGGACCGGAAGGTCCGGAGATGTCCGGCGAGTGGACCTTCGACGAGGGCGCCGGGCGGGCCGCCGCCGACACCGCCGGCGGCAACCCGATCGCGCTGCGGGACGGCGCCGAGTGGATCCAGGACGGGCAGAGCGGGCCGGCGGTGGTCTTCGACGGCACCCGCGGGTACGGCGAGACCGACCGGTCGGTCGTCGACCCGGCCGGCAACTGGACGGTCACCGCCTGGGTGCGGCTGGACCGGATCCCGGACGGGTTCGCGACCGCGGTCAGCGAGGACGGCGGCCCGGACTCCGCGCTCGCGCTGCAGTACGTGCCGACCGGGCGCTGGGCGATCGCGGTGCCCGGCAACGTCCGCGCGCTGTCGGAGAACCCACCGGTCCGGGGCCGGTGGACGCATCTCGCTGGCGTCCGCGACACCAGCACCGGTCAGCTGACCCTGTACGTCGACGGCGAGCGCGAGGGCTCTGTCGCGTACGCGGGCCGGCCGGGGGAGAGCGGCCCGCTCGCGGTCGGCCGCGGGCTGGCGAACGGGAAGAAGGTGCAGTTCCTCCCCGGCGCCGTGGACACCGTCCAGGTGTACGCCGGGGCGCTCACGCCGGAGGAGGTCCGCTCGGCGTACCAGTCCGGACAGTGAGCCGAGTCCGGGCGTGTGAGGGTTGACCGGGCCGTTGCCGGGCCATGATCTCCCCATGGCTGCCCAGCCCGACCTCGCCGGCGCGGTCGCGACCGTCCGCGACCGGGCCGCCGGGCTGCGGCTCGGGCTCGAGGTGCCCGGTGCCGACCTGGCCCGCCGGTCCCGGGACGAGCTGGTCCGCCAGGTCGACGACTACCTGCTGCCCCGGCTCGGCCGGCTGGACGCGCCGCTGCTCGCGGTGGTCGGCGGGTCCACCGGCGCTGGCAAGTCGACGCTGGTGAACACGCTGGTCGGCGTGGAGGTCAGCCCGGCCGGGGTGCTCCGGCCGACGACCAGGGCGCCGGTGCTGCTGTGCGCGCCGGGTGACGAGCGGTGGTTCGCCGACGGGCGGGTGCTGCCCGGCCTGGCCCGCTCGGCCGGCCCGTCCACGTCCGGCGAGCGGTCGCTGCAGCTCGTGCCGCATCCGGCCGTACCCGCCGGGCTGGCCCTGCTCGACGCACCGGACATCGACTCGGTCGTCGCCGGCAACCGGGAGCTGGCCGCGCAGCTGCTCGCCGCGGCCGATCTGTGGGTGTTCGTCACCACCGCGGCCCGGTACGCCGACGCCGTCCCGTGGGAGCTGCTGCACACCGCCGAGCGCCGCGGCACCGCGCTGGCCGTGGTCTGCAACCGGGTGCCGCCGCCCGCGATGCGCGAGGTGATGGACCACCTCGGACAGATGCTGGCCGAGGGCGGGCTGAGCCGCGCGGCCCTGTTCGGCGTGCCCGAGGTGCCGCTGACCGGCGGGCTCATCCCGCCGCGGGCGGTGGCGCCGCTGCGGGACTGGCTGCTCGGGCTGGCCGCGGACGCCGCCGCCCGGGCCGAGGTGGTCCGGGCGACCCTTGACGGCGCGCTGCGCAGCATGTCCGAGCGGGTGCCGGCGCTGGCCCGCGCCGCGGACGAGTCGAGCGCGGCGGCCGCCGTGCTGCTCGAGGACGCCGACGTGCTCTACGCGGCCGCCGTCCGGGACGTCGACGACGGCGTACGGGGCGGGACCGTGCTGCGCGGCGAGGTGCTGGCCCGCTGGCAGGAGTTCGTCGGCACCGGCGAGCTGCTGCGCGGGCTGCAGTCCCGGGTCGGCCGGATCCGCGACCGGGTGGCCTCGGCGTTCACCGGCCGCCCGCTGCCAGACGAGGAGGTCGCGGACGCGGTCGAGTCGAGCGTCGAGTCGCTGGTCCGGGCCGCCGCCGACCGGGCGGCGGAGCGGACCGCGGAGGCGTGGCGGGGCCGACCTGGCGGAGCTGCGCTGCTCGGCGCGTCCCGTACGGTGCTGGCCCGCTCGTCCGAGGACTTCGCCGAGCGGCTGCGGACGGAGGTCAGGGCCTGGCAGGGCGACGTGCTCAACCTGGTGTCCTCGCAGGGCGCCCAGCGCCGTACGGCCGCCCGGATGGCGTCGTTCGGGGTGAACGGCGCCGGCCTGGCGGTCATGCTGCTCGTCTTCGCCCAGACCGGCGGCCTCACCGGTGCGGAGGTGCTGATCGCCGGCGGCACGTCGGCGGTGTCCCAGAAGGTGCTGGAAGCGGTCTTCGGTGACGGAGTGGTCCGGGCGATGGCGACCCAGGCCCGGCACGAGCTGATGGAGCGGGTGGAGAAGCTGCTCGGCGGCGAGGCCGAGCGGTTCCGCACGCTGGTGCTGGCCGGCGCGCCGGACCCGGCCGCGGCCGAGGCGCTGCGCAGGGCGGCGCACGAGCTGGAGCTGGCCCGGCGCGCCTCGGCCGAGGTCAGCCGGCCGGCCGCGGCGCCGGCCCGGCCCGTCCCGCCCGCAGAACTGCCGCCGGAGCCGAAGCTGTCCTGGTGGCGGCGTGCCTTCGGGTAGCCCCGCGCTGGCCGACCGGCTGGCGGCCCTTGACCAGGTCGTCGAGCTCGGCCGCGGCCGGCTCGACCCGCCGCTGGTCGAACAGGCCGCCCGGATCGCCGGCAAGGCTGGTGCGCGGCTGCGGCTCGGCGCCGCGCACACCGTCGTCGCGATCGCCGGTGCGACCGGCAGCGGTAAGTCCTCGCTGGTCAACGCGCTGGCCGGGGAGTCCGTCAGCGAGGTCGGGGTACGCCGGCCGACGACCTCGGCGGCGACCGCGGTGGTCTGGGGCGCCGACTCCGCCGGCCCGCTGCTGGACTGGCTGGCGGTCCCGCGCCGGCACGCCGCCGCCGACCAGCCGGCGTACGCGGCCGACGGGCTGGTGCTGCTCGACCTGCCCGACTTCGACTCGGTCCGGGTGGAGCACCGGCTGGAGGTCGACCGGCTCGTCGAGCTGGTCGACCTGCTGGTCTGGGTGCTCGACCCGCAGAAGTACGCCGACGCCGCGCTGCACGACCGCTACCTGCGGCCGCTGGCCGGGCACGGCGACGTGACGCTGGTCGTGCTCAACCAGGCGGACCTGCTCGACCCGGCCGGGCTGGCGGCGTGCCTGGCCGACCTGCGCCGGCTGCTGGCCGAGGACGGGCTGCCCGGCGTGCCGGTGCTGGCGGTGTCCGCGCTGACCGGTGACGGGCTGGACGCGCTGAGCAAGGAGCTGGCCGACCGGGCCGCGGCCCGGCGCGCGTCGGTGCAGCGGCTGGAGGCCGACCTCGGCCGGACCGCGGCGGCGCTGCGGCCGGTCTGCCCGGCCGGCGCGCGGACCGGGATCCGCCGGCAGGACCGGGACGCGCTGGTCGACGCGCTGACCGACGCGGCCGGTGCGGACACGATCGCCACCGCGGTCGACCGGGCGCACCGGGCGAGGGCTACCGCGGTCACCGGCTGGCCGTTCACCCGCTGGCTGCGCCGGCTGCGGCCGGACCCGATGCGCCGGCTGCGGCTGCCGGAGACGCCGTCCGAGGCGATCCGGACCGGGCTGCCCGGGCCGTCGGCGGTGCAGCGGGCGCGGGTGGACAGCGCGCTGCGCGAGCTGACCGCGCGGGCCACCGACGGCCTGCCCGAGCCGTGGCCGAGAGTCGTCCGGCAGGCGGCGACCAACGCGACCGCGGACCTGCCCGACCAGCTGGACCGTACGGTCGCCGGCACCGACCTGGGCGCCGCCCGGCGGCCGCGGTGGGAACTGCCGGTCGGGTTCCTGCAGGCGGTGCTGGCGGTGGCGACGGTGGCCGGGCTGGTCTGGCTGCTGGCGCTGCTCGCGCTGGACTGGCTGAGGTTCCCGGAGCCGCCGCTGCCGCACGTCGGCCGGGTGCCGCTGCCCACGCTGCTGCTGATCGGCGGGGCGGTGGCCGGGCTGCTGCTGGCGTTCCTGGCCCGCCGGCTGGCCGCGGTCGGTGGCCGGCGCCGGGCCAGGGCCGCCCGCCGCCGGCTGCGCCGGCGGGTCGAGCAGCTGGCCGAGGCCCGCGTGCTCGCCCCGGTCGAGGAGGAGCTGTCCGTCCACACGCGACTGTGCGCCGCCGTCGCCAGGCTGGGATAGCCGCCGGACGGCACCCGGGTCAGGTCCGGAGCGCCGGATGGTTCCGCCAGGCCGGCATCGTGGCCATATACGCCTTCGTCCCGGCCTCCAGCTCGGCCCGGCTGGCCTCCGGCTGCCGGCGCTGCTGCCACGCCACCATCCGCTCGAAGCGGTCCTCGAACGACTGCAGGTGGCCGTCCTCGTCGACGCAGTGCGCGCAGTAGCGGCCGGTCTCGATCGGCATGCCGCAGCTCTCGCAGGCGACGGTCTCCGTCATGGCGGTGTCCCTTCGGGGGAGCGGGCGTTCGGGGCGTGGGCGAGCAGGCGGCGCAGTGCCGCCAGCAGGGTGGCGGCCGCGTCGTCCGGCATGCCGTCCAGTGCGGTCGCGAGCAGCGCCATGCTGCTGCGCGGCGCGTCCCGCAGGTGGAAGGTCAGGTAGACCTCGCGGAACAGGCTCTCGAACTCCGCCGCCGCGCCCACGACAGCAGGCTCCCGGCGGGTCCACCCATCGTCAATCCCGATGGATTCAGGCTCGGGTCATCTCCCACGGGGCGCGGGGAAGGACATGGCCGGTCTCCAGCAGGGACTTGAGGTTGGACAGCACTGCAGCCCAGCCGGCGGCGGCGCCGGCCCGCTCGGCGTCGTCGGCCAGGTCGGAGTGCGTCACGGTGAGCCGGACGATGCCGTCCCACGGCTCGATGTCGAACGCGACCCGGGACGGGTCGCCGGGCTGGCCGTCCGGTGGACCCCAGCTCAGCACCAGCCGGCGCGGTGGGTCGGACTCCTCGACGGTGCCGCCGCCGTCGGTGTCACCGCTGCCGTCGGTGCGGACGTGGTCCCAGCGGTCGCCCACCTGCCAGCCGGGCGACACGTTGCTGTGTCCCCAGTAGGCGGCGGTGAGCTCGGGGTCGGTGAGCGCCCGCCAGACGCGCTCGGGGCTGGCCTCGATGTAGGTGACGTAGACGAAGGTCGGGTCGGTCATCGCGTCCTCTGCTCGTCGTCGCAGCTCGCTGAGCGCCCGCAGTCGCGGCCGCTCGAACTTCTCGATCCAGCGGTCCTGGATCTCGTGCAGCGGAACGGGGTTGAGGTAGTGCAGCTTCTCCCGGCCGCGCCGCGTCGTGCTCACGAGGTTGGCGTCTTCGAGCACGCCGAGGTGCTGCGTGACGGACTGCCTCGTCATCCCGGCACTGGAGCACAGCTCGGTCAGCGTCTGCCCGTTGCGCTCGTGCAGCCGGTCGAGCAGCGCCCGCCGGGTCGGATCCGCGAGCGCCCGGAACACCCCGTCCATCCCGCCGCGCACGGCTCGACTATATGCAGGTAATTACCTGCACGTCAATGCTCGGACCGGGAAACGTCGGTGCGGACGCCGATACTGCTGCCGTGGCGTACGACGAGGATCTGGCCGAGCGGATACGCGAGCGGGTGGCGGGCGAGGACGGGCTGACCGAGAAGCGGATGTTCGGCGGGCTGGCGTTTCTCATCAACGGCAACATGGCGGTCAGCGCCAGCGGGCAGGGCGGGATGCTGCTGCGGGTCGACCCGGCGCAGACGGAGGAGCTGATCACGGCGCCGCATGCGCGCCGGTTCGAGATGCGCGGTCGGAAGATGGACGGCTGGCTGCGCATCGACCCCATCGCCTCCGATGCCGAGCTCGCCCGCTGGGTGGGCGTCGGCGTCGCCTACGCCCGCTCCCTCCCACCCAAGTGAGGACGCGGTGGGCCCGCATCGCCCGAGGAAGTCGCCGGCGAGGCGTTCGACCGCGGGACACTGCGCCGCCCGCGCGACGTCGGCCACCACCGACGCGTCCGGACCTGGCGAGGTCGCGTAGCGCCGGCTCGAGGGCGTCGCCTACGGGACCACCGCTTCGCCGGACGGGACCCGGGCCTGGGCGGGGGTTGCGTAGCGGGCGCCGGCTCGTTCGGCGATCGCGCGTACCCGGGCGGCGAGCGCCTTCTGCTCCTCGTCCGGCAGGTAGGACCGCTGGTAGCGGCGTTCGTAGTCGTCGGCCAGGCCGGGGTCGCGCGGCCGGAGCCAGCCCATGAAGTGCTCGCGCACCCCCGGCCGCAGGTGCAGTGCGATCGCCGTGACCGACCGCGCGCCGGCCTCGACGCACGCGGTCACGACCTCCTCCAGCTGGGCCGGCGAGTCGGACAGGCCGGGCAGCACCGGCGCGACCAGCACCCCGGTCCGGATGCCGGCCTCGGCGAGCTGGCGCACCGCGTCGACCCGGCGCCGCGGGTGCGGCGCGCCCGGCTCGGTCGCCCGCCACACCGCCTCGTCCAGCGTCCCGATCGACAGCGACACCGACACCTCGGTGCGCCGCGCCGCCTCGGCAAGGAGGTCGAGGTCGCGCAGCACCAGCGCCGACTTGGTCAGCACCGAGAACGGGTTGCGCGCCTCGGACAGCACCTCGACGATCCCGCGGGTCAGCCGGTATTTTCCCTCGCACCGCTGGTAGGGGTCGGTGTTGGTGCCCATCGCGATCGAGTCGCCGGTCCACTTCGGACTGCGCAGCTCGACCTTGAGCCGGTCGACCGCGTTGACCTTCACCACCAGTCGGCGCTCGAAGTCCTCGCCGATGTTGAGGCCGAGGTAGTCGTGCGTCGGCCGGGCGAAGCAGTATGTACAGGCGTGGGAGCAGCCACGGTAGGCGTTGATCGTGAACCGGAACGGCATCCGGGACGCCGCCGGCACCTCGTTGATGATCCGCCGCGCGTGCACGTGCAGGAACTCCAGCCCCGACAGCCGCCCGGTGCCGCGCTCGACCGTCATCAGGTCGTCCGAGGAGAACAGCGATCCCTGCCCCGGCGCGTCGGCCGCCGGCTCGTCGGCCAGCCGCCACCGCAGCGGCACCGCGGTCACCGTGCACTCCGGTGCGCGACCAGAACCCGCCGCGACCGCAACCCCGGCCGCCCGGCCCGCCGCGCCCGCCGACCGCCCGCCGCTCCGGCATCCGGCCGGGCGGCGACCTCCGGCTCGGCCGCGGCCGTGCCGGGATGGGTCGCGGCGCTCGGCTCCGGTGCGGCTTCCGGCCGGGCCGCGGCCGTGCTGGGCTGGGTCGCGGTGCCTGGCTCCGGTGCGGTTTCCGGCTGGGTCGGCAGGCGCGGTGGACGCACGGGTCGGTCGGGTGCGGGGGAGCGGTGGGCGGCGTGGCCTGGCAGGCCGAGGCCGGGCACGCGCCGGGTGGCCGGGTTCATCGGAAGTCCCGGGAGGTGGACTTCACCGACAGCTCCAGCTTGTCGATGCGCTCGGCGACGACGTTGGTGACGCCGTCGACGCGTTCCAGCATCCCGCGGATCACCAGCGCCGCGGACTCCCGCGCCACCCGCCGGTGCCGCGCCCACACGGCCTTCGAACAGATCACGTTCACCAGTCCCGTCTCGTCCTCCAGGTTGAGGAAGGTGATCCCGCTGGCGGTCGCCGGCCGCTGCCGGTGCGTGACCACGCCGCCGACCAGCACTCGCGATCCGTTGTCCACAGTGGACAGGCCGCGGGCGGTGAGCACGCCGGCCGCGGACAGCTGGTCGCGCACGAACTCGGTCGGGTAGCTGTCCGGGGACACCCCGGTCGCCCAGACGTCCGCCATCGCCGTCTCCACCGCGTTCGGCAGCGGCAGCGGGGGAGCGTCGGCGCCGACCACCAGGCCGGCCAGCCGGTCGGGCCGGTCCTGGGCCACCGCGCCGGCCGTCCACAACGCCTGCCGGCGGGTCATGCCGAGGCAGTCGAACGCGCCCGCCGTGGCCAGCGCCTCCAGCTGCCCGGCGGTCAGCTCGGTCCGGCGGACCAGGTCGGCCATGTCCCGGTAGGGCCGGCCGGCCGCGATCCGCTCGGCCACGTCGGACCCGATCGACCGGATCGAGGCCAGCCCGAGCCGGACCGCGTATCCGGTCGCCACCACCAGGTCGCTCCAGTCGTCCGCCACCGAGGCCACCGGCGGCGTGTCGGACAGGTCTTCCCGCTCCAGCGTCGGCCCGGCCGCGGAGGCGTTGAGGTCGGGCCCGCGCACCACCACGCCGTGCCGGCGGGCGTCGGCGACCAGCGTCTGCGGCGAGTAGAACCCCATCGGCTGCGCGTCGAGCAGCGCTGCGCAGAACGCCGCCGGGTAGTACTTCTTGAAGAACGCCGACGCGTACACAAGGTAGGCGAAGCTGATCGAGTGGCTCTCGGCGAAGCCGAAGTTGGCGAACGCGGCGAGTTTCTCGTAGATCTCGTCGGCCGCCTCGTCGACGATCCCGTTGCGGGCCATCCCCGCGTAGAGATCGTCGCGCAGCGCCGCCATCCTCTCGTGCGACCGCTTGGAGCCCATCGCCCGGCGCAGCAGGTCGGCGAACGCCGGCGTGCAGTCGGCGGCGTCCATCGCCATCTGCATGAGCTGCTCCTGGAACAGCGGCACCCCGAGCGTGCGCTGCAGCGCGGGCTCCAGCAGGGGATGCGGGTAGGTCACCGGCTCGAGGCCCTGCCGGCGGCGGATGAACGGGTGCACCGAGCCGCCCTGGATCGGGCCGGGCCGGATCAGCGCCACCTCGATCACCAGGTCGTAGAACTTGCGCGGGCGCAGCCGGGGGAGGGTGGCCATCTGGGCGCGACTCTCGACCTGGAAGACGCCGACCGAGTCGGCCGCGCAGAGCATGTCGTAGACGCCCTCGTCGTCGACCGGCAGCGTCGCCAGCTCGACCTCCCGGTCGTGGTGGGAGCGGATCAGGTCCATCGTGGTGTGCAGCACCGCGAGCATGCCCAGCCCGAGCAGGTCGAACTTCACCAGCCCGGCCACGGCGCAGTCGTCCTTGTCCCACTGCAGCACCGAGCGGTCGGTGAACGAGGCCCACTCCACCGGGCACACCTCGGCCACCGGCCGGTCGCAGATCACCATGCCGCCGGAGTGGATGCCGAGATGCCGGGGGAAGTGCATCAGCTCGGTGGCCAGCTGCACGACCTCCTCGGGGATGTCGTGGTCGACGGTGTCGGCCAGCGGCGCCCACTGCTCGATCTGCTTGGACCAGGCGTCCTGCTGGCCCGGCGCGTAGCCGAGCGCGCGCGCCATGTCCCGCACCGCCATCCGCGGCCGGTAGGTGATGACGTTGGCGACCTGGGCCGCGCGATCCCGGCCGTACCGCTCGTAGACGTGCTGGATGACCTCCTCGCGGCGGCCGGACTCGATGTCGAGATCGATGTCCGGCGGGCCGTCCCGGTCGGGGGCGAGGAACCGCTCGAACAGCAGCCCGTACGTCACCGGGTCGACGGCGGTGATGCCCAGCGCGTAGCACACCGCGGAGTTGGCGGCCGAGCCCCGGCCCTGGCAGAGGATCCCGCTCTCGGTGCAGAAGTCGACGATCTCGCTGACGATGAGGAAGTAGCCCGGGAAGTCGAGCTGCGCGATCATGTCCAGCTCGTACGCGAGCTGCTTGTATGCCCCCGGGACCCGCTCGGCGTCCGGCGGACCGTAGCGGCGGACCGCGCGCGCCAGGGTCAGCTCGCGCAGCCAGCTCATCTCGTCGTGCCCGGCCGGGGTGTCCCAGTCAGGCAGCTGCGGGGCCACCAGGTGCAGGTCGAACGAGCAGGCCTTGCCGAGCTCGGCGGCCCGCTGCACGGCGCCGGGGAAGCGGGCGAACCGCGCCGCCATCTCCGCCCCGGAGCGCAGGTGCGCGGTGCCGGCGGCGGGCAGCCAGCCGTCCATCTCGTCGAGGCTGCGCCTGGCCCGGACCGCAGCCAGCGCGGTCGCCAGCCGGCGCCGGCCGGGCGCCGCGTAGTGCGCGTTGCCGGTGGCGACGGTGACCAGCCCGCGGGCGGCAGCCAGCTCGGCCAGCGCATCGTTGCGGGCGTCGTCGAGCGGGTCGCCGTGGTGCCACAGCTCGACCGCCACGTTGTCCCGGCCGAACCGGCCGACCAGCTCGTCGAGCGCGTCGCGGGCCGCGTCCGTCCCGGCCGAGCCGCCGCGGGCCAGCGCTGCCGGGACCGTGCCCTTGCGGCAGCCGGTCAGCACCAGCCAGTGGCCGTCGTGGGCGCCGGCCAGCTCGTCGGCGTCGTAGACCGGGCGGCCCTTGGCGCCGCCACCGAGCTGGGCGTCGCTGATCTGCCGGCACAGCCGCCCGTAGCCCTCGGTGTCGCGGGCCAGCACGAGCAGGTGCTGTCCCTCCGGGTCGGCGTGGCCGCTCTGCCGCTCGGACAGGCCGAGGGACAGCTCGGCGCCGTAGATCGTGCGGACGCCGTGCGCCTTGGCGGCCTCGGCGAAGCGCACCACCCCGTACATCCCGTCGTGGTCGGTGAGGGCGATCGCGTCGAGGCCGAGCCTGGCCGCCTCCTCGGCCAGCTCCTCCGGGTGGCTGGCGCCGTCGAGGAAGCTGAAGTTGGAGTGGCAGTGCAGCTCCGCGTAAGGCACGCGGTCCTCGGCCGGCGGCGGAACCGGGGGCGGCGCGACGTAGTCTGCTCGGCGGCGGGACCAGGCCGGGCTGTCGCCGCCGTCGCCGGGCCGCACGCCGGCGGGCCGGCGGCCGGACAGCTTGCGCTCCAGCTCCGACCACGGGATCGGCGGGTTGTTCCAGCCCATCTCGCGTCCCCTCTCGGCATCCCGAACGGGGGCAACTCTACTCGAACACACGTTCGAACGGTCAAGGTCTGGTGTCCGGACGGACCGGAGGTCATCCTGCTGCCGCCGGTGACCCGGGGCGTGCCGCTCGTCGCCGTACCCGGGCTCGGCCGCGACCAGCGTCCGATCGCGGGCGGGTCGCGGCGCTCGGTCTCGGCGTGGCGCTTCCGCCGGAGGCAGCGGCGGGGCGGAGCACGGCCGCGACCGCGGCTGTGCTGGCCGACGGCGGGTACCGGGACCGGGCCAGGGAGCGTCCGGGCACCACGGGGCACGTCGCGCTCCGGGCGGTCGCCGAGTTGGCAGCGATGACACGTATCCTGACAGCGCTGTTGGAATCCCAACAGTGCTGTTACGATTCGCTCCGTGTCCGATTTCGTCCCCGCTCGCGCCCTCGGCACCGAGTTGCGGGCGCTGTTCGAGCAGATGGACGCCGACGTGGGCCGCGCGCTGGCCGACCTCGGCCTGGCCGGCTACCGGCCGCGGTTCTCGCCGGTCGTCCGGGTGCTCGCCGAGGGTCCCGCCAGCGTGCGGGACCTCGCCGCCGCGACCGGGGTGACCCACTCCGCGGCCAGCCAGACCGTCGCCGCGATGGTGCGGGCCGGCTGGGCCGCGCAGCGGGTCGGCTCCGACGCCCGGGAACGGATCGTCGAGCTCACCGACGCGGCCCGGGCCGCGCTGCCGGCGATCCGGGCCGAGTGGGAGGTCACCGCCGCCGCGCTGGCCGCACTCGACGCCGAGCTGCCGTACCCGTTGACCTCCTTCGCGACCGACCTGCGCGCCGCCCTGGAGCGCAGCCCGTTCCGGGCCCGGATGGCGGCCGCGGCGCGGGACCCGCACGCGTCCGCCGACGTCGCCGGCCACCGGGAGGCCCTCGCCCGTGGCTAGGACCAGGCTGCTCATCGACCTGCGGCCGATGCGGGTGTCGGCGGACTTCCGGCGGCTCACGGTCGGCTCGCTGCTGTCCGGCCTCGGCGCGCAGATGACGACGTTCGCCGTCGCGCTGCAGGTCTACACGCTCACCGGGTCCTCGGCCGCGGTCGGCGGGGTCGGGCTGGCCGCCGGCGCCGCCTCGATCGTCGGCGGCATGGCCGGCGGCCCGGTCATCGACGCGGTCGACCGGCGCCGGCTGGTGCTGACCACCAACAGCACCCTGGCGGTCATCTCGGCGCTGTTCGCCGCGCAGGCGTTCGCCGGGGTCGGCAGCATCTGGCTGCTCTACGGCCTGGTCGCGGTGCAGTTCCTGGTCGCGTCGGTGAACGGGCCGGCCCGGCGGACGTTCGCGCCGCGGCTGCTGCCGCGGGAGCTGATCCCGGCCGGCGCGGCCATCTCGATGCTGACGATGCACCTCAGCCTGGTCGCCGGTCCGCCGGTGGCGGGCCTGCTGGCCGCCGCCGGCGGGCTGAAGTTCTGCTACCTCGTCGACGTGGTCAGCTTCGCCGCCTCCCTGTACGCGACGTTCCGGCTGCCGCCGATGCCGCCGGACGGCGGCCGGGCCACGGTGAGCCTCCGCGCCGTCGGCGAGGGGCTGCGGTTCATCGCGCACCGGAAGGTCGTGCTGGGCGCGCTGCTGTCGGACCTGTCGGCGACCGTGCTGGCGATGCCGTTCGCGCTGTTCCCGGCGATCAACGCCGATCGGTTCGGCGGCGATCCGAAGACGCTCGGCCTGCTCACCGCGGCGGTGGCGGCGGGCGGCATCCTCGGTACGGCGCTGTCCGGGCCGGTCTCGCACATCCACCGCCCGGGGCGGGCGATGCAGCTGTGCACGCTGGTCTGGGGAGTCGGGCTGGTCGGGTTCGGGCTGGTCGACGGGCTCGCGCTCACCGTCGGCTTCCTCGTCCTGGCCGGGGTCGCGGACGTGCTCGCGGTGGTGTTCCGGAGCAGCGTGATCCAGCTGGCCGTGCCCGACCACCTGCGCGGCCGGACCAGCGCGGCCGAGTTCGTGGTCGGCGCCGGTGCCCCGCAGCTGGGCAACTTCCGGGCCGGCGTGCTCGGCTCGGCTACCTCGGCCGGCGCCAGCGCGGCGATCGGTGGGCTGAGCAGCCTGGTCGGTGCTGGGCTCATCGCGGTGTTCCTGCCGGCGCTGCGCCGCTACCGGCCGGCGGACGAGCCGGACCCGACCGTCCCCGAGCCGGAGACGGTCGCACCCGCGGCATAGCCGCCCTAGAGGACCAGCCAGACGCGCCACATCGCGGCCGGGTCGGACAGCGGGTCGCCGTGCACGAGCACGAAGTCGGCCGGCCCGCCGGCCCGGATCACGCCGGCCTCCGGCTCGCCGAGGAGCGTGCCGCCGTTGCGGGTGGCCGCCGCCAGCGCCTGCCACGGTTCGAGGCCGGCCGCGACCAGGCACTCGATCTCCCAGGCCAGCTGGTTGGCCCGGGTCGAGCCGCCGCCGAAGTCGGTCCCGGCGGCGATCAGCACGCCGGCAGCGGCCGCGTACCGCAGGCTCTCGTACGCCCGCTCCTTCCGCTCGGCGACCTGCGCTCGCCCGGCCGGCTCGGCGAACCGGGGCAGCGTGGTCGTGCTGGCGAACGAGCGCCAGGACTCCAGCACGGTCAGCGTGGAGACGAGCGCGACACCGTTCGCGACCATCGTGCGGGCGGTGTCGGCGTCGAGCTGGAAGCCGTGCTCGAGCGAGTCGACGCCGGCCTCGGCGCCGGCCCGGGCGCCGGGCAGCAGCCCGGAGTGCGCGGCGACGGTCGCCCCGCGGCCGTGGGCCAGCTCGACCGCCCCCCGCACCTCACCGACGGTGAACGGCGAGGTGTCCCGGTCCGGCCCGTCGAGGTAGAGCTTCACCAGGTCGGCGCCGTCGTCGAGCTGCCGGGTCACCGCGGCCAGCAGCGCGTCGCCGTCGTCCACCTCGACGCCGAGCCCGCCCGGCAGCCCGCCGGTGCGGACGACCCACGTCCCGGCCGCCCGGACGTACGGGTAGTCGCGGTTGCCGGCCCAGCGGTCCCGGACGC
>DATBFW010000034.1:0-28042 GCA_036558285.1 Mycobacteriales bacterium | reverse complement strand
TCCAGGTAGAGCGTGCCGCCGAGGTCGAGGTAGTGCGCGGACACCGCCCAGCCGTCCGGGTTCTCCAGCCGGGCCCGACCGAGCGACAGCGAGCCGACCCTGGCGCCGACCAGCCGGATCGCGCCCTCGGGACCGCTGCCGCGCACCTCGATGCCGCGGCTGAGGTCGACCATGTCGGTGACGTGCAGGCTGGCCGCGGCGAGTCCCGGGCCGGCCGGATTGGTCAGCCGCAGCCGGCGAGCGGACAGCCGGCCGGCGATCCGGGCGCCGGTGAGCTGGACCGTGCCGGCGGCCGCCGCGCCGGTGCCGACCGCGTCGTCGAGCAGCAGGTCGCCGCCGAGCGTGATCCGGTCGGCGACCAGCGCGGCTCCGGACCCGCCGGCCAGCACCGCGCCGGACAGGTCGAGCTTCCCGCCGATCCGGGCACCGACGAAGCTCACCAGCCCGTGGCAGGTGAACCCGCGCCACAGCAGCACCGACCCGGCCACCACCGCGTCGTCGGCGAGCAGGCCGCCGACCGTGCAGCCGCCCAGGTCGAGCAGCGGCAACGCCGCCCCGCGCAGCACGAGGCCGGGCAGCGTGCAATCGCGCAGCCGGAGCCGGACCCGGGTCTGCAGGCCGTCGAGGTCGAGCGTGCCGACCAGCGCCGCACCGCGTACCTGCAGCCCGCGTGCGTCCACCGCCCCGTGCTCGCCGAGCAGCACGTCGCGGACCACGCCGGCGCGCAGCTCGCGCTCGGCGGCCGCACGCAGGTCCAGCGTCTCGCCGGCCGCCGCCGTCTCGACCAGGCGCCGCTCGAGGTCGGTGAGCGCCGCCATGGCGCGGAAGGCTAATGCACGCTGCGACTCCGCCCGCGCACGGCGTCCTCGGCCGCTACCGCGACAACCAGGTGGTGTTGGCCTCGGACTGCACTGAGAGCATGCGGGGTGCTGACCGCCACCACCGGAGGGAACTGACGTGCCTCTGACCACCGACGAGACCACCCGCGTCATAGCGGCCGCCCAGCAGCACGCCGCCGACAACGGCTGGCGGATCACCGTGGCGATCGTGGACGAGGGCGGCCTGCTCAAGGCGCTGAGCCGGATGGACGGCGCACCGCCGCTGTCCGCGCAGATCGCCGAGGCGAAGGCCTGCGGCGCCGCGCTCTGGCACCGCGAGGGCGACGGGCTGGTGGACGTGGCGACGAGCCGGCCGGCGTTCTTCGAGGGCGTCGACCGGCTGGTCCGGCTGCCGATCCTGCCGGCGCTCGGCTCGGTGCTGGCCCGCCGGGACGGCGTCGTGCTCGGCGCGGTCGGCTGCAGCGGCGCGACCGCCGAGCAGGACAAGGAGTGCGGGCAGGCCGGGCTCGCCGCGATCGGGTTGTGACCGCCCGGGACACGCGGACTTCACGCGGATCGTTCGCGATCCTGCTGGACGGTACGGTCACGCTCGTGCTGGGCACTGCCGAGCTCGTCCTCGCGGCCGGCGACGCGTCCGCGGTGGTCGCGCTGATCGCGCCCGGGGCCGGCGCCCGGTGAGCGCACGGATCGCGGTGATCCCCGGCGACGGTGTCGGGCAGGAGGTCGTGCCGGAGGGCGTGCGGGTGCTGTCCGCGGTCGACCCGGCGCTCGAGTTCGTCGAGCTGGACTGGGGCTCGGCCCGGTGGGAGCGCACCGGCGCGATGATGCCGGCCGACGGGATCGCGCAGTTGCGCGACTACGACGCGGTCTACCTCGGCTCGATCGGCTGGCCGACGGTGCCCGACCACGTCTCGCTGTGGGGCGGCCTGATGCCGCTGCGCAAGGCATTCGAGCTGTACGTGAACCTCCGGCCGGTGCGATTGCTGCCGGGCATCAAGGGCCCGCTGGCCCACCGCGGACCGGCCGAGATCGACATGCTGTTCATCCGGGAGAACACCGAGGGCGAGTACGCCGGCACCGGCGGCTTCGTGCACTCCGACCACGACTACGGGCTGTCCGTCGAGGTGCCGGTGTTCACCCGTAAGGGCATCGCCCGCTGCGCCCGGTATGCCTTCGAGCAGGCCGGGCAGCGCTCCGGCCGGCTGATCAGCGTCACCAAGTCGAACGCCTCGCTCTACAACTACGTGCTCTGGGACCAGGTGGTCGACGAGGTCGGCGCCGACTTCCCGGACGTCACCGTCGAGCGGGTGCTGGTCGACGCGATGGCGGCACGGATGGTGCTGCGTCCGGACACCGTCGATGTCGTGGTCGCCTCGAACCTGTTCGGCGACATCCTCACCGACCTCGGCGCGGCACTGCAGGGCTCGCTCGGGCTCGGTGCCAGCGGCAACATCAACCCGGAGCGGCGCTGGCCGTCGGTGTTCGAGCCGGTGCACGGGTCCGCGCCGGACATCGCCGGCCGCGGGCTGGCCAACCCGCTCGGCACGATCTGGTCCGGGGCGATGATGCTGCGCCACCTCGGCGACGTGGCCGGTGCCGACCGGGTGGAGCGGGCGATGGAGGCGGTCTGCCGGGACGGGCGCCATCTCACCGCGGACCTCGGCGGCCGGGCATCCACCCGCGAGGTCGGCGACGCGGTCCTGGCGGCGCTGGGATGACCGTCGTCGACGTACACAACCACGCTGCCCAGCAGGCCCTGCTCGACCTGGCGGGCGGCCGGTCCGGGTACGGCGTCGGCTAGCTAGCGCTAGCTGGCCTCTGTCGAGAGTGGACGGTCAGGCTACGGCTCCCGGGTCTGGTACACGGTCCAGGTGTCGGTGCCGGCGAGCAGGCCGGCGAGATCGGGCTCGGCCGTGGCCCGCGCCCGACCGAGCTGCTCGTTGAGCATCCCGTCGTACGTGTCCCGCTCGACCGAGCGGAACACGCCCATCGGGGTGTAGTGCAGGTCGGACCCGGACAGCCGGGACAGCGCGAATGCGTACGACGGGTCGGCGGCGTGCGCGTCGTGCACGACCACCCTCGGGTCGTCGGCCGGCACGTCCTCGGCGATCGACAGCCCGCCGCTGACCCCGTCCCGCACGACCGCCTTCGCCCCGTCCCGGCCGAACCGGATCGGCTCGCCGTGCTCCAGCCGGATCGTCCAGTCGTCCCGGGTGTCCGCGTCCTTGAGCAGGTCGAATGCACCGTCGTTGAAGATGTTGCAATTCTGGTAGATCTGCACGAGCGCCGCGCCCTGGTGCGCCGCGGCCGCCCGCAGCACGCCCTGCAGGTGCTTGCGGTCGGAGTCCATGGTCCGGGCGACGAACGAGGCCTCGGCGCCGATCGCCAGCGAGATCGGGTTGAACGGCGTGTCCAGCGACCCCATCGGCGTCGACTTGGTGATCTTGCCGATCTCCGAGGTCGGCGAGTATTGCCCCTTCGTCAGGCCGTAGATCCGGTTGTCGAACAGCAGGATCTTCAGGTTGGTGTTGCGGCGCAGCGCGTGCATCAGGTGGTTGCCGCCGATCGACAGCGCATCGCCGTCACCGGTGATGACCCAGACCGACAGGTCCGGCCGGGTCGTCGCCAGCCCGGTCGCGATCGCCGGCGCCCGTCCGTGGATCGAGTGCATCCCGTACGTATTCATGTAGTACGGGAAGCGGGACGAGCAGCCGATCCCCGAGATGAACACGATGTTCTCCCGAGGCACGCCGAGCTCGGGCATGAAGCCCTGCACCGCCGCCAGGATCGCGTAGTCCCCGCAACCGGGGCACCAGCGGACCTCCTGGTCGGTCTTGAAGTCCTTCGCCGTCAGCTTGAGGTCAGACACCCGTGATCACGCCCTTGAACACCTCGGCCAACTCGGACGCGCGGAACGGCAGCCCGCGCACCTGGTTGTAGCCGATCACGTCGACCAGGTAGCGCGCCCGCAGCAGCATCGCCAGCTGGCCGAGGTTCATCTCCGGCACGACGACCCGGTCGTACCGGTGCAGGATCTCACCCAGGTCGCTCGGCAGCGGGTTGAGGTGCCGCAGGTGGACCTGCGCCACCGGCAAGCCCGCCCGCCGAACCCGCCGGCAGGCCGCGCCGATCGGCCCGTACGTCGAGCCCCAGCCGACGACGAGCACCTTCGCGTCGCCGGTCGGGTCGTCCACCTCCAGCGGCGGCAGCGAGCGGGCGATGCCGTCCACCTTCGCCTGCCGGGTGCGGACCATGAAGTCGTGGTTGTCCGGGTCGTAGGAGATCGAGCCGGTCTTGTCGGCCTTCTCGATGCCGCCGATCCGGTGCTCGAGACCGGGCGTGCCGGGCACCGCCCACGGCCGGGCCAGCGTCTCCGGGTCGCGCAGGTAGGGCAGGAACTCGCCGTCCGGGCCGTTGGGCTCGCGGGCGAAGTCGACCCGCAGGTCGGGCAGGTCGTCCACGGACGGGACCTGCCAGGGCTCGGACCCGTTGGCCAGGTAGCCGTCGGAGAGCAGGACGACCGGCGTCCGGTAGGTCAGCGCGATCCGCACCGCCTCGATCGCGGTGAAGAAGCAGTCCGACGGCGACTTCGCGGCCACCACCGGCACCGGCGCCTCGCCGTTGCGCCCGAACAGCGCCTGCAGCAGGTCGGACTGCTCGGTCTTGGTCGGCAGCCCGGTCGACGGCCCGCCGCGCTGGATGTCGCAGACCACCAGCGGCAGCTCGAGCGACACGGCCAGACCGATCGTCTCGGCCTTCAGCGCGATGCCCGGTCCGGACGAGGTGGTCACGCCGAGCGCGCCGCCGAACGACGCGCCGAGCGCGGCACCCACGCCGGCGATCTCGTCCTCGGCCTGGAACGTCCGCACGCCGAACCGCTTGTGCCTGGCCAGCTCGTGCAGGATGTCGCTGGCCGGGGTGATCGGGTACGCACCGAGGAACAGCGGCAGGCCGGAGCGCTGCGAGGCTGCGATCAACCCGTACGCCAGTGCGGGATTGCCGCTGATGTTCCGGTAGGTGCCCGGGGGCAGCGGCGCCGGCTTCACCTCGTACGAGACCGCGAACGCCTCGGTGGTGTCGCCGTAGTTGTAGCCGGCCCGGAACGCGGCCACGTTGGCCGCCGCGATCTCCGGCTTGCGGGCGAACTTCTCCTGCAGGAAGGAGATCGTGCTGTCGGTCGGCCGGTGGTACATCCAGGACAGCAGGCCGAGCGCGAACATGTTCTTCGCCCGCTCGGCATCCTTCTTGGAGATGTCGAACTCGGCCAGCGCCCGCACGGTCGTCGAGGTCAGCGGCACGGCTTGCAGCTGATACTGGTCGAGCGAGCCGTCCTCGAGCGGGTTGGCCGCGTATCCGGCCTTGGCGATCGCCCTGGTGCTGAACTCGTCGGTGTTGACGATCACGGTCGCGCCCGCGGGCAGGTCGGCCTGGTTCGCCCGCAGCGCGGCCGGGTTCATCGCGACGAGCACGTCCGGGGCGTCGCCCGGGGTCATGATGTCGTGGTCGGCGAAGTGGAGCTGGAAAGAAGAAACGCCGGGCAAGGTGCCGGCGGGGGCCCGGATCTCGGCCGGGAAGTTGGGGAGCGTCGACAGGTCGTTGCCGAAGGACGCGGTCTCCGAGGTGAACCGATCGCCGGTCAACTGCATGCCGTCGCCGGAGTCGCCGGCGAAGCGGATGACAACGCGGTCGAGGCGCTTGACCTCTTTCTGCATGATGTGTGCTGCCTCCCGAGGGCGCCCCCGCGGAAGAGACGCCATCGACCATCTTACGAAAACGAAACCCGGGCAGCGCTGCGCGGGATGTGACGCGCATCAGGTTCCGGGTCGTGTCGCAGACCTGCGGCGGTCGGGACGGCTCTCTCGATCGGGTCAGACAGGTTGGCCGAAGCCGGGGTTCGGCCCGTCGGGCCGGCCGGCCGGACGCACCGGGCGGCCGTTGCCGTTGGCGCGGCCGGCCCGCACGGCCTGCCAGCGGACCCAGGCGACCCCGATCCCGGTGAACAGGATCCCCTCGAGAATCAGCGGCGCGGCGCTGGTGAGGGCGCCGATGACGATCAAAGCGATGCCGAAGCCGAGCAGCGCACGCGCCGGCCAGCGTCGGGTCTTGTCGATCCGGGGACCCCGACGCAAACCCTGGGCAAAGCGCTTGTCGTCGGCCTTTAGGGCTTCTTCGATGCGCTGCAGCTCCTGCTGCTCGCGATCGCTCAACATGGCCTTCGTGCCTCCCTGCCGCAGAGTACGCGCAACCCGTACCCGCCTGCGTACAGCCACAACCTGTGGATCAACTTCCCCCTCCAACCACGATATGTGGTTCGCCACACGAGCGCTCGCGGTTCGGCCGCCTCCGTTCAGAACGTGGGCCACTACCCTCGGTTCGTGGCAACGCGGTTCCCGGCCGGACGGTTCACCCTGTGGGTGCTCGACGTCGGGCTGGCCTGCTGCGCGGTCGAGGTGGTCGCGGCGTCGCTGCGGGCTTCGGCCGAGCCGGTCGAGGGCCGGCCGGCGGATGTGCTCGTCGTCGCCGGGACGCTGACCGACACGATGGCCCCGGCGATCGCCCGGCTGTACGCGGAGCTGCCCGAGCCGAAGCACGTGATCTCGTTCGGCGCCTGCGCCGACTGCGGCGGGCCGTACTGGGACTCCTACTGCGTGACCAAGGGGGTCGATCAGCTCGTCCCGGTCGACGTATACGTGCCGGGCTGCCCGCCGCGGCCGGAGGCGCTGCTGGACGGGCTGCGGGTGCTGGGACGCGGAATCGATGCCGGTGTCCTCGCTGGCTGACCGGCTGGTCGCGCTCGTCGCCGGCGGCACGCCGCGGGTCGAGTTCGGCCGGCTCACCCTCGACGTGCCGGCCGCCGGCTGGTTCGCGGCGGCGACCGCGGCCCGGGACGACCCGGCGACCGACCTGTCCTGCTTCGACTGGCTGTCCGCGGTCGACGAGCTGGACGCCGGCTTCGACGTGGTGCTGTCGGTCTACTCGGCCACGCACCGGCACCGCGCGCTGCTGCGCACCCGGGTGCCGCGGTCCGCGCCCCGGCTCGACTCGCTGGTGCCGGTCTTCGCCGGCGCCGACTGGCACGAGCGGGAGACGTACGAGATGTTCGGGATCGAGTTCACCGGGCATCCAGGGCTGGTGCCGCTGCTGCTGCCGCCCGGCTTCGAGGGTCACCCGCTGCGCAAGGACTTCGTGCTGGCCGCCCGGGTGGCGAAGGACTGGCCGGGGGAGAAGGAGCCTGGCGGGGACCGGCCGCGCCGCCGGGCGCGGCCGCTCGGCGTACCGGAGGACTGGGAGCAGCCGTGACCGATCTGCCGCCACGCAGCCGTGGCGTGATCGCGCTGCTGGAGGAGAACTGCACCTCCTGCATGCTCTGCGCCCGCGAATGCCCGGACTGGTGCATCTTCATCGACTCCCACAAGGAGACCGTCGAGCCGCCGGGCGGCGGCAGGCCCCGCCAGGTCAACGTCCTCGACCGGTTCGCGATCGACTTCGCGCTGTGCATGTACTGCGGGATCTGCGTCGAGGTCTGCCCGTTCGACGCGCTGTTCTGGTCGCCGGAATACGAGTACGCCGCCGGCGACGTGGACGAGCTCACCCACGAGCGCGACCGGCTGCGCGAGTGGCTCGGCTCGGTACCGCCGCCACCCGAGCTTGACCCCACCGGACCGGTCCCGGCGGAGGTGCAGCGAGCCCGTTCACAGCGGGCACCTGGCTGATTCACAGGGGGAACGCAGCCTCGGCTGAGAACGTTGTCATCAGCGTACGAACCGTGAAGAGGAAGGCCTCAGTGCACCGTCAGTTCAACGGGCTGAAGACCGCCGCCCTGCTCGGGCTGCTCTCGGCGCTGATCATGGGCGCCGGCTGGCTGATCGGCGGAAGCAGCGGCCTGTTCATCGCGTTCCTGCTCGCGCTCGGCACGAACGCGTTCGCGTACTGGAACTCCGACAAGCTCGCCCTGCGGGCGATGCGGGCACGGCCGATCAGCGAGGCCGAGGCCCCGGAGATCTACGCGATGGTGCGCGAGCTGTCGACCACGGCCCGACAGCCGATGCCGCGCATCTACGTGAGCCCGACCAACCAGCCGAACGCGTTCGCGACCGGACGCGATCCCCGGCACGCCGCCGTCTGCTTCACCGACGGCATTCTGCAGATCCTGACTCCGCGCGAGATCCGGGCCGTTCTCGGCCACGAGCTCTCGCACGTCTACAACCGGGACATCCTCATCTCCTCCGTGGCCGGCGCGCTGGCCAGCGTGATCATGTACCTGTCGCATTTCGCGATCTTCGCCTCGTTCTTCGGTGGCGGCGGTCGCAACGACAACGAGGGCGGCGGTGGCGCGTTCGGCGCGCTGCTGCTCATCGTGCTCGGTCCGATCGCGGCGTCGATCGTCCAGCTGGCGATCAGCCGCAGCCGGGAATACCAGGCCGACGCGTCCGGCGCGGAGCTGACCAACGACCCACTGGCGCTGGCCAGCGCGCTGCGCAAGCTCGCCGTCGGCACGGCCCAGCTGCCGCTGCCGCAGGAGGACCGCATCGTCGCGCAGAGCCACCTGATGATCGCCAACCCGTTCCGGCCGCAGGGCCTGGCGAAGCTGTTCTCCACCCACCCGCCGATGGACGAGCGGATCCGCCGGCTCGAGGAGATGGCGCGCCAGCGCGGGCGCTACTGAGCGGCACGAGAAGGGTCCCGGCAACCGCCGGGGCCCTTTCCTTTGTCTCCAGTGTCTCCAGCCGGCCTGTCTCTAGCCGCCGGCCTCGACCGTGCGGGCGACCTCCATGACGTACTGCCCGTAGCCCGACTTGCCCAGCGCCTCGCCGAGCTTGTACGCCTGGGTCGCGTCGATGAAGCCCATCCGCAGCGCGATCTCCTCCAGGCAGGCGATCCGTACCCCCTGCCGGTGCTCGAGCACCTGCACGAACTGGCCGGCCTCGAGCAGGCTGTCGTGGGTGCCGGTGTCGAGCCAGGCCATGCCGCGGCCGAGGTCGACCAGCCGGGCCCGGCCCTTGTCCAGGTAGGCGCGGTTGACGTCGGTGATCTCCAACTCGCCGCGGGCCGACGGGGTCAGCCCGGCGGCGATGTCGACCACGTCGTTGTCGTAGAAGTAGAGGCCGGTGACCGCCTTGTTGGACTTCGGCCGGGCCGGCTTCTCCTCGATCGACACGAGCCGGCCGGTCGCGTCGGCCTCGGCCACGCCGTACCGCTCCGGATCGCGGACGCGGTAACCGAACAACGTGCAGCCGTCCAGGTTCGCGACCTCCTGCTGCAGCATCTCGGCCAGGTCGTTGCCGTGGAAGATGTTGTCGCCGAGGACGAGCGCCGCGCTGTCGTCACCGACGTGGTCGGCGCCGATGATGAACGCCTCGGCGAGCCCATTCGGATGCGGCTGCGGCGCGTACGACAGCGTGAGGCCGAGCTCGGAGCCGTCCCCGAGCAGCCGCTGGAACTGTGGCAGGTCGGTCGGCGTGGAGATGACCAGGATCTCCCGGATGCCGGCCAGCATGAGCACCGACATCGGGTAGTAGACCATCGGCTTGTCGTAGACCGGCAGCAACTGCTTGGACACGCTGCGGGTGATCGGGTGCAGCCGCGTGCCGCTCCCGCCGGCCAGGATGATGCCCTTCACCGCGTGCCACTCCCGCCTGGGATCGCCGTCACGAACCCGAAGACCCTATCCGGTCCGGCGCACTAGTCACTTGTGACCATCTGTAGCAGACACTGCACGATGGGTGGCAGCGATCGGGGTAACGTCCAGGTGAGGCCCGCCGCACTCTCACTCTCTCTCCCAAGAGCGCGGCGGGCTTTACCGTGCTCGTGCGCGCCTCGGCACGACCGTGCGCGCGTCGATACGCCAGCCCTTGATGGTGCGCACGACGATGTCCTCGTACGTGACCGAGCCGGCGGTCCCGTCGGCGTAGATGCCGATGCCCTTCGACCGGGCGCGGACCGCACCGTCCGGCTGCTCGGTGAGCACGACGTTGGTGACGTGATGCGCGACCGGGTTGCGGTCTCCGAGCGCGAGCGTGGCCGTGCGGATCGCCTCGATGCCCTGCAGCACGCCGCCACCGAAGGCGGTGACGTCGTACCGGACCGACTCGGTGAACAGCAGGTCGAGCCGGTCGAACTCGCCGTCGTCGAACAGGTGCCCGTGCCGCGCCAGCAGCTCGGTGATCTCCGCCCGGTCGTCCGCGGCGACCGTCACCGGTAGTTGGTGAACTGCAGCGGCACGTCGAGGTCGGCCTCCTTGAGCAGGCGGATCACGGCCTGCAGGTCGTCTTTCTTCTTGGCGCTGACCCGCAGCTGGTCGCCCTGGATCTGCGCCTGCACACCCTTCGGACCCTGGTCGCGGATCCGCTTGGCGATCGAGCGGGCCTGGTCGGCCTCGATGCCCTGCTTGATGGAGGCCGAGACCTTGTAGGTCTTGCCGGACGCCTGCGGGTCGCCGGCGTCGAGCGCCTTCAGCGAGATGCCCCGCTTGATCAGCTTCTCCTTGAAGACGTCCAGCGCGGCCTTGACCCGTTCCTCGCTGTCGGCCTGGAGGCTGACGGCCTGCTCGCCGGCCCAGCTGATCGACGCGTTGGTGCCGCGGAAGTCGAACCGCTGGGACAGCTCCTTGGCCGTCTGGTTGAGCGCGTTGTCGACCTCCTGCCGGTCGACCTTGCTCACGACGTCGAAGGAAGAGTCCGCCATGAGCCCGACCGTACTCACCCGCGCCAGGCCTTCGGTCCCCGGTGCGACCCCCCGCCCGTCCCCTGTATCCTGCTGCACCGACGCCGGCACGACCGGCGCACGGCAGGTTGCCCGAGTGGTCAAAGGGAGCGGTCTGTAAAACCGCCGGCTCAGCCTACGTTGGTTCGAACCCAACACCTGCCACCACAGGCGAGGTAGCACGATCCGAGGCTCCCTTACGCCCCAGACATCCCGGCGCGCCCTTCTTATTGGTCGGTGCTGAACATCCCGTCGGGTACGCCGGCGACCTCGATCTGGCGCCAGATCGGGCGCGAGCCGGGCAGCTCGTGGTAGCGCCGCAACGCGGCGATCCCGGTCAGCCAGCCGGCCCAGCCCGCGTACGGCGGGTTGGTGGGGTCGAAGCCGCTCTGTACCAACGTGAGCCGGGTCTTGCCGTCCGATCCGTCGAGCTCCCAGCTGGACGTGATGCCGTCGGCGAATCGCAGCGTCGCCTTGCGCCCCGGTTCGAACTCGACGAACTTGGCCCCTCCGGGGTCCAGCTCGAAGCCGCCCATCGCGAAGCGCCCGCCCACATAGGGCTCGATGTCCACGTTCGCGCCGAACCACCGGCGGAACTGCTCCGGCTCGATCATCGAGTCGAACACCGTCTCCGGTGCCGCGTCGATCACGACTTCGGCGTGCTGGTCGGCCGACATGAAGTCGCACTTCGGGGTCAGCGCACGACCGGCCAGGTAGTCCGCCAGGTTGGCGATCGCCAGGGACCAGAACGTCTGCAGCGCACCCCGGGCACCGGCCGTGTCGGCCAGGACGTCGTGGAAGTTCGGCAGGTCGGTCTGGCTCAGGGTGACCAGTGTGCCGTCCTCGTCCTCGGCGAGCTGGAATTCGGAGGTCGTCTCGACTCCGTCGACGGTCCAGGCGAACCGGATGGTGCGCTCGTCGACGTGCAGCACGCGCTGGTGCGGCTCGGCGCCGTCCGGCGTGTAGCGGCCCCAGAACTCGTACCTGCCGGGCAACTCCACCTCGGCGTGCTCGGCCAGCCAGACACGCATCGCGGCCGGGTCGGTCAACGCCTCGTACACGATCTTGGGCGGCGCCGGAACCACCGCACGCAGGTGCAGGTCAGCCTCGATCATCGGGATCTCCCTTCGGATAGCAGGCGACGGCCAGACGGAACGCGTCGCCCTCGGAACCGCCGTAGCGGGTGAACAGGTCCTGCAGCGTCCGCTGCAACTCGTCGAGGAACTCCGTGCGCTGCTCCGGCCGCACCCGGATGTCTCCGGACACGCCGATCGAGGGGAGGTCGGGCCGGGTGAGGTCGAGCGCGGCGACGTCCGCCTGCACGTCCTCCATCAGGTCCAGCAGGTGGCCCAGGCTGAGCCGGTCGCGCGTCTGGCGCAGCCCGATCCGGCCGACCAAGCGCGGGGACAGCCAGTAGGACCGGCTGGCCGCCTGGTAGATGCCCTCGTGGATCCCCCGCACCCGGCGCTCGGCCACCTGACGCACCAGGCCGGCCTCGACCAGGCGCTTCACGTGGTAGTAGACCCGCTGCGGGGTCTGGTCGAGCTCGACCGCCACCTCGGTGCAGGACCGGGGCTCGGCGAGCTGCCGCAGCACTTCGATCCGCTGCGGCTTGAGCAGGGCCTCAGCCTGCTCGATCTGGTCGAGGTAGACGACGTCTCTCATGGCGAAAACCAGTCTTTACGTACAACAACATTTTGTCAATAGGCCACGGCGCCCAGGGCCGCCCGCCTGGCGGAACCCTCGGTCGGGGTGCCGGGCGACCGGCTGGCCGGCTGGCCGGTTGGCCGGCGAACGTCGATCAGCGCCCGACCGGTTTGGAGGCCCGAGAGCTCGCGCCATAAAGGCCGTGCATAGGGCGGCGTGATGTATTGAATTCCAACATCATGCTGGCATAGAAACATACCTTCACCCGATCGGGCTTAATCGCGTACCGGCAATACACATCCGGGCATCAGTTGTGCTGAGATAGCTGCAGCAATCGTTCTCCAGCTTGCCACCCTCAGCCTTTGGACTCCGTGATGAGCCGACCTTCGGACCTGCCTCTTCCACCTCGGCGGATCTGGTCTCGCCCACTTCACCTGGCTGTGCGGGTCAGCCGTCGGCTGGCACCCGCATGGCGAGTCGGACACTCATCAGTGATGCTGGCGTAACAACGTCCGCTGTGCCGGATCGCCGGCACTGACATTGTCGCGGTGAACTCGGCCGCCGAGACGCCTTCGGCGAAAGTGCGTTGGCGTCCGGATGCGGCTGTTCTCCTTTCCGTCATTGAGTGCGAGGAGCCCTCTCGGTGTGCGCCTTTTCGTCCCGACCGATCCGCGTGCTATTGGCCGTGATCACGGCCACCGCGCTGGCTGCGTGCAGCGGGGGAGGCTCTGACGGCAATACGGGAGACGCGGCGCCGGCGGCGGCGAGCGCCGGGCAGCTCAGGGGAATCTGCCCCAGCCCGTTGGTCGTCCAGACCTCCTGGTATCCGGAGTCGACCCATGGCGGCCTGTTCCAACTGTTGGGCCGGAACTACCGGGTCGACAAGAATCACAAGCGCGTGACGGGCCCACTCGTCAGCCATGGTGCCGACACCGGGATCGAGTTGGAGATTCGCGCGGGCGGTCCCGCCGTCGGGAACGTGCCGGTCTCGGCGCTCATGACCACCGACAAGTCCATCGTCCTCGGCCAGCAGGCCACGGAGGACCAGGTCCTCGGCTGGGCGAGCAAGCAGCCGACGGTCGCGGTGATCGCGCCGTTCGACGTCGACCCGCTGGTGTTCATCTGGGACAAGGCGCGCCATCCAGCCTTCAACAGCCTCCAGGACGTGGGGCAGACCGACACCAAGGTCCTCACCTTCCGTTCGGCGAACATCGACTACCTGCTCGGTGCGGGAATCCTCCGGGCCAGCCAGGTCGACTACAGCTACGACGGCTCACCGTCGCGGCTGATGGCGGATCGCACCATCGTCGTCGGCGGCTTCTCGACCAACGAGCCGTTCATCTACAGGAGCCTCGGCGTCGACGTCGCATACCAGTACGTCAGTGAGACCGGCTATCCCGACTACCGGAACGAGCTCGTGGTCCGGCGAGACACGTTGCCGCAGCTGAACACGTGTCTGACGAAGCTGGTCCCGGTGCTGCAGCAGGCAATGGTCGACTTCATGGATCGACCGGAGCCGGTCCTTCAGTTGATCGTCACGCTCAACAAGGACTACTCGAGCCCCTTCCCCTACCCGATCGAACAGGCCCGCGCCGGCGTCGACGTCATGAAGAACGACGGCCTGGTGGAAAACCCGGCCTCTCTGCGCGGCGCCGCATTCGGCGCGATGGACCCGCACCGGGTTCGTCGGATGCTTGATATTCTCGGACCCATCTATGGTGCCCAGAAGAAAGCCGTACCGGCGGACGCGACCCCGGATGCGCTGGCGACCAACCACTATCTCGACGCCTCGATCAGGCTGCCCGGGAAATGAATCGACCGGCACCCCCGCCACGGGCAGGACGATGCGAAGGAGAGAGGTCCGCAATGACCGAGTCGTCGTCCGCCGCCCCGGCGCAGGACTCCGCTGCCTACTTCGATGCGTTCCCGGAGCTGTTCGACCGCTTCACCAGGATCTGGGACGGCATCAGCAGCAGCTTCGACGACTGGATCCTCGCGCACCTGCCCGAGCGCGCGGCGTCGGCGGTGGATCTCGGGTGCGGAGCGGGGCGGCACAGCATCCTGCTGGCCGACCGCGCCGAACACGTGCTCGCGGTCGACATCTCGGATCGCATGCTGGACATCGCTCGGGCCGACCGGGCCAGGCCCAACATCGACTATCAACGTCGCGGCGTCCTGGAGGTGGCACCGGAGGACGGACCATTCGACGTCGTGCTGTCGGTGCACGCGCTGCACCACATCGGGGATCCCGCCGTCGTGCTGCCTCACGTCCGCTCACTGCTGGCGCCCGGCGGACGGCTCATCGCGGCCGACATCATCGATCCGGGCGGTTGGCCGACCTCCGAGTTCCACGTCGACCGTGCCTTCACCGACGCCCGCGTGGTCTACCAACTCATCGGCGACGGCGCCGCGGCGGCCGACGCCCTCCGGCTCCTGCTGCACCCGCGCTGGCTCCAACTCGCCCGGCATGACACGCCCCTCACCCGCGCCGCCTTTCACGCTGCGTACGAGAGAGCCTTCCCGGGCGCCGAGTTCGCCGACGATCTCAACCCGATCATGTGCGGAGCCGTCTGGCGAGCCCCCGCCGGTTGACACCCGACGACCTACGGCGGTCCGGCCGCAGGCCCCGGCTCTCGTCCGGATTTGTCGGTACCGCGGTCTACTGTCCCGTCAGTGAGAGAGAGGGGCGCGGGACATGACGACACTCGAGGATCGGCCCAACACGGCGTTGTTGGTCATCGACGTGCAGACCGGCGTGGTCGCCGGCACGCACGAGCGCGATGCGGTCGTGGCCAACGTGGGCAGCCTGGTCGATAAGGCGCGCGGCGAGCAGGTGCCGGTGGTCTGGGTGCAGGACGACGGGCCGGGCAAGGGGAGTGACGACTGGCAGATCGTCGCGGAGCTGTCCCCGGACGACGCCGAGCCGCGGATCGAGAAGCAGTACTCGGACTCCTTCGAGGAGACCCCATTGGAGAGCGTGCTCGCCGGGCTCGGTGTCGGGCGGCTCGTCGTGGTCGGCGCGCAGACCGACGAGTGCATCCGCTCGACGCTGCACGGTGCCGTGGTTCGTGGCTACGACGCGACGCTGGTCAGCGACGCGCACACCACCGAGGACCTGAGCGAGTGGGGCGCGCCGCCGCCGGAGGCGGTCATCGCGCACACCAACCTCTACTGGTCGAACCACGCTGCGCCAGGTCGCACCGCGGGCACCGTCGAGACCAAGGACGTCACGTTCGGGAGCTGATCCATCCGGCCCGGCACCGCTAGGTGCGCCGGGTGCGGCGGGCGACGGACAGGGCGAGCAGCGGGAACACGAGGACGGAGAGCATGCCAGCTCCGACCAGCGCGGCCGCGGTCGAGCGGGTCAACTCGCCGGGGTCGAGGCCGATCGTAGTGACCGCGACGATGATGGGCAGGCCGGTGGCGGCGAACAAGGCGATCGCCGCCCGCTCGGCGAGGCGGGCTCCCTCCGGCGCTGCCACCGTTGCCGGGATGCCTCGCACCACGACGAACAGCACCAGGAAGGTCGGCAGCAGCGCCAGCGCTCCGATCCGTGGGCGGAGCGCCGCGAGTCGACACGCAGCGTCCACATGGTCACGACCCTAGGTCGTCCCCACCCGGCAATGGGCCCGATCGCCCCGATCCCGATCCGGCCGCGGTCAGGCTGGGGTCAGGCGCGGCGGGTGAGGTGGTCGCCGGCGCCGACGGCGTAGGCCTCGCGGACCCAGCCGGCGAACTCCTCGTCCATCTCCTCGGCCGAGTGGATCCGGAAGTGATGCACGAACAGACGCTTCGTGTACGGCGAGACGTTGGTGATGCGCGGATCCTCGACGGCGCGCTGCAGGTCGAGGTAGCCGCGCAGGCCGTTGGCGTCCGGGCGGGCGCCGGCGAACCCGCGCCGGCTGCCCTTGAACGTGATCGACGTCTTGGACACCGCATAGGAGAACGGGCCGCAAGCCTCGACCAGCCGTACGAACCGCTGGTAGAGCTCGACGGACGACTCCGGCTGCCCGGCCAGGTGATCTTCCACCGTCCACCCCATGCCGCGGACCGTACCCACGACGGCTGACAGACCTGGACGCGTGATCGCGGTAGTTGTTGACTGATGAAACATCGGCGGCGACGGTGCCGCCGCGACTTCGGGAGGTCGAGCATGCCCCTTCTCGACGGCGACGGCTGGCGCGGCAGGATCTACTCGGGCGGCTGGACCGAGGGTTCCGGCGAGCCGTTCGACGTGGTCTCGCCGTCGACCGGCGAGACGTTGGGCCGGTCCGGGCGGGCGACGGCGGCCGACGTGCACAAGGCCGCCGCGGCGGCCGCCGACGCGCAGCGCGACTGGGCCGCCTTGCCCTACGTGGAGCGGGCCGCGGTGCTGCGCCGGGTGGGCGACCTCTGGCACGCCAACGCCGAGGAGATCACCGGCTGGCTGATGCGGGAGACCGGCGCGATCGGCCCGTTCGGCGGGTTCCAGGTGATGACGTCGGCCGAGGAGTGCTACGAGGCGGCCGCGCTGGCCTCCGCCCCGTACGGCGAGCTGTTGCGGTCGGCGCTGCCCCGGCTGTCGATGGCGCGCCGGGTGCCGGTCGGCGTGGTCGGCGTCATCTCACCGTTCAACGTGCCGACGATCCTCGGCATCCGCGCGGTCGCGCCCGCGCTGGCGCTGGGCAACGCGGTGCTGCTCAAGCCCGACCCGCGGACCGCGGTCAGCGGCGGCGCGCTGTTCGCGGCGCTGTTCGAGGAGGCCGGCCTGCCGGCGGGCGTGTTGCACGTGCTGCCCGGCGCGGCGGACGTCGGCGAGGCGCTGGTCACCGAACCACTGGTCCGGGTGGTCTCGTTCACCGGCTCGACCAGGGCCGGCCGGGCGGTGGCGACGCTGGCCGGGCAGCATCTCAAGCGGGTGCACCTCGAGCTCGGCGGCAACTCGGCGCTGCTCGTGCTCGACGACGTGGATCCGGAGCAGGCGTCGTCCGTGGGTGCCTGGGGTTCGTTCGCGCACCAGGGGCAGGTGTGCATGACGGCCGGCCGGCACCTGGTCCAGTCCGGCGTCGCCGACGCGTACGTCGAGGCGCTGTCGGCGCGGGCGACCCACCTGCCCGTCGGTGATCCGCTGACCGGCCAGGTCGCGCTCGGCCCGGTGATCGACGCGGGGCAGCGGGACCGGATCCACGACATGGTGACCCGCTCGGTCGACGCCGGCGCCCGGCTGGCCAGCGGCGGGACGTACGAGGGGCTGTTCTACCGGCCGACGGTGCTGGCCGACGTCCCGGTGACCGCCCCGGCCTACTCCGAGGAGGTGTTCGGTCCGGTCGCCCCGGTCATCCGGTTCGACTCGGTGGACGACGTGGTGAAGCTGGCCGCGGACACGTCGTACGGGCTGTCGCTGGGAATCCTCACCAACGACGTGATGCGCGGGCTGGAGATCGCCGAGCGGATCCCGAGCGGGCTGGTGCACATCAACGACCAGACCGTCAACGACGAGGCGACGATCCCGTTCGGCGGGGTGAAGGACTCGGGCACCGGCGCCAGGCACGGCGGTGCCCAGGCCAACCTCGACGCGTTCACCGACACCCAGTGGGTCACCGTGCGGGGCAGCCTCCCGCAGTATCCGATGTAGTCACCAGTCGCAGGGGGTGTGCAGGTCGCGGATCATGTCCGCGAGGACGGGCGGTGGGTCGGGCCAGCCGTGCTCGGCCCACCGCGGCAGCCGCCAGGCCAGCCGCTTCGGCCAGACCGGTGTGCCCGGCAGGTCGGCGACCGGCACCCACTCGAGCGTCTGGCCGGGACCGAGGTCGAGCGGCGTCGGCTCGCCGCCGGCGATCGTGACCAGGTGGTAGTGCTCCTCCCGGCTGCGGTTGAGCACCCTCGCGAGCAGCCGCTCGACGGTGCCCACCAGGCCGGTCTCCTCCTTGAGCTCGCGCACCGCCGCCACCGCCGGAGTCTCGCCCGGCTCGACGCTGCCGCCGGGGATGAAGTATCCGTGCCGCACGGCCGGCGAGTAGCGGATGAGCAGCATGCGCTCGCCGGACAGCACCACCGCGGCTCCGCGCCGGCGCTCGTGCCGCGGGTCCTCCTCGGGCACCCACTCGGGCAGCGCTTCGCCCCGGCTCCAGGCCGCCAGTACCCGCTCCGCGACCACGGCCGGGTAGATCTGCGCCCGTACGGCGTCCACAAAGGACAGCCGGACGGTCGCGCCGGCCGGGCCGGTCGGGAACGAGTACGACTCCGGGCCGCCGGCCAGCGCCAGTCCGTCTCGATTCAGAGAAACCCAGGCCGGCACCGGGGCACCGTACCAACCTCGACCCGGCCCAACCTTTGCAATTCCGAGGGGATTTCTGGGCTCTCCCGGGCCTTGCTGTCCGGATACGGTCCGGTCGCTACCGCTGCGGATCCGATCGCGGCGACTGTCCTGGGGCGTCGGCGGACCCTGGCGCCCCGAAGGGGGCTTGAATGGCCAACCGCACTTGGTGGCAGGGACGTGCTGCCACCCTGTCCTGGCTGGTGGCGCTGGTCGCCGGCCTGCTCGTTGCGGCCGCTTTCCCGGCTGCGGCTTCCGGTGGATCCAAGACTCCGGCCATCGGGGTCGCACCGCATTACAAGGTCGTCGGCAAGGCCGAACCCGGCGTCCCGCCGACCTTCAACTGCCAGGTCAGCACTCCGCCGACCTGCTACGGCCCGGCCCAGATCCGGACCGCATACGGCGTCGACAAGGTCAAGGCGACCGGGGCCGGGCGCACCATCGTCATCGTCGACGCGTTCCAGAGCCCGACGATCCAGCACGACCTCGACCTGTTCGACCAGACCTTCGAACTGCCCGATGCGACGGTGAACATCGTCGCGCCGGACGGCCTGACGCCGTTCGACCAGAACGACGCCAACCAGGTCGGCTGGGCCGGCGAGATCACGCTCGACGTCGAGTGGGCGCACGCGATCGCCCCGGGCGCCACGCTGAAGCTGGTGCTGGCGAAGTCCAACAACGACGCCGACATCCTGTCCGCGACCCAGTTCGCGGTGAACCACAACCTCGGCGACGTGATCTCGCAGTCGTTCGGCGAGGCCGAGCAGTGCGTCGACCCGGCCATCGAGCGGGCGCAGCACCAGATGTTCACGAAGGCGACGCTGAAGGGCATCACGCTGCTGGCCTCCTCCGGTGACCAGGGCGCGGCCCAGCCGAGCTGCGACAACAGCACGTTCATCAAGGCCGCCAGCTCGCCCGCGTCCGACCCGCTGGTCACCGGCGTTGGTGGCACGCTGCTCGACGCCGACCACCTCACCGGCGTCTACCACAGCGAGACCACGTGGAACGAGCCGCAGTTCGAGGCGGGCACCGGCGGCGGTTTCAGCACCGTCTACGGCACGCCGATCTTCCAGAAGAACCTGCACCTGCCCTCGCGTGGGGTGCCGGACGTGGCCTACAACGCCGGCATCAACTCTGGCGTGCTCGCTGCGTGGAGCAGCTCCGGCCTCGGTTCGGACCTGTTCTTCCGGTTCGGCGGCACCAGCGCCGGCTCGCCGCAGTGGGCCGGCCTGACCGCCCTGGCGGCGCAGCTGCGGCACGCCCGCGTCGGGTATCTCAACCCGCAGGTCTACGCGCTGTCGCTGGCCAAGCCGGTCTACGCGGCGCTGTTCCACGACATCACCACCGGCGACAACTCGTTCACCGGCGAAGGCGACAACGGCGTCACCGTGAGCATCCCGGGCTTCCCGGCTGCGCGCGGTTGGGACCCGGCGACGGGCCTCGGCACGCCGAAGGCGAACAGGCTCGTCCCGGTGCTCGGCGGCAAGCTGCCATAACCATCGGCACCACCCGGTAAGCAGACACCGAGGGCGGCGCGGGGTCCGGTCCCCGCGCCGCCCTCGCCGTACGCCGGAAACTCTTGTCACATCGGGACTTCCCCGGTAGAGATGAACCGGCCGGGTCGAAGGGGACCCGTCTGCCGGACCGGTGTCGAGGCGGCGACACCGGCGCGCGGGGCGGACGACAGCGCCCCGGCCGGCTCCCGTCGTCACCAGGCAGGTCCTCATGCACTTCTCCGCTGCGCGTCGGCGGCTCGGGACCGGGCTCGCGGCCGCGGTCGTCGCCTCCTTCCTCACCGCCGGTGCGTTCACCGGGCAGGCCGCCGCGGCGCCCGCCGCGCAGGCGCCCGCGCCGCATGCTCCGGCCTCCGCGGCCTCGGCCCACGACCCGGACTTCGGCCCGAACGTGCTGATCTTCGACCCGACGATGCCGCAGGCGCAGATCCAGGCCGCGGTCGACGCGGTGGCCGCCCGGCAGATCTCCGACCAGTTCGGCACCGGCCGGTTCGCGCTGCTGTTCAAGCCGGGCACCTACGGGTCAGCGGCGCAGCCGCTGCGCTTCAACGTCGGCTACTACACCGAGGTCGCCGGCCTCGGTCGCAACCCGACCGACGTGCAGATCAACGGCTCGATCGACGTGCTGAACCAGTGCTTCCCGACACCACCGGGCGCGCCCACCGACTGCACCGCGCTGGTGAACTTCTGGCGGTCGATGTCGAACCTGACCATCAACGTGATGGGGCAGACCGGCTGCCAGACCGGCAACGAGTTCTGGGCGGTCTCGCAGGCCGCGCCGATGCGCCGGGTGCAGATCAACGGCGGCCTGTCGCTGATGGACTTCTGCTCGGCCGGCCCGCAGTTCGCCTCCGGCGGGTTCATCGCCGACTCGGCCGTCTCCGGCAACACCATCAACGGCAGCCAGCAGCAGTTCATCGTCCGCAACTCCAGCCTCAACGGCTGGTCGAACGGCGTGTGGAACCAGGTCTTCGCCGGCACCGTCGGCGCGCCGCCGCAGAGCTTCCCGACACCGCCGTACACGACCCTGGACACCAACCCGGTCTCCCGGGAGCGGCCCTACCTGTACGTCGACGCAGCCGGCAGGTGGAATGTCTTCGTCCCGTCGCTGCAGCGCAACGGCGCCGGCACGACCTGGGCGAACGGCCCGACACCGGGCGCCTCGGTGCCGCTGTCCAAGTTCTACCTGGCCAAGCCGAGCGACAGCGACGGGAAGATCTTCGGTCAGCTCCAGTCGGGCCGGAACCTGATCTTCACGCCGGGCGTGTACGACGTGAGTCGCACCATCGCCGTCAACCGGCCGAACACCGTGGTGCTGGGGCTCGGCATCCCGACGCTGACCGCGCAGCGCGGCTCGACCCCGGTGGCCGTGGCGGACGTGCCGGGCGTGACGCTCGCCGGGTTCATGATCGACGCCGGTGCGCAGAACTCGCCGGTGCTGCTGCGGGTCGGCACCCGGCAGCACGGCAACCGCGGGTCGGCGGTCAACCCGATCGTGGTCCAGGACGTGTTCTTCCGGATCGGCGGGCCGCACGTGGGCAAGGCGACGGTCAGCCTCGAGGTCAACACCGACCACACGATCCTCGACGACATCTGGGCCTGGCGCGCCGACCACGGCAGCGGCGTCGGCTGGACGGTGAACACCGCGGACACCGGCCTCGTCGTCAACGGCGACGACGTCACCGCGACCGGCCTGTTCGTCGAGCACTACCAGAAGTACGAGGTGATCTGGACCGGCAACGGCGGCAGGACGATCTTCTTCCAGAACGAGATGCCGTACGACGCCCCGACGCAGGCCGACTGGTCGCACGACGGGGTCGACGGGTTCGCCGCGTACAAGGTGGTGGACTCGGTGAAGACGCACGAGGGCTGGGGCCTGGGCAGCTACATCTTCACGAACGTGAACCCGTCGCTGCACTCGACCAACGCCTTCGAGGTGCCGGTGCGGGCGGGCGTGCGGATGCACGACCTGCTCACCGTCTCGCTCAACGGGGCCGGCACGATCGACCACGTGATCAACGGGGTCGGCGCGGCGGTCACGCCGACCCGGCAGGGTCCGGAGAACGTCGTCAGCTACCCGTGACCGAAGGGGGCGGGCCGTCCCGTGTGGACGGTCCGCCCCGCGGGCATGTCGATGGCCGTGGACTTCGACCTGGAACGGTTCGTCCGGGCGCAGGATGACGGCGGCACGTACCAGGCAGCCGTGGCCGAGCTGCGGGCCGGACGCAAGCGCAGCCACTGGATGTGGTTCGTCTTCCCGCAGGTCGCCGGGCTCGGCTCCAGCCCGGTGGCGCGGCACTTCGCGCTGTCCGGGCTGGCCGAGGCCAGGGCCTACCTGGCCCACCCGGTGCTGGGACCGCGGCTGGTCGAGGCGGCCCGGGCGTTGACCGGCCGGCCCGGCCACGACCCGGTCGCGGTGCTCGGCCCGGTGGACGCGTTGAAGCTGCGCTCGTCGATGACGCTGTTCGCGCGCGCCGCCGAGGACGAGCCGGTGTTCACCGACGTGCTCACGCAGTACTACGGCGGCGAAGAGGACCCGGCGACGCTCAGCCGGATCTGAGCGCGGCCAGCAGGGCGGTGCCGTCCGGGGTGCCGAGGCCGGTGCACGGGTCCCAGCCCGGCCCGGCGTCGTACGCGCCGTTGGAGCCGACGGTCACGTCCCGGAAGCCGGGCGACGTGACTCCGGGACCGGCCGGGCCGTACAGGGTCCGGTGCGGCGCGCCGAGCGGCTCGCCCAGAGCCTGCACGAGCCGGCAGACCAGCGCCGCCCACAGCGGCGCGACCGCGCTGGTGCCGCCGAGCACGATCTCCTGCCCGTCCACCCGGATCCGGTAGCCGGTGGCCGGGTCGGCGTCCGCGGCCACGTCCGGCACCCCGCGGCCCGCCCGGCCGGTGTCCGCCTGCCCGGGCACTCCGGCCGAGGACTGGTACGCCGGCAGCGGGAACGTGCGGCTCACCCCGCCGCCGGTGGCGCCGCCGCCGGCGGTGCCACCCCAGACCGTCTCGCTGGTCGGATCGACCGACAGCGTGGTGCCACCGCAGCCGAGCACGTTCGGGCTGGCGGCGGGGAAGTCGACGTGCGCGCGCCGGTCGGTCTCGTTGTCGGCGCTGCCGTCGTCGCCGGCCGCCGCGGTCACCGTCACGCCGAGGGCGCCGGCGTCGGCGAACGCGTCGTCCATCGCCGTCCGGGCCTGCGCCGTCCACTGGTCCTCGCTCTGCCCCCAGCTGATGCTGATCGCGGCCGGCGTCGGGTCGGCGTGCACGGCGTCGCTGACCGCGTCGAGGAAGCCGGCGTCGGTGTTGGGTGCGAAGTAGACGGCGATGTCGGCGGCCGGCGCCAGCCCACCCGCGACCTCGATGTCGAGCATGACCTCGGCGTCCGGTCCGGACGGGTCGCCCTCGGGCGCGTTGGTCGCGCCGTCGACGCCGACCGCACGCACCCGCGGCTCGGGCACCCCGATGCTCGCGAAGTAGGCCTGCAGGTCCGCCTCGACGAACCCGCCGCCCAGCTCGATGATCGCCAGCGTCGTGCCGGTGCCGTCGGTGCCGGCCGGCATCGCGTACACGTCGGCGAGCTCGGGTGGGATGAAACTGCTCTCGACCGCGGCGGCCCGGACCACCCTGGTCCGGCCCTGCGGGCGGTCGTCCAGGCCGAGCACGGCGACGACGGCGTCGGCCAGGCCGGCCGGGAGGGACAGCGCGCCGGTGCGCTGCCGGACCAGCTGCCCGTCCGGGGTGCGCGCCTGCTGCAGCTCGGTCGCGAACAGCTCAGCCAGCGTGCCGACCGGTCCGGCGACCCGCATCCGCCGGGACGCCGGCTCGATCCGGACGACCTCGGCGCCGGCGGCCTCGACCGCGGACCGGACCAGCTCGACGTCGGCCGGGTCGGCGCCGTGCCGGTCGGCCAGCTCGTCGCGGCTGAGCCGCTCGCCGGACGGCAGCGGGGCGCGCCGCCGCAGCACGACCGTGACCTCGACCCGCTCGTCCGGGTCGACCGGACCGACGACCTCGGCGCCCGGGATCGGCGTCCGTACGCTGCCCGGCACCCGCACGCGCGGCTCGCTCTCCATCCGCTCATCCTGCCGCAGCGGCAGGACCGCCGTCCGTCACCGGGACAGGCGACCGATCGCCGCGCCGGCCATGCAGATCCCGGCCACCGCCGCGGCGGTGAGCACGCCGAAGTCGAGCCAGTAGTTCGTCGCTACGCCGATGAGCAGCCCGCGAAGCGCCGCCACCTCGTAGCTGAGGGGATTGACCAGGCTGATCGCCTTGAGCCAGCCGGGCATGATCGCCACCGGGTAGAGCGCGTTGGAGGCGAAGAACAGCGGCATCGTGATCGCCTGGCCGATGCCCATCAGCCGTTCGCGCTTGAGCACCCAGCCGGCCAGCGTGACCGACAGGCAGCAGAAGAACGCGGTGCCGAGCACGACGGCGACGAACGTCCCGAGCAGCTTGAGCGGGTTGGTCGTGAGCCCGACCCCGAGCAGCGCGGCGGCGACGAGCACGACGATCGCCTGGGTGATCGCCCGTACCCCCGACGCGAACGCCTTTCCGGCGACCAGCGCGACTCGCGGCGTCGGGGTGGCCAGCAGCTTGGTCAGCACGCCGGCGTCCCGCTCCCAGATGATCTGGATGCCGTAGAAGATCGCGATGAACAGCGCCGACTGGGCCATGATCCCCGGCGCGAGGTAGTCCAGGTACGGCACGCCGCCGGTCGGGATCGCGTGCACCCGGCTGAACGTGGTGCCGAAGATCAGCAGCCAGAGCAGCGGCTGGATCGCCCTGGTCACCAGCTCGCTGCGGTCGTGCCTGAGCCGCTGCATCTCGACGAGGCAGAACGTGCCGATCCGGGACAGCAGCCGGCCCGCGCCCGCTCGGCGGGAGTCGACGTCAGCCCAGACGGCGGGCGGTGCGGCGGGTGCTGCGGACATCGCGCAGGCCTCCTCTCTCGTTCTCGGTCAGGCTGCTGCCGGTGTAGTGCCGGAAGACGTCCTCGAGGCTCGACCCGGGGCCGAGCGCCGCCTGCAGGTCGGCCGGCGCGCCGAGGGCCTGGATCGCGCCGTGGTGCATGAGCGCGACCCGGTCGCAGAGCGCCTCGGCCTCCTCCATGTAGTGCGTGGTCAGCAGGACAGTCATCCCGTACCGCTGCTGCATCTCGGCGACCCGCACCCACACGCTGTCCCGGGCGACCGGGTCGAGCCCGACAGTGGGCTCGTCCAGCACCAGCAGCGCCGGCCGGTTGACCAGCGCCTGGGCGAGCTCGAGGCGACGCACCATGCCGCCGGAGTACGTCGCGGCGAGCCGGTCGGCGGCGTCGTCCAGGTTGACCATCGTCAGCACCTCGGCGACCCGGTCCTTGCGCTCGCGCCGGGGCACGTCGAACAGCCGGGCGAACCAGCTCACGTTCTCCCGGCCGGTGAGCGCGCCCTCGATCGAGAGCTGTTGCGGCACGTATCCGAGCAGCCGCCGCACGACCATCGGCTTGCGCTGCACGTCGGTGCCGAAGACGAGCACGTCGCCCTGCTGGACCGGCAGCAGCGTGGTGATCAGCCGGATCGTCGTGGTCTTGCCGGCGCCGTTGGGACCGAGCAGGCCGAAGCACTCGCCGGGGGCGACGGTGAGGTCGACGTCGTCGACGACGAGGTGGTCGCCGAAGCGGTGACTGACCCCACGCAGCGTGATCGCGTCGACCGTGCCGCCCTCCGGCCCGCTCACGCGGGCACCTCCTGGCGGTCCAGCGCGCCGGCGACGGTCACCAGCACCGGCAGCGCCCGGTGCAGCGCCTCCCGGTCGTCCGGGCCGAGCTCGGCCAGCGCCCGGGCGGTCACCGCGGTGCGCCGGTCGAGCCAGGCCTCGACCCGGCGTCGCGTGTCCGGGGTGAGCCGGAGCCGGACCACCCGGCCGTCGGCGCTGTCCCGGACCCGCTCCAGCACGCCGGTGCCGGCGAGCTGGCGGACCAGGGTGGACACGGTGTTGGGGGCGAGGCCGAGCTCCGCGGCGGCGTCGGCCACGGACAGGTCCGGGTTGCGCCGGACCAGGCGGATCAGCTCGAGCTGTGCGGTGGTCGGCGCGGTCGACTGGTCGCCGAACGGGCGGCCGCCGATGCGGCGCGCGCGCCGCCGCAGCAGGCCGACGGCCGCGTACAGCTCTTCGGCGAGGGCGGTCTCAGTGTCCATCGCCTCCACAATACCTCTGTTTCAGAGCTATTGGCAGGTTGCGATCAGGCGTCGGATCGGCGCCGCACGTGTTCCCTCCGCCGCCGCCCCCGCCAGAATCGGAGCAGAACGGGCAGGGAGGGTCGTGGACCACGACGTCATCGGCAGCGAGCCGGATCGGGCTCCGCGCCGCCACCCGGCGGCACGGACCGTGCGGCTGCCGGACCGGCTCCGCCGGCACCGCCGGACGCTGGTCGCACTGGCCGTGGTCGTCGCCGTCGTCGGGGTAGTTGCCGTGCTGCGGGCCGGCATCACCGGCCTCAAGCCGGAGCAGGGCCAGGGCGCGCCGGTGGCCGGGGCGCAGGGCAAGCCGCCACTGGCCGGCTCGGTGATCACGCTCGTCTCCGGGCAGAACACGCTGTACGCGCTGGCCGCGGACAGTGGGGCCGGCAGCCGGCCGATCCTGCTCGCCAGCGAGAACGACGGGGCCACGTGGTCGACACTGACGCTGCCCGGGATGCCGTCCGACCAGTCCGCGGTGGCCACCTGGCAGCTCACCGTCACGGGCGTCGAGGAGTCGCTTTCGATCGAGAACGGCGACGGAGCCACGATCGCGGTCGGCGGCGCGGACATCCCGTTCGTGACCCGGCGGATCGTCCCGCGGGAGTCCTGGCCAAGGGTGCCGGCCGGCCGGGAGGCGATGGTGCGCATCTGCTCGGCGCCGCGGTGCCGGACACCACGGCTGGACTACCTGGAACCGAGAACAGGTGAGCTCGGCCCGTTGCAGGTCCAGCCGCCGATCACGGCGCGCGCGCTCGGCGTCGTCGGCAGCCAGCTCTGGGTCGCCGGCGTCGACCCGCGCACCCACCGGTACGCGATGGCCGTCAGCATGGACGACGCCGGCAGCTGGAAGACCGTATCGCTGCCGCAGGTGTCCACCGACCCGAAGCTGACGGTCCGGGTGCTGCCGGTGCCCGAGCTGAACGTCGCCTGGCTGGTGCTCGCCGCCCCGGGCCGCCGGGGCGCGCTCGACGTGACCGACCTCTGGCTGGTGCCGATCCCGGGCGGCGGCGCTGCGCACCAGGTCCGGTCGGAGGACCCGCTCGACTCGGTGACCGGCGCGGTGGGCCTGAAGGACGGCCGGCTGGTGGTGATCGACCGCGGCGTGCTGGCCGTGCTGTCCCAGGACGGGGTCGCCGACGTGGCCGAATCCTCGAGCGTCGGGTCGGTCGGGTACGTGCTGCGCGAGCCGCAGCGGGGGCCGCACCTGCTGGTCGTGGCGCTGGCCCTGCGTTCGGACGGGGTCGCGGCGATCGCGACCTCGCTGACCGGGAACGCGAACGACTGGAAGATCCGCCCGGTCGTCCTGTAGTCGATCACTTCCTCGTGTGACGCATGTCACACGATACTTTGCGTTGCGTCGAAGACGATCGCGATATATCGTTAACCCATCCTACGACGAGAGGAGTGCGACATGCGCACCACACGACACGGCTGGCGGGGCCCACGCCCCGACCGGCATCCGCACCGGCACCCGCCGTTCGGCGGCCCGGAGTTCGACGAGCCCGGATTCGGTCCGGGCGGCCACCGCGGTCCGCGCGGTCCGCGCGGCGGGTTCGGTCCCGGCCTCGGCCCGGGCTTCGGTCCGGGGTTCGACCCCGGCTTCGGCCCCGGCTTCCGGCCGGAGCGCGGGCGCAGGCGGCGCGGAGCGCGCCGCGGCGACGTCCGCGCCGCCGTGCTGGCGTTGCTGCTCGAGCGGCCCATGCACGGCTACGAGCTGATCCAGCAGATCGAGGAGCGCAGCGGCGGCGTCTGGCGGCCGAGCCCCGGCTCGATCTACCCGACCCTGCAGCTGCTCGCCGACGAGGGCCTGGTCAGCGGCGACGAGAG
>DATBFW010000033.1:0-36824 GCA_036558285.1 Mycobacteriales bacterium | reverse complement strand
CGTCGACCAGCCGCGCGTCGAACACCTTGCGCGGCACCACGTGGTTGGGCCTGGCCGCGGTCGCCGACACGGTGGAGCCGCCCGGGGAGACCACCGACAGCCTGGTCGTCGGCGTGTAGTCGGCGATGAGGTCCGGCAGGCCGAGCGCGGTCAGCTCGTCCCGGCCGTGCGCGGCGATCCCGTCCCCGCAGGCCTTGTCCCGCGGGAAGTCGGACCGGTCGACCAGCAGCACTCGTGCGTCCGGCCGGCGCAGCTTCGCCGCCAGCGCCGCCGCCGAACCGGCCGGCCCGCCGCCGACCACGACAAGGTCCCAGGTGTCCGCCACGGCTACGAGCCTGCCACGCGAGCCGATACTGTGCGGCCCTGTGCAGACCCTCGTCGTGGACCATCCGCTCGCCGCCGCCCGGCTCACCACGCTGCGGGACGAGCGCACCGACAACACGGGATTCCGGGTCGCGCTCAAGGAGCTGGCGACGATGCTGGTATACGAGGCGACCCGCAACCTGCCGGTCGAGCCGGTGCCGGTGACGACGCCGGTCGCGCCGGCGGTCGGCGCCCGCCCGAGCAACCCGCCGCTGCTGGTGCCGGTGCTGCGGGCCGGGCTCGGCATGGCCGAGGCCGCGCTCGGGCTGCTGCCGGAGGCGCAGATGGGCTTCGTCGGACTGGCCCGGGACGAGGAGACCTTCCAGCCCCGCGCCTACCTGGAGTCGCTGCCGTCCTCGCTGGCCGGCCGCCCGGTGCTGGTGCTCGATCCGATGCTCGCGACCGGCGGCTCGCTGCTGCACTGCTGCCGGCTGCTGACCGAGCGGGGCTGCGACGACATCACCGTGGTCTGCGTGCTGGTCGCCCCGGAGGGGCAGCGCGCGCTGGAGCAGAGCGGGCTGCCGCTGCGGCTGGTCACGGCCGCGATCGACGAGCGCCTCAACGAGAAGGCCTACATCGTGCCGGGTCTCGGCGACGCCGGCGACCGCCAGTTCGGTGCGGTGGTCTAGGGCGGCTCAGGACAGCCGGGGAGCCAGCTCGGCCCGCAGGTCGTCCAGGGCGGCCGGGTCGCCGACCACCTCCAGGTATGCCTTGAGCTTCGGCTCGGTGCCGCTCGGCCGGACCACCACCCGCACGTCCTCGGCCCGCCAGCGCAGCACGTCCGCGGCCGGCAGCAGATCCTCCGCGGTCGCCGGCCGGCCGAGCAGCGTGCGCGGCGGGTCGGCCCGCAGCGCGGCCATCGTGGCGGCGATCTGCCTGAGGTCGTCGACCCGGACCGAGATCTGCGCGGTCGTGTGCCGGCCGAACTCGGCCGCCAGCTCGTCCAGCCGGTCCGGCAGCGTGCGGCCCTCGGCCGCCAGCGCGGCGGCCAGGTCGGCGATTAGCAGCGCCGCGGAGATCCCGTCCTTGTCCCGGACCACGTCCGGCAGCACGCAGTAGCCGAGCGCCTCCTCGTACCCGTAGGTGAGGTCGTCGGCGGCCCGGACGATCCACTTGAAGCCGGTGAGCGTCTCGCCGAACGGCATCCCGCGGGCCGCGCACAGCTTGGACAGCAGCGAGGAGGACACGATCGTCGTCGCGTACGTGCCGGTGCGGCCGGTGCGGATCAGGTGGTCGGCCAGCAACACGCCGAGCTCGTCGCCGGTCAGCGGCCGCCAGCCGGTGCCGGCCGGCACCGCGACCGCGCACCGGTCCGCGTCCGGGTCGCTGGCGATCAGCAGGTCGGCGCCGGTCCGCTCGGCCAGCGCCAGCGCGAGGTCGAGCGCGCCGGGCTCCTCGGGGTTGGGGAACGACACGGTCGGGAAGTCCGGATCCGGCTCGGCCTGCTCGGCCACCGGCACCGGCGGCTCGAACCCGGCCCGGGCGAACGCCTGCCGCAGCACCGCGGCACCGACCCCGTGCAGTGCGGTGTGGACGGTCCTGATGCGACGGTGCGGCGTGCGCGGCACCCTCGCCACGGAGTCCACATAGGACTCGAGGACCTCGTCGCCGAGAACCGCGTACGCGTACGACATCGGGACCGTCGACAGTGGACCGACCGCGGCCACCGCCGCCTCGATCTCGGCGTCCACCGGCGGCACGATCTGCGCCCCGCCGGCGGTGTAGACCTTGTAGCCGTTGTCCTGCGGGGGGTTGTGGCTCGCGGTCACCATCACCCCGGCGGCGGCGTCGAACAGGCGGACCGCGTGCGCCAGCACCGGGGTCGGCAGCGGCCCGGGCAGCAGCCGCGCGTCCAGGCCGGCGCCGGCCAGCACCGCGGCCGAGTCGGCGGCGAACTCGGCGCTGCCGTGCCGGGCGTCGTAGCCGATCACCACCGGTCCGGCGCCGCCGGTGCGGCGCAGCCACGCCGCCAGCCCGGCCGCGGTGCGCCGGACCACGGCGCGGTTCATCCCGTTCGGCCCGGCCCGCAGCGGCCCGCGCAGCCCCGCGGTGCCGAACTCGAGCCGGCCGGCGAACCGGTCCGCGACCGCCGCCTCGTCGCCGGCGTCCAGCAGCGCCCGCAGCTCGCCGCGGGTGACCGGGTCCGGGTCCTCGGCCAGCCAGCGCTCGGCGGCGTCCCGCAGGTCGGCGTCCACCGGGATCAGTCCTCCCGGCCGAGCCGCGGCTCGTCGTACCCCGGGCCGGCGAACGGGCCGCCGAGCCGGGCCCACTCCGGGTCGGACCGGTCCGGGTCGGCGTCGGCCGCGGGGATCCGGTCGGCATACTCCTCCGCGTCGTCCACCGACAGGTAGCCGAGCGCCCGCGCCGGCGCCAGGTCCCACCAGGCCCTGGTGTTGGCCGAGATCCCGTACACCACCGCGAAGCCGACACCGGGCGCGGTGAGCGCGGCGGCCAGCAGCCGGACCCCGTCGGCTGGGCTGATCCAGGTGGACAGCTCGCGCACCGACGTCGGGTACTGCTTCCAGCTGCCGATGCGCAGGCAGACGACCTCGAGCCCGTACCGGTCGACCATCAGCCGGCCGAGCGCCTCGCCGAACACCTTGCTCACGCCGTAGTAGGTGTCCGGGCGGGGCGGCACGTCGGCGGTCACCAGCGCGCTGCGCGGGACGAACCCGACGGCGTGGTTGCTGGACGCGTAGACCACCCGGGACACGCCGGCCCGGCGGGCGGCATCGAAGACGTGGAAGGTGCCCTCGATGTTCGCGGCGAGGATCTCGTCGAACGGGGCCTCGGTCGACATTCCGGCCAGGTGCACGACCGCGTCCACGCCGTCGGTGGCCCGGCGCACCGCGCCCGCGTCGGTGATGTCGGCCACGACCGGCGGGTCGGCCAACCCGTCCACGCCGTCGAGCGGGACCTTGTCCAGGCCGCGCACCTTCCAGCCGCGGGCGGCGAGCCCGGCGCAGGCGGTCCGGCCGATGTGGCCGGCGGCGCCGGTGACGAGCACCCGCCGGCCGCCGCCCGGGCGAGCCTGCGGGTGGGCGCCGAACTCGGCCATGGTCCTCAGAGCCCTTCGATCACGGTGCCGAGCAGGGTGCCCATCCGGGTCGCGGCCGCGCGACCGGCGGCGAGTACCTCCTCGTGGTTGAGCGGCTCGCCGGTCATCCCGGCGGCGAGGTTGGTGACCAGCGAGACGCCGAACACCTCGAGGCCCTCCGCCCGGGCCGCGATCGCCTCCAGCACGGTGGACATGCCGACCAGGTCGGCGCCGAGCCCGCGCAGCATCCTGATCTCGGCCGGGGTCTCGAAGTGCGGCCCCGGCAGCGCCGCGTAGACGCCCTCCTCCAGGCTCGGGTCGGCCTGCCGCGCCAGCGCCCGCAGCCGCGGCGAGTAGAGGTCGGTCAGGTCCACGAACCGGGCGCCGACCAGCGGCGATCGGGCGGTCAGGTTGAGGTGGTCGGAGATCAGCACCGGCTGGCCGGATCGCATCCCCTGGCGCAGCCCGCCGGCCGCGTTGGTGAGCACCACGGTCCGGCAGCCGGCCGCGGCGGCGACCCGGACGCCGTGCGCGACCGCGGCGGTGCCGCGGCCCTCGTACAGGTGGGTGCGGCCGAGGAAGACGAGCGTGCGGTTGCCGCCGATGGTCAGCGAGCGCACCGTGCCGCCGTGCCCCTCCGCGGTCGGCGCGGCGAACCCGGTCAGCTCGCCGACCCGCACCTCGGCCGCCGCGGTGCCCAGCGCGTCCGCGGCCGGCGCCCAGCCGGAGCCCAGCACCACGGCGACGTCGTGCCGGTCCGCCCCGGTCGCGGTGGCCAGCTCCTTGGCCGCCGTGGCCGCGTCCTCGGCGGTGGGTCGTACGAGATCGGTCACGCCGACCGACCCTAGGGCATCGGGCGGGTCAGCCAGTCCGGAACGTGTCGGCGGCGACCTGGAAGACGTTGGTGCTCGCCGCCCACTGGTCGGCCGGCGTGGACAGGTAGAGCCCGAACGTCCGGCCATTGGTCACGATGCCCCGGTAGAGCACGTGCCGGGCCACGCCGTCCAGGGTGAACGTGAACTCCCAGTCGGCCGCGTCCAGCCCGCGGTAGTCGATCTTCGCCAGCTTGACCCGCTGGTACGAGCCGTACGACGGGTCGTTCTCGAACTGCTGCTCGGCCGCGGTGAGCTGGCTGAGCGCCGGGGCGGTGCTGTCCACGGTGATCAGCCGGAGGAAGCGGGTCGAGTTCGGCTCGCGGGCGTCGACCACGCCATTGGGCCGCTCCGTGGGTGGCCACTGTTTCGGGATGCCGACGGAGAAGCCGGCGCCCTGGTATCGGGTGAAGCCGGCAGGAATCGTCGCCGGGCCGAGCGAGGCGCTCGCGCTCGGCGGGGCGCCGGCGGTCGTGTCGCCGCCTCCGCGCAGGCTGCGCACCAGCAGGAACCCGCCGGCCAGCACGGCCCCGATCAGCAAGATCAGGACCAGCAGGGTCGCGACGTTGCGCTTGCGGCGGTCGCCGCGGGAGCGCTCCTCCCGGAAGTCCAGCCGCGAGGACGGTGGCTGCGGGCGGAACGCGCGGGCGGGCTGTTGCGGACTGCTCGGCGCGGAGCCGAACGGGAGCGGGGCGATCCGCTGGGTGCCCAGCTCGTCGCCGCCGCCGTACGAGCCGTACGCCGGGGCGCGCCGCGTGGCCGGCGGGCTCGCCGCGCCGGTGAGCGGGCGGGCCGGAAGGGTGACGGTGGCGTCCGGATCAGTCCCGTCGGGCGGGCTGTCGCCGGCGGGCCGGTCCGGCATCGCCAGCGGCTCCAGCGGGGCGCCGAGGTCGGTGTGGGTGGCGGCGTTCATGTCGACCAGCGCGGGGTCGGCCACGTCCGGGTCGACCAGGTCGGCGTCGTCCGCGAGGACCTCGCGGGCCCGCTCGCCGACCGTGCTCCCGGCGACCGACCTCGCCGCGGCCGGGGCCTCGGCCGGGTGCGGCCCGGACGTCTCGCTCGACTCGCCCTGCCGCAGCGCCATCGCGCCGGCCGCCGCCGCCAACCCGCCGACGGGCACTGCCGCGCCGCTCGCCCCGTCGCCGGCCGCCGGACCGCCGGGCGCCGGACCGCCGGCCGCCGAGCCGCGGGCCGCCGGACTACCGGCCGCCGAGCTACCGGTCGCCGGACTACCGGTCGCCGGACTACCGGTCGCCGGACCGCTGGTCGCCGGACCGCTGGTCGCCGGACCGCTGGCCGCCGGACCGCCGGTCGCCGGACCGCCGGCCGCCGAGCCGCTGGTCGCCGAGCCGCCGGCCGCCGGGCTGCCGGCCGCCGGGCCGCTCGCCGCCGGGCTCGTGGTGCGGGCGCCGATGCGGTCGCCGGTGGTGGACGGGTCCGCGGCCGGCTCGCGGTCGTCCCGGGTCGGCGGGGCGCCGAGCGGTTCCTCGGACCGACCCTGCCGCCACACCGGGACCAGCAGGTCGGCCAGCCCGGGACCGGCCGCCGGCGCCGCCGCCGGCTCCGGCTCGGGAGCGGGGGGCGCCGGGGTGGGGGCCGGGGCTGGCACGGGGGCGACCGCCGGCGTGGGACGCACCGGCGTCTCGCCCTCGGCCCCGCCGCGCAGCACGTCCAGCAGCGCCCGCCGCGCGTCCACCGGCCGGGCCCGCTCGACCGGATCCTTCTCCAGCATCGCGTCCAGCGCCGGCACCAGCGGCCCGGCCCGCTCGTACGGCGAGGTCGGCTCCTGCACGACCTTCGCCAGCGTCTCCATCGCGTCGCCGCCGGAGAACGGCGCCCGTCCCTCGACGGCCGCGTAGAGCGTGGCGCCCAGGCCCCACATGTCCGCCGGCGCGCCCGCTTCGAGGCCCTTGACGATCTCCGGCGCGATGTACGACGGCGAGCCGACCAACAGTCCCGTACCGGTGATCGTGTCGTCACCCGCGGCCCGGGCGATCCCGAAGTCGGTGAGCTTCACCCGCCCGTCGTGGCCGAGCAGGATGTTGCCCGGCTTGACGTCGCGGTGGGTGATGCCGGCGGCGTGTGCGGCCTCCAGCGCGCCGAGGATGGCCAGCCCGACGGTCGCGACCCGCAGCGGGTGCAGCGGGCCGTCCTCCTTGATCACCTCGGCCAGCGACCGGGACGGCACCAGCTCCATCACGACCCACGGCCGGGAGTCCTCGTCCAGGACGTCGAACAGGGTGACCACGTTGGGGTGGCCGAGCCGGGCGATCGCGCGCGCCTCGCGCAGCGTCCGCTCGCAGCTGACCGCCCGCTCCTCCGGCGAGAGGCTGCCGGGAAGCACGACCTCCTTCACCGCGACCGTACGGCGCAGGAACGTGTCCTCGGCTTCCCAGACCGCACCCATCGCGCCGCGACCGAGCACGCGCTGCAGGTGGTAGCGCCGGGCGAGCACGCGCCCCCCGGCACGCTGGCCCCCTGGACTGACCACGGTCTCCCTTCCTGCTGTCTCCCGGACGCGCACCGCAACGATCCGGTGACCCCCTAGCATCGGCCACCGGAGTCACCGGACAAAAAACCGACGCGCTGGAGCCCAGGTCGGTCCCGCGCCGCGGCCAGTGCGGTCGGGACGCTGCGACCCTACGCCGCGCACCTCACCCGAGCACGCCACGCCGGCCCGGGGCTGACCCGTACGCTCCTCGGGTGCGGATCGACTTCAGCGCCTCCGAGCGGTCCAGCCTCGGGATCGAGTGGGAGCTGGAGCTGGTCGATCTCGACACCGGCGAGCTTTCCGCGGGCGCCGACGAGATCCTGGCCGAGCTGGCCCCGGCCGAGGGCGTCGAGCACCCGAAGGCCAAGCACGAGCTGCTGCAGTCCTGCGTCGAGGTGATCACCGGCGTGTGTACGACGGTGGCGCAGGCCCGGGCCGACCTGGCCGGGACGGTCGCCGAGGTCGAGGCCGCGGCGGCGAAGCGCGACCTCGGCGTGCTCTGCTCCGGCACGCACCCGACGACACACTGGTCGACGCAGCGGATCTCGGCCGGCGAGCGCTACCAGATGCTGGTCGAGCGCAACCAGCGGATGGCCCAGCAGCTGCAGATCTTCGGGGTGCACGTGCATGTGGGCGTGCGGGCCGACGACAAGGTCATGCCGATCGTCAACGCGCTGCTCGACTACGTGCCGCACTTCCTCGCACTGTCCGCGTCCAGCCCGTTCTGGCTGGGCGGGGACACCGGGCTCGCCTCGTACCGGAGCAAGGTGTTCGAGGGGCTGCCCACCGCGGGCCTGCCGTACCAGCTGCACGACTGGGGCGAGTTCGAGCACTACATGGAGCTGCTGATCAAGACCGGCGCGATCGAGACAGTCCGCGAGGTCTGGTGGGACATCCGCCCGCACCCCGACTTCGGCACGGTCGAGCTGCGGATCTGCGACGGGCTGCCGACGCTGGACGAGGTCACGGCCGTCGCGGCGATGGCGCAGTGCCTGGTCGAGCAGATGGACGGCCACCTCGACCGTGGCTACCAGCTGCCCGAACCGAGGGCCTGGGTGGTTCGGGAGAACAAGTGGCGGGCCGCGAGGTATGGTCTGGATGCGGAGATCGTGGTCGACGCGCGCGGCACCGTGCGACCGGTGCGCGCAGCGATCCACGAGCTCGTCGACGACCTCACACCGACCGCGCGCCGGCTCGGCTGCGAGGACGAGCTCGCGCTCGTGCCGAGGATGCTCGAGCACGGCGCGAGCTATCAGCGACAGCGCCGGGTCGCCGCCAGCTCGGGCGGCGAGCTGCGCCCTGTCGTGGACGCACTGCTGGAGGAGATGCGGGTGGGGCTGCCGTCGTGACGGGACCGTCGACCGGGCTGCGCGACGCGCCCTGGCTGGATCGCTGGCTGGACGAGCACGGATCCGGTCTGATCACGTTCCGTCGCGAGCTGCACCAGAACCCCGAGCTCGGGTATGCCGAGCACCGCACCACCGAGCGGCTCGCCGCGGCGCTGTCCCGCGCCGGCCTGCAGCCGCACGTCCTGCCCACCGGGACCGGGCTGTACTGCGACATCGGTACGGGCAAGCGGGTCGTCGCGCTGCGCGCGGACATCGACGCGCTGCCGCTGCAGGACGCCAAGGACGTGCCGTACGCGTCCTCCGTGCCGGACGTCTGCCACGCCTGCGGTCACGATGCGCACACGACGGCGGTGCTCGGCGCCGCGCTCGCGCTGGCCTCCGCGCCGGAGCTGCCCGGACGGGTCCGGGTGGTCTTCCAGCCGGCGGAGGAGGCGATCCCGGGCGGCGCACTGGACGCGATCGACGGCGGCGTGCTCAAGGACGTCGAGCGGATCTTCGCGCTGCACTGCGACCCGAGGCTGGAGACCGGCCGGGTCGGCCTGCGGTCCGGCCCGATCACCGCGGCCTGCGACAAGGTCGACGTGCTGCTGTCCGGTCCCGGCGGGCACACGGCGCGCCCGCACCGCACGGTCGACCTGGTCTACGCGCTGGGCCGGGTGATCACCGACGTGCCCGGGCTGCTGTCCCGGCGGGCCGACCCGCGGCACGGCATGTCGCTGGTCTGGGGAGCCGTGCAGGCCGGCGTCGCGCCGAACACCATCCCGCAGTCCGGCACGGTCTCCGGCACCGTCCGGATGCTCGACCGGGACGCCTGGGATGCAGCCGAGGGCCTGGTCAGCGCGCTGATCGAGGAGGTGGTGGCGCCGACCGGCGCCACCGTCGAGGTCCGGTACGAGCAGGGCGTGCCGCCGGTGTCCAACGACGTCGCGTCGACGGCCGCGTTCCGGGCCGGGGTGCAGGCGGCGCTCGGCCCGGACGCGGCCACCGACACCGAGCAGAGCCTCGGCGGCGAGGACTTCGCCTGGTATCTCGGGCACGTCCCGGGTGCGCTGGCCCGCCTCGGCGTCCGCGCTCCGGACGCGACCGGGCCGTACCTGGACCTCCATCAGCCGACTTTTGACATCGACGAGAGAGCGCTCGCCGTAGGCGTCCGGGTGCTCGCCCACACCGCGCTCACCGTGCTGGGCTGACGCCGTCGCCCGAACCGTGACCCCGGGCGACCGATCACGGCCCGGACGAGCCGCCCGTGGCCCGTTCGGGCGTACCTGGGCTGGTCTGGACCAATCCTTGACGGGAGCACGGCGTTCGGGTCCGAACGGGTGAATGTTCTTGTGCGCTCCTTGTGAGCCGTCGTTTACTTTCCGGCGGCTGGGCAGAGTAAGGCGCGTGATCCATTCGGCCCTTTCCCCTCGGTGTCCGAGTGGACCGTCCGGCCGTACCTCGACGCGCCAGGAGGCGTGTCGGCCCCACACACGGGAGGCACCAGATGACCCGAGGGTCAACGTTCCGCCGGACCGCGCTCACCGGCGCACTCGGTCTGGCCGTGGTCGCGGCACTCGCCGCGCCCGCCGCAGAGGCGGCCCCGGCTGCCCCGAGTGCCGCAGCTCCCGCCGCCGCCACCGCGGACGTGCAGAGCGTCGCCATGGCCAAGGCACTCGGCGCGAAGTCCGTCGGCAGCTACGTCGACTCCGCCGGCAAGCTGGTCGTCAACGTGACCGACCAGGCGTCCGCGGCGGCGGTCCGGGCGTCCGGCGCAACCCCGAAGCTCGTCGCGCACAGCGCCGCGCAGCTCGCCGGCGTGCAGGCGTCGCTCCTGGCGGCGCCCGCGGTCGTCGGGTCGGCGTGGGGCATCGACCCGGTCAGCAACCAGGTCGTGCTCTCGCTGCCGGCCGGCGCCAAGGGCGCCGCGGTCACCGCGCTCAAGGCCGCCGCCGCCCGCGCCGGCTCCGCCGCCAGGGTGGAGACGCTGAGCACCCCGGTCACCCATCTGATCAGCGGTGGTGACGCGATCCTGACCAGCTCCGCGCGCTGCTCGCTCGGCTTCAACGTGCGGAACTCGTCGAACCAGAACTTCTTCCTCACCGCCGGCCACTGCACGAACATCGGCGCGACCTGGCGGACCTCCGCCGGCCAGCTGATCGGCAGCCGGGTCGCCACCAGCTTCCCCGGCAACGACTACGGCGTCGTGCAGTACACCGGCACGGTGACCGCGTCCGGCACCGTCGGCAGCCAGGACATCACCTCCTCCGGCACCCCGGCCGTGGGCAGCACCGTCACCCGGCGCGGCAGCACCACCGGCATCCACTCCGGCACCGTGCAGCAGCTCAACGCGACGGTCCGGTACGCCGAGGGCACCGTGACCGGCCTGATCCGCACCACCGTCTGCGCCGAGCCCGGCGACAGCGGCGGCTCGCTCTACCGCGGCACCGTCGCCTTCGGCCTCACCTCCGGCGGCAGCGGCAACTGCACCTCCGGCGGCACCACGTTCTTCCAGCCGGTCACCGAGCCGCTGGGCGTGTTCGGCCTGCACGTGTTCTAATCCGACCCGCGTACGGCCGAGCTACGGCTGGGCCGAACGCCGATCGTACGATCGGGGGACGCCCACCGCTGCGGCGGTGGGCGTCCTGTTGTCAGCGGGTACGCGGGGTAGCGATCTTTGACCTGTTCGGGTGGTTCGGCCTGACGAACGCTTGACCCGACCGGGCTCCTCTGACCAGGGTTGTCGTGCATACCGAGGCGCTGGCGCGCGGACCTGGCGCTGATCTGAGCCGCCCGGTGCGGCCGGCAAACCGGCCGCACCGGGACCAGACCGGGCCCGTCGCCTACCTCTCCCGGGCGGCGGGCCCGGTCAGGCTCCGAGCACGTTCTCCGCGCGCAGCGGCAGCTCCCAGACCAGCGTTCCGTCGGCGAACCGGGGCGCGCCGTCCGGCCAGCGGCGGCGCAGGATCTTGGCCACCCTGGCGTTGTCCGGCAGCGTGTGCGCACGCAGCACCGGCACGCCGCGGACCAGCGCGGGGACGAGCGCGGCAGCGCAGAGCTGCCAGCCGAGGCCGTGCCGCTGCCAGCGGTCGGCGAGCACGACGCCGAGCTCGACCGCCCGGCCGTCGTCGACCAGCGTGGTGTCGGCCAGGCCGACCACCTCGGCGCCGGCGACGGCGAGCACCACCGTGCGGTTGTCCGGGTCGGCCTCGACCAGCCGGCGCACCAGCGTGGCGGACGGCGGGGAGCCGATCCCGGTGAAGAACCGCCGGTAGGCGCTGTCCAGCGAGAGGCCGGAGAGGAACTCCCGTACGGCGGCGCAGTCCTCGGGCCGCGCATCGCGCAGCAGCACGCCCGGGACGGCCGCGATCGCGGACCGGTCGAGCAGGCCAGTCACCGGACTACCCCCTGAGTACGAGACGCGGACCCAGGCTCTCTCCTCCTTGCTCGGTCTGTCAAGCGAACTTAGCCTGGACGCATGGTGCCGGAAGCGTTGCGGTGGGACCCCGACCCGTGCTCGATCGCGCGCACGCTCGAGCTGGTCGGCGAGAAGTGGTCGCTGCTCGTGCTGCGCGACGTGTTCTCCGGCGTGCGCCGGTTCGACGACCTGCGCCGGCGTACCGGCGCGCCGCGGCAGGTGCTGTCCGCCCGGCTGACCACGCTGGTGGACGCCAACGTGCTGCGGCGGCACCCGTACCAGGAGCCGGGGCAGCGGACCCGGTACGAATACCGGCTGACCCGGGCCGGGATGGACCTCTACCCGGTGCTGGTCAGCCTGCTGCGGTGGGGGGACCGCTACCTCGACCTGCCCACCGGCGGGCCGACGCTCGAACTGACCCACGAGGACTGCGGCGAGCCGGTCGACGTGGTGCTGCGCTGCCGCGCCGGGCACGACCTCGACTCGGCCCGCGACGTGCACCCCCGCCCCGGCCCCGGCGCCCAGTTGCTCGCCCCCGACGACCCCCGCGCCCCGATGCCCGCGGCGAGCTGATCCCGCGGTCGGCGGGTCGGCTCACGGCCACGCAGTGCGGCAGGGGCGCATGCGGAGGTCGGTGACGTAGTCGTGCGGGGCGCCGGCCTTCTCCGCCGCGTCCGCCAGCACGCCGAGGTAGCGCGCCGACGGCAGCCCGCCCTCGAACGCGTCCAGCACGTACACCCAGGCGAGCACGTCCTGGTCGAGCGTGTGCACCCGTAGCCGGATCTTCCGGTAGAGCCCGGTGTCCGCGCCCTCCCAGGAGTCGAGGTAGGTCTCGTCGTACGGCATCACGTCGTAGAGCGCGACGAACACCGCCTCGCCCGGCGCCTCGACCAAGGTCGCCAGCGACCCCTCCCAGCCGAGGTCCTCGCCGCCGAAGGTGAGCCGCCAGTCGGTGACCCAGCCGGTGCCCGCCGCGGGCGAGTGCGGGCAGCGCTGACCCATCTGTGCCGGGTCCATGTTGGAGCCGTAGGCGGCATAGAGAGCCACGGACCGGCATCGTACGGGCAGTGGCCGCCGGCGGCGTCCACAGGGACGACAAAGCGAGGACAATGCAAGCGTGACCAGCATCGCGATCGTCGGCGGCGGACCGGCCGGGTACGAGGCGGCGCTGGTCGCCGCGCAGCTCGGTGCCGAGGTGACGCTGATCGAGCCGGACGGCCTCGGCGGCGCGTGCGTGCTCTACGACTGCGTCCCGTCCAAGACACTGATCGCGACCAGCGAGACGATGACCACCTTCCGCGGCGCGCCCGCCCTCGGCGTCCGCGCCGGCGGCCCCGACGGCGAGGTCTCGGTCGAGGCCGCGGTGGTCAACCGGCGGGTGAAGGACCTGGCCGCCTGGCAGTCAGAGGACGTCTGGCAGCGGTTACACGGCGAGGGCGTGCGGATGCTGACCGGCCGCGGCCGGTTCGCGGCCGAGCAGCCGGGCCGCGCCCGCCGGGTCGAGGTGGTCGACCCGACCGGCCGGGTCACCGACACCCTCGACGCCGACGTCGTGCTGCTGGCCACCGGCGCCAACCCGCGGGTGCTGCCCGGCGCGGTCCCGGACGGCGAGCGGATCCTCACCTGGCGGCAGGTCTACGACCTGACCGAGCTGCCCGACCACCTCGTCGTGATCGGCTCCGGCGTGACCGGCGCCGAGTTCGCCAGTGCGTACCTGGAGATGGGTGTGCGGGTGACGCTGGTGTCCAGCCGGGTCCGGGTGCTGCCGGGCGAGGACGCCGACGCGGCCGACGTGATCGAGGAGGTCTTCGCCGGGCACGGCGGCGAGATCGTCAAGCGGGCCAGGGCCGCTTCGGTCGTGCGCACCGAGAAGGGCGTCCTGGTCACGATGGAGGACGGCCGTACGGTCGAGGGCTCGCACGCGCTGATGACCGTCGGCTCGGTGCCCAGCACCGAGGGCCTCGCCCTGGACGCGGTCGGCGTGGCAGTGGACGAGCGGGGGTTCGTCGAGGTCGACCGGGTGTCCCGCACCACGGCCTCGGGCGTGTACGCGGCCGGCGACTGCACCGGCGTGCTCATGCTGGCCTCGGTCGCCGCGATGCAGGGCCGGATCGCGATGTGGCACGCGCTCGGCGAGGCGGTGCTGCCGCTGCGGCTGAAGACCGTGTCGGCGACCGTGTTCACGCACCCGGAGATCGCCACGGTCGGCATCCAGGAGAAGGCGATCGCGGCCGGCGAGGTGCCGGCCCGGACCGTGACGATGCCGCTGGCCAGCAACGCGCGGGCGAAGATGCAGGGCCTGTCCGACGGGTTCGTCAAGCTGTTCTGCCGGCCGGCGACCGGGGTGGTGATCGGCGGGGTGGTGGTCGCGCCGACGGCGTCCGAGCTGATCCTGCCCATCGCGATGGCCGTGCAGAATCGGCTGACCGTGACGCAGCTCGCCTCGACGTTCGCGGTCTACCCGTCGCTGTCCGGCTCGCTGACCGAGGCCGCGCGTCGCCTCATGATCCACGACGACCTTGACTGACGTGTCCCGGAGATCTTCGGCGGCGTGGGACGACGCCGAGCCGTCGACCGGCCGCGTGGGAGGAGCCTGAGGAGCGGGCCGGCGGCGATGCCACGATGTGCCGGTGACGAGCGGACGAGTGCGGGTGGGCGTCGATGTCGGAGGGACGTTTACCGACCTGGTCGCGCTGACGGACGGCCGGCTCGTGCTGGCCAAGGTGCCGTCCACGCCGGGTGATCAGTCGGCGGGGGCGCTCGCGTCGTTCGATGCGTCGGGTCTGGACGCCGCCGGCGTGGTGGTGTTCGCGCACGGCATGACCGTCGCCACCAACGCGCTGCTCGAGCGTCGGGGCGGCCGCACCGCGCTGGTCACGACGCACGGGTTCCGGGACGTCGTGGAGATCGGCCGGCAGAACCGCCCGGCGCTCTACGACCTCGCTCGTGACCGACCTCCGCCGCTCGTGCCGCGGGAGTTGCGGTTCACCGTGCGGGAGCGGATGGGTCCGCAGGGTGTGCTGGTCCCGCTGCCGGACCGCGAGCTGACCGGGCTCGTGACCGCATTGCGGGCGGCCGAGGTTGACGCGGTCGCGGTGTGCCTGCTGTTCGGGTTCCTGCACCCGGAGCACGAGCAGCGGGTGGGCCGGGCGATCCGGGCGGCGCTGCCCGAGCTGGCCGTGTCGCTGTCGAGTGAGCTGCTGCCGGAGTTCCGCGAGTACGAGCGGATGGCGACGGTCACCGCCGACGCCTATCTCGCCCCCCGGGTCACCGCCTACCTGCGCCGGCTCGCCGGTCGGGTCCGCGAGCGTGGCCTGCCCGCCCCGCTGGTGATGCAGTCCTCCGGGGGCGTTGCGGAGATCGACCTGGCCGCCGCCCAGCCGGCCCGGCTGGTGCTGTCCGGCCCGGCCGGCGGGGTGATCGGGGCGACCTACGTCGCCGGCCGGTCGGGCCTCGGCGACCTGCTCACCTTCGACATGGGCGGCACGAGCACCGATGTGGCGGCGGTCGTCGGCGGTGCCGTGCAGACCACGACCGAGTCGGTGCTGGCCGGGGTGCCGATCAAGCTGCCCGCGGTCGATGTCCACTCGGTCAGCGCGGGCGGGGGTTCGGTGGCGTGGGCCGACGAGGGTGGCGCGCTGCGGGTCGGTCCCCGTTCGGTCGGGGCAGATCCGGGCCCGGCGGCGTACGGGCTCGGCGGCGACGAGCCGGCCGTCACCGACGCGGACCTGCTGCTCGGCTACCTGCCCGACGGCGCGACCCTCGGCGGGCAGGTCGTGCTGTCCGCGGACCTCGCCCGGCAGGCCCTGCAGCGGCTGGGCGACCAGCTTGGGCTGACCGCCGAGCAGGCAGCCGCCGGGGTCGTCCAGGTCGCGGAGGCCGAGATGGCGCGAGCTCTACGGATGATCAGTGTCGAGCGCGGTCTCGACCCGCGCGACTTCGCCCTCGTCGCGTTCGGCGGCGCCGGCGGCATGCACGCCTGCGCCATCGCCGACGAGCTCGGCATGCGGACCGTGCTGGTGCCGCGGGCGGCGGGCGTGCTGTCCGCCCTCGGGCTGGCGATCGCCGACATCCGGCGCGACTACGTCGGCCCGCTGTTCGGTGACGTCGCAACCCTCGACCCCGACCGGCTGACGGCCGGGTGGGACGCGCTGGCCGAGGGCGCCCGCACAGACCTGAAGGGCTTCTCGGCCGAACCGCACCTCGGCCGACTGGCAGATCTCCGCTATCAGGGCCAGTCCTACGAGCTCACCGTCGACGGCGACACGCCCGCCGCGCTCGCCGAGGCCTTCCACCGCGCGCACCAGCGCCGGTACGGCTACCGCGAGGACGACGAGCCGGTGGAGGTCGTCAACGTCCGGCTGGTCGCGACCGTCGCCGGCGAGCAGCCGGACGTGACCGAGCCCGGACCGCCGACGGTTGACCCGCGGACCGGCTCCCGGGATGTCGTCCTGGACGCAGCCCGGGTCCGGGCCGACGTGCTGGACCGCGAGCTGATGGGTCGCGGCAGCACGGTGCGGGCGCCCGCGGTGGTGGAGTTCGGCGAGGCGACCTGCCTGATCCGGCCCGGATGGGGCGGCGTCATCGATTCCGTCGGCACGCTCGTCCTGAGCCGGGAGCAGGCATGACCCTCGACCCGATCACGCTGTCGGTGATGCGCGGCGCGCTGGAGGGCGTCGCGGCGGAGATGGGCTCGGTGCTCGTGCACAGCGCCTACTCGTCGAACATCAAGGAGCGCCGGGACTGCTCGGCCGCGCTGTTCGACGACCGCGGCCGGATGGTGGCCCAGGCCGAGCACATTCCCGTCCACGTCGGCGCCATGCCCGAGGCGGTGGCCGCGGCCATGGCCCGGGGCGCGCAGCCCGGCGACGTGTTCGCGCTGAACGACCCGTACACCGGCGGCACCCATCTCCCGGACATCACGCTGGTCTCCCCGATCGCGGTGCGGGACCGACCGGTCGGCTACGCCGTGACGCGCGCCCACCACTCCGACGTCGGCGGCATGGTTCCGGGATCGATGCCGAGCGGCAGCCGGGACCTCTGGCAGGAGGGCCTGGTCATCCCGCCAGTCCGCCTGGTCCGCGAAGGGCGGCTCGACGAGGACCTGTTCGCGCTGATCCTCGCCAATTCGCGCACCCCGCGGCTGCGCCGGGGCGACCTGCGGGCTCAGATCGCCGCCAACCAGATCGCCGGCGAACGGCTGACCGATCTCGCTGCCCGCCGCGGGCTCGACACGCTGCTCGCGGCCTACGACGAGATCCTCGCCTACGCCGAGCGCCGGACCCGCGAGGCGGTGCGGAAGCTGCCGGACGGCACCTACCGGGCACACGGGGAGCTCGAAGGTGACGGCGTCATCGACGCCGACATCCCGATCGAGGTCTGTCTCACCGTGCACGGCGATCGGATCCGAATCGACTTCACGGGTACGGCCGACGCGGTGGACGGGAACGTGAACTGTCCTCTCGCCGTGACCCGGTCAGCGTGCTACTTCGCGCTGCGGGTGCTTCTGCCGGACGACGTGCCGGCGAACGCCGGGACGTACGCGCCGCTGGAGATCGTCGCTCCAGCCGGCTCGCTGGTGAACGCCGCGCCACCGCACGCCGTCGTCGCCGGGAACGTGGAGACCAGCCAGCGGATCGCGGACACGGTCCTGGCCGCGCTGACCGAGGTGGCCGACGTTCCCGCGGCTGGCCAGGGCACCATGAACAACATCGTGATCGGCGGGCGCGGCTGGACGTACTACGAGACGATCGCCGGCGGGCAAGGCGGTTCGAGGCGGGCACCGGGACCGAGCGGTGTGCACGTCGGGATGACGAACACGCTGAACACTCCGATCGAGGCGCTCGAGCTCGAGTACCCGATGCGGGTCGAGCGGTACGAGCTGGCCGAAGGCAGTGGGGGAAACGGCCGGCATCGCGGCGGCGACGGCGTCGTGCGGTCCATCCGGGTGCTGGAGCCGGCCACCGTGTCGCTGCTCACCGACCGCCGCCGGCACGCGCCGCGCGGCCTGCACGGCGGCGAGCCGGGCGCTGTCGGCCGCAACCTGCTCGGCACGGAAGTCGAGCACACCGAGCTCCCGCCGAAGACGACCCTGCAGCTCGGCGCAGGGGGAGTGGTCACCGTGGTGACGCCCGGCGGTGGCGGTTGGGGCGGCGCGGACGATCCGCAGGCGGCAGCTCCGGGGTAACCCGCTGGAGGCCCTCCAGCGCTTGAGCCGGCCGAAATTCTGTCGGACCGGCGCGGCAGCATCGAGATGTGCTGCCCGCCGCGTACCGTCCACTGCTGCGCACTCCGGCGGTGGGCCGGGCGCTGGCGACCTCGGTGCTGGCCCGGGTCGGCCAGCCGGCCGGCGGGCTCGCGGTCGTCCTGCTCGCCGTCGACCGCACCGGGTCGTACGGGGCGGCCGGACTCGTCAGCGCGGTCTGGACGGTCGCCGGCGGGATCGGGTTGTTCCTCTGGAGCCGGCTGGTCGACCGCGGCCGGTCGGCCCGGCAGGTCCTGATCGCGACCTCGCTGCTGTCGTCCGCCGGGCTGATCGCGCTGGCCGCGGTGCCGACCTCGCAGCTGGGCCTGCTCGCCGGCCTGACCGCGGCGGCGGCCGTGTTCGAGGCGCCGGTGCCGCCGGTGACCAGGGCGCTGTGGCCGGTGCTGCTGCCCGCGGCCGACGCCCGCGCCTCGATGTACTCGCTGGAGGCGACCGTCCAGGAGCTGACCTACATCGTCGGCCCGTCGTTGGCCGGCGCGGCCGCGGCCGCCGTCTCGCCGGCCGCGGCAGTCGTGCTGGCCGGCGGGATCGAGCTGGTCGGCGTGCTGCTGTTCGCGACGACGCCGGGGCTCGACCGGGTCGGCAGCGACGAGCCGGCGCCGATCCGGTGGGCCGCGGTCCGCCGGCTGCTGCCGCTGTTCGCGGCCGGCTTCCTGCTGGTCAGCGGGTTCTCCTGGGTCGAGGTCGGGATCGTCGGTGCGGCCGGGTCGGCCGGCGAGACCGCACTGGCCGGCGCGCTCATCGCGGTCTGGAGCCTGGGCTCGATGGTCGGCGGGCTGGTCGCCGGGGCCCGGCCGTCCCGGCGCGGACCGGCCCGCCGGCTGATGGTGCTGCTCGTCGCGGTCGCGGTCGGGCAGGCGCTGCTCGCCGCGGCCCCGAGCCTGCTCGTGCTCGGCGTGCTGCTCGCGCTGGTCGGCGCGGTCGTCGCGCCCGCGCTCGGCGGGGTCTACACGCTGGTCGAGCGGTTCGCGCCGGTCGGCGCGGTGACCCAGACGTTCGCGGTCCTCTCGGTCGCGTTCCTGTCCGGGGCGGCGGCCGGCTCGGCCCCGGCCGGCCTGGTCGTCCAGGCGTACGGGCCGAGCTGGGCGTTCCTGCTGGCCGCGGTGCCGCCGGCGGTGGCCGCGGTGATCGTCGGAGTCACCATCGGCCGGAGGGCGGCGGCTCCGAGCGCGGCGGCGTGAGCCCGTGCTGGCGGAACCGGCGCTCCCGCAGCTCGTCGCCGTACGCGGCGCCGACCGAGAGCGCGCCGATCAGCACCAGCACGGCCATCGGGATCCGCAGCCCGAGCGGGATCGGCAGCACCAGGATGACCACGATCGGGATAGCGGCCTGCAGCAGCGTGCGCAGGATCTGGCGCAGCCTCCAGTCGGCGTCGGTGAGGTCGTGCCGCACCCAGTCGTGCAGGTCGGCGGGCAGCCGGCCGCCCAGCGCATACCGCACCCACTGGACCGCCGACGGCCGCGTGCTCACCTCGGCCAGTGTGCCCGATCGCCGGGGCCCGCGGCACCGGCCCTCGCCCGTACGGGACCGCTGACGTGGGCACTAGTCTTCGACGGTGCGTTGGGTGGCGGGGCCGGGGGACGAGGGCGAGGAGCCCGACCCGCGGTTCACTCTCGCCAACGAGCGCACCTTCCTGGCCTGGGTGCGCACCTCGCTGGCACTGGTGGCCGGCGGGATCGGGCTGGAGGCGTTCGTGCCCCGGCTGGCGGTGCCGGGGCTGCGGCAGGTGCTCGCGGTCTGCCTGGTGCTGCTCGGCACGGCGGTGAGCGCGACGGCGTGGTCACGCTGGGTCCGGACGCAGCGGGCGATGCGGATCGGTGCGCCGCTGCCGACGCCGCGGCTGGCGCCGGTGCTCGCCTTCGGCATCGCCGCGGTCGCGCTGATCACCGTCGTGTTGCTGGTGGTGACCGAGGCGTGAGCGAACCGCCCGGGCTCGCGGTCGAGCGTACGGTGCTGGCCTGGTGGCGGACGTGGCTGGCGATCGGCGGCTGCGCCCTGCTGCTGTTCCGGATGACCGTCGACTCGGCCGTCCTGGTCGCCGCCGCCGTGCCGGTCGCCGCGGCGGCGCTGGTGCTGGTCACGGTCGCCGGCGGCCGCCGCGCACGTCACCTGCGGGCGATCGCGGCCCGTCCCGCCGCGCTGCGGGTCGGAACCGGCGCGGCCGGCCTGACCACCGCGACCGTGGTGCTGTTCGGCCTGGCCGCGGCCGTCCTCGTACTCGTCCGCTGACCCCCTGGACCCGCCGGCCCGGCTAGTCGACCAGCTCGCAGATGACGGCGCCGCTGGCGACGACCTCCCCGACGCCCGCGGTCAGGCCCTTGACCGTGCCGGCCTTGTGCGCGGTCAGCGGCTGCTCCATCTTCATCGCCTCGAGCATCACGACGAGGTCGCCGGCCGCGACCTGGTCGCCCTCGGACACCGCGATCTTCACGATCGTGCCCTGCATCGGGCTGGTCAGCGCGTCGCCGCTGACCGCGGCCCCGCCGCCCTTGGACCGCGAGCGCCGGCCCGGCTTCCCGGCCCCGGCGGCGCCGGTGCCGACCGCACCGAACCCCGCCGGCAGCGTGACCTCCAGCCGCTTCCCGCCGACCTCGACCACCACGGTCTCCCGGGCGGCCGGCTCGTCGACCTCGGCCGCGCCGGCCCACGGCGCCAGCTCGTTGGTCCACTCGGTCTCGATCCAGCGGGTGTGCACGCGGAACGGCTCGTCGGTGAAGTCGGGGTCGCGGACGACCGCGCGGTGGAACGGCAGCACGGTCGGCAGCCCCTCGACCACCGTCTCGTCCAGCACCCGGCGGGCCCGTTCCAGCGCCTCGGCCCGGGTCGCCCCGGTCACGATGATTTTCGCGATGAGCGAGTCGAACGCCCCGCCGATCACCGAGCCGGTCCGTACGCCGGAGTCGACCCGGACGCCCGGGCCGGCCGGCTCCACGTAGTCGGTGACCGTGCCCGGCGCGGGCAGGAAGTTGCGGCCCGGGTCTTCGCCGTTGACCCGGAACTCGAACGAGTGGCCGCGCGGCTGCGGGTCGGCGCCGAGCCCGAGGTCGGCCAGGCGCGCGCCGGCGGCGACCGCGAACTGGGCGCGGACCAGGTCGACGCCGCTGGTCTCCTCGGTCACCGGGTGCTCCACCTGGAGCCGCGTGTTGACCTCGAGGAACGAGATCACCCCGTCCAGGCCGACGAGGAACTCGACCGTGCCGGCGCCGACGTACCCGGCGGCCACGCAGATGTCCCGCGCCGCGGTGTGGATCTGCGCCCGCTGCGCGTCGGCGAGGAACGGTGCCGGCGCCTCCTCGACCAGCTTCTGGTGCCGGCGCTGCAGCGAGCAGTCCCGGGTGCCGACGACCGTCACGGCGCCGTGCTGGTCGGCCATCACCTGCGCCTCGACGTGCCGCGGCTTGTCCAGGTAGCGCTCGACGAAGCAGTCACCCCGGCCGAACGCCGCCTGCGCCTCGCGCACCGCGGACGCGAACAGCTCCGGGATCTCCTCCATCGCGCGGGCAACCTTGAGCCCGCGCCCGCCGCCGCCGAACGCGGCCTTGATCGCCACCGGCAGGCCGTGCTGCTCGGCGAACGCGAGCACCTCGTCCGGCCCGGACACCGGGTCGGGGGTGCCGGGCACCTGCGGCGCGCCGACCTCGGCGGCCAGGTGCCGGGCGGCGACCTTGTCGCCGAGCACCCGGATCGCGTCCGGCGGTGGGCCGATCCAGGTCAGGCCGGCGTCGAGGACGGCCTGGGCGAAGTCCGCGTTCTCGGACAGGAACCCGTAGCCGGGGTGCACCGCGTCGGCGCCGGACTGCCGGGCCGCGTCCAGCACCTTGTCGATGACCAGGTAGGAGTCGGCGGCGGTGCTCCCGCCCAGCGCGTACGCGTCGTCCGCCAGCCGGACGTGCTCGGCGTCCCGGTCGGGCTCTGCGTAGACGGCGACACTGCGCAGGCCGGCGTCCCGGCAGGCCCTGGCGACCCGGACGGCGATCTCACCCCGGTTCGCGATCAGCACTGTACGCACCCCACCACCTCATTCCTCGTGCCGGAGTCTAGGGATCGCGCGGCGGCGGGGCCGCCCAGAGATCCGTCACCCCGACCCCGACCCGCCGCAGCAGCTCCCGCAGCAGCGGCAGGGACAGTCCAATCACGGTGCCCGGATCCCCGTCGACGCCCTCGACGAACCAGCCACCGCGACCGTCGATCGTAAACGCGCCGGCCACCTGCAGCGGCTCGCCCGTGGCCACGTACGCGGCCAGCTCGTCCGGGCTCGGCGTGCCGAACCGGACCACCGTGGCGGCGACGTCGACGGCCCGCGCCACGACGGATCCGGCCCGTACGGACAGCAGCGCGTGCCCGGTGCGCAGGACCCCGGATCGGCCGGCCATCAGCTCCCAGCGCTTGGTCGCCTCGGCCGGCGTGCCCGGCTTCCCGTACGCGGTCCCGTCCAGGTCGAGCATCGAGTCGCAGCCGAGCACGAGCACGTCGTCGTCACCGGGCCGGACCACCGCCTCCGCCTTCGCCGCCGCCAGCCCCGTGACCAGGCCGGACGGGGTGGGCGCGGTGATCGCCTCCTCGTCCACCCCGGACACACGGATCTCGGGTTCGACGCCGGCCGCCCGCAGCACGGACAGGCGCGCCGGTGAGGCCGACGCGAGGACCAGCCGGGTCACACCGACCCCACCGCTCGGGCGCCCTCCGCCGGTCCGGCCGGCGATGCCGGCCCGGGCACAGCGGGCGGCAGGCGCGTGGGCGGGGTCATGCCAGCAGGGCGGAGCGGCGCCAGGCCCCGGGACCGGCCCGGTGCGCGAGGCCGAGCCGGCGGGCCGGGTCGGCCCAGGCCGAGCGCCGCCGGCGGGCCGGCTCCGGCGCCGCCGCCGACCGGGCGGCGAGCACGGCGACCAGCGCCGCCAGCTCCTCGGCGGTCGGCTCCCCGCGCACCACCCGCAGGTACGGCGTCTCGGTCACGGGCACCATCATGCCAAGGAGGGGACCCCGGGCCCGGGGTCCCTCCTCGTCCGTGCCGGCTCAGCTGGCCTTGGCCATCGCCCTGGTGCCGACCCAGACGCCGAGCACCGCGGTCGCGACGGCAGCGACCAGGCCGGCGGCCACGGTGGTCGAGGCCACGTCACCGGAGAACAGCGCCCGCTCGGCGTCGACCAGGTAGTGCAGCGGGTTCACCGAGGCGGCGACCCGCATCCAGCCGGGACCGGAGTCCAGCGGAAGCAGCACGCCGGCCAGCAGCAGCAGCGGGAACAGCAGGGTCTGCTGGACGCCCCAGAACGCCCACTCCTGCTCCCGCACCGCGAGCGCCAGCGAGTAGGACAGCGAGCCGAGGCCGACCGCGGTGACCGCGAGCAGCACCAGCCCGACCAGCAGTCCGCCCGGCGCCACCCGGAACCCGAACGGCAGCGTCACCGCGACGATGATCAGCGCCTGGACCAGCACCGGGACGATCTCCTTCAGCGCCCGGCCGACCAGCTGCGCCGGCCGCCCGAGCGGGCTGACCAGCAGCCGCTCGTGCGAGCCGGACTTCATCTCCATCTGCAGGTTAGAGCCGGTCATCGAGGTGCCGACCAGGCAGCTCATGACCAGGATCCCGGGCACGAACGCCTGCAGCGAGGCGCCGGTGGACGCGCCGGTCACGCCGGCCAGCAGCGGGGTGAACAGGCCGAGGAAGATCAGCGGCTGGATCATGCTGAAGACCACCGAGAAGGGGTCCCGGGTCACCGGGCGCAGCTCCCGCTCCAGCACGATCGAGGTGTCGGTGGCGAAGGTACGCACGCTCATCGGTCAGGCTCCCTCGGTCTCGGTCTCGGTCTCGGTCTCGGTCGTCGGCTCGGCGGCGCCGGTGTCGCGCAGGCTGCGGCCGGTCAGGGCGAGGAAGACGTCGTCGAGGGTCGCCCGGCGAACCTCGGCGGTCTCGACCGCGACGTCAGGCACCGCGCGCAGCAAGGCCGGCAGCGTGGCCGGGCCGTCCTCGACCCGGGCGGTCAGCGTGGTGCCCTCGACCGCGACGTCGGACGCCTCGGTCGCGACCGCCGCCGCCAGCCGCGCCGCGCCGTCCCGGGTGGCCGCGCGGACGACGATGCGCTCGCCGACGTGCTTGCTCTTCAGCCGGTCCGCGGTGTCGTCCGCGATCACCCGGCCGTGGTCCATCACCATCACCCGCTCGGCCATCGTGTCGGCCTCGTCCAGGTAGTGCGTGGTCAGGAACACGGTCATGCCGTGCTCGGCCCGCAACCGCAGCACGTGCTCCCAGAGGTTGGCCCGGCTCTGCGGGTCGAGCCCGGTCGACGGCTCGTCCAGGAACAGCAGGCCCGGCCGGTGCACCAGCCCGAGTGCGACGTCGAGCCGGCGCCGCTGCCCGCCGGAGAGCGTCTGCACCTTCCGGCCGGCCAGCGTGTCCAGCTCCAGCGCCGACATCAGCTCGGCCGCGCGGTCGCGCGCCTGCCGGCGGCGCAGCCCGTACGCGCGGCCCTGGCTGACCAGCTCGTCGGCGACCCGCTGGGTGTGACCGGCGCCGTTGCCCTGGCCGACGTACCCGATCCGGCGCCGCACGCCGGCCGGGTCGGTGGCGATGTCGCAGCCGGCCACGGTCGCGCTGCCGCTGGTCGGGGCCAGCAGCGTGGTGAGCATCCGCAGGCTGGTCGACTTGCCGGCGCCGTTCGGACCGAGGAAGGCGACCAGCTCGCCCTCCGCGACGTCCAGGTCAAGGCCCCGTACGGCCTGGACGGAGCCGAACGATCGGGTCAGGCCGCGGGCTTCGATGAGGCTCGATGTCATGGGTACGACGCTAGGCACCCTTGCGGTCACATCTTGACCGCAAGTCGAATAGAATCCAGGTCATGGATCCGACCGCGCGCATCCTCCGGCTGCTGTCGTTGCTGCAGACCTATCGGCACTGGCCGGGCGATGAGCTGTCCGACCGGCTCGGCGTCAGCCCGCGGACGCTGCGCCGGGACGTCGACCGGCTGCGCGATCTCGGCTATCCGGTCGACACGAGCCGCGGCACCGGCGGCGGCTACCAGCTGTCGGCCGGCACCCGGATCCCGCCGCTGCTGCTCGACGACGACGAGGCGGTGGCGATCGCGGTCGGGCTGCGCACCGCCGCGGGCGGCGGGGTGACCGGGATCGAGGAGACCTCGCTGCAGGCGCTGGCCAAGCTGCAGCAGGTGTTGCCGCCGAAACTGCGCCGCCGGGTCGACGCGCTCACCGACGCGACCGAGACCACGGTATTCAGCAGCCGGCAGCCGACGATCCCGGCCGACACGCTGGTCGCGGTTGCCCAGGCCTGTCGCGGGCGGGAGCAGCTGCGGTTCGGTTACGAGGCCGCGGACGGGACCGAGACGTCCCGGCTGGTCGAGCCGCACCGGCTGGTCGCCCGCGGCCGGCGGTGGTATCTGGTGGCCTGGGACCTGCAGCGCGACGCCTGGCGGACGTTCCGGGTCGACCGGCTCTCGCGCCCGTTCGCGAACGGGGTCCGGTTCACCCCGCGGGAGCTGCCCGCCGAGGACGCCGCCGCGTACGTGACCCAGGCGCTGCGCAACGTCCCGCGCGGCCACGAGGCGCTGCTCGCCATCCCGATGTCGCTCGCCGAGGCCCAGGAGCAGGTCCCGCGCTGGATCGGCGAGCTGACCGCCGACGGCGCGGACCGCACCCTGCTGCGCGCGACGAACGACAGCCCCGAGTGGCTGGCGCTGACGCTGACCATGATCCCCGTCGACGCCACGGTCGTGGACGCCTCACCCGAGGTCCGCGCCCAACTGGCCGCCCTCCGCACCAAGCTCACCCGGCTTGCCGCGTGACCCGGCGGCCTGAGCCGCGTCGGTAGCGTCACGGTCATGAACCGGCGGGTGCTCGTGACCGGTGCCGGCGGCCTGATCGGTCGGGCGATCGCGCCGCTGCTGCCGGCCGGCTGGGACCTGGTGCGCACCGACCTGCGGGCCGGGGACGGGATCCGCGCGCTGGACGTGACGGACGTCGATGCCTGCCGCGCCGCCTTCACCGGGGTCGACGCCGTGGTCCATCTGGCCGCGGTGCCCGATCCCGAGGCCTCCTGGGATCAGTTGCTGCCGCCCAACGTGGTGGGCGCCCACCAGGTCGCCCGGGCCGCCGGCGACTGCGGCGTCCGCCGGCTGGTGCTCGCCAGCAGCCTGCAGGCCGTCTCCGCCCTGCCGGCCGGGACCCAGATCCGGGCGACGGATCCGCCCCGCCCAGCCAACCTGTACGGAGCGACCAAGGCGTGGGCGGAGGCGCTCGGGTCCTGGGTGGCGGCGACGACGGCAACCTCGGTCGTCGCGGTGCGGATCGGCTACTTCGCGGTGCAGCGGCCGGACGCCGACGCCGTCTCGGCCGCGGAGCGCGCGGCCTGGTTGAGCCCGCGCGACGCGGCGGAGCTGGTCCGCGCCGCGGTGGAAGCCGACGGCCTGAGCTTCGTGGTCGTCAACGGCATCTCGGCCAACCGCTACCGCCGCGCCGACCTCGAGGACACCATCCGCCGCCTCGGCTACCACCCCCAAGACGACGCCTGGTGACTCCGCTCGCCGTCATGCCGGCGGGGCCGTTGCGCTGCTCCTGCTTGCCGGCGAGTGTCACGCACCGTGCTCTGTACAGCGACGGTTCGGTGCGGACGGCCGCCACGGCGGCGAGCCCGGCGACGATCGCGGTCCGCGAGATCCTGCTCCGCCTCGTCCAGGGCTCGATGCTGGGCGATCCCGGCGAAGACCGGTGCCAGTCCTGCGATGCCGGCGTAGGCATCCCACGGCGTCGTCGCCCGTTGGTCAGGTGGAGTTCTCGGGGTCGTGCGGTGGCTTGTTGTCCAAGCAGCAGCGGACGAAGTCCTGGATGACAGGATCGGTGTCGACCGCCGGCGGCCAGGCGACGGCGACCTGGCTGGGGCTGACCTCGGTGACCGGCCGGTAGGTGACGTCGGGTCGTACGTAGTAGCGGGCGGCGGATTCGGGTGCGAGGGCGATGCCGCCGCCGTTGGCGATCGCGGTCAGCCAGTCGTCCGGTTGGCCGCTTTCGGTGACGGCGCCGATCCGGACCGGGTGACCCTCGCGCTCGTCGGCGGCCAGCCACCAGTCGCGCCACCCGCCGGTTTCGGCAGGGGCGGCGACGAAGGGCTCATCCCACAAGTCCCGGAAGGGGATGTGGTCGTGTGCGGCGAGCGGGTGGTTGGCGGGCAGCGCCACGCAGCGGGGCTCGGTGAACAGCACCTCGAGCCGAAGGCTGTCCTGACCGGGGAAGGGCAGCCGCAGCAGGGCGACATCGGTGTCGCCGCTGGCCAGGCCGGCGGTGGGGTCGGTCCAGGAGGCGGCGCGCATCTCCACCCGCCAACCGGGCCGGCGGCGGGCGAACGCGGCGATGATCTGCTGGGTGGCCTCGTTGGCGGCGCCGGCCAGGAATCCGACCCGGAGCAGGTGGGCGGCCTGGCTGGCGGCGCTCCTGGCCTCGCGCAGTGCCTGATCCCAGCCGGCCAGCATGGCAGGCACCCGGCCGGCCAGCGCCTGCCCTGCCGCTGTGAGTGTCACTCCGGCACGGGACCGCGTGAACAGCCGGACTCCCAGCTGGCTCTCCAGCCGCCGGATCTGCTTGGTCAGTGCCGGCTGCGACACGAACAGCCGTTCTGCCGCACGAGTGAGATTCCCTTCCCTCGCGACGGCGTTGAAGTAGCGCAACAGCCGGGTGTCGACATCCATGCCATCAGGTTATGGATGCGTGTATTGGACTTCGACTGGGCGCCCGTCGAGGCTTGACTCCGTAAGCGGGCGAACCTTCGCCAGGCGGCCGCCAAAGCGACGAAGGGCTGCACGCCCGTCCCGGACAACGCCAAGGAGGTCGATCCCGTGCAGGCCGCCTACCTGTCGTGCACCTGCCTAGCCGCGCTCGCCTGCGCCTACGCCGTCTACCTGAACCTTACGCACGCCACGTCGATCATCAACACTGCCGAGCGACTGGAGATCCCGGTGTCGCTGACGGTCCCGTTCGCGATCCTTCTCGGCTCAGCCGCCGCGGGACTACTCGCCGGCCTCGCGGTCCCCGCGCTCGGGACTGCCGCCGCGGCCGGGCTGGTCGCGTACTTCCTCATCGCCGTGACCGCCCACCTGCGGGCGCACGACTTCCGACTTGCCTGGCCACTCCTCTACCTCTCGCTCGCCGGTGCCGCGCTGGCAACCGGCCTTGCCCACCACGGTCCCCTCGGCTGAGGCACACCCGGCCGTAGGGGACAGGCGAGGGCCGCCTTGCAAGTCCCGCATGTCGATCCCATGCGCGACACCGGACGGGCCGGAGACAGACGAGTTTGTGCGAGTGCGGCGGCGGCGTCCGCATGCCGCTCGCGCGAACCAGTTGCCGGAGGCGGCGGGTGGCGACTGCCCGTCCACCGCTACCCGCGGGCGTTGAGCAGGATCGGCCTGAAGGTCCGGTCGCCGATGGCGGAGTCGACTGCACGTACGGACGTTCGCGGTGAGCGTCAGATGGGAATCGAGCGCTCGGACACGACTCGTTTCATGACGAGGGTGGAGGTCATGCGCTGCACGCCCGGCAAGACTCCGAGTCGCTCGTCCTGCAGTGCGTGGTAGGCGCTGAGGTCGGTGGTGAGGACGCGCAGCAGGTAGTCGGGGTCGCCGAAGAGGCGCTCGGCCGACACGACGTTGGGGATGGCGGCCAATCCCGTCTCGAACGCCTGCAAGGTGTCGCGGTCCTCCTGCCGCATGGTCACGAACACCAGCGCTTCGAAGGTGAGACCGAGCGTGGCGGGGTCGACGACGGCGCGGAAGCCGGTGATCGCACCGCGGCGTTCGAGCTCACGCAGCCGGCGGTGGCAGGGCGAGACGCTCAGCCCGACCCGGCCGGCCAGGTCGGTCAGCGTGAGTCGGCCGTCCTGCTGGAGCAACGCAAGGATCTTCCGGTCGATCGCGTCCACCCCGCGGATCCTTCCACAAATCGACGCTCATCCAGCGGAAGTTGAAACCATCTTCGGCGACGCCGCGGCTAGCTTGCCGGAATGGCGACTTCAGCGATCCTGGCCTTCTGGGGACTGGCAGTGCTGCTCATCGTCGTGCCCGGCCCGGACTGGGCGTTCACCCTCGGGGCCACCCTCGGCGGCCGACGGGTACTCGCCGCCGTCGGCGGCCTCGCCGCCGGCTATGCCGCGCTCACTGCCGTCGTCGCCGCCGGGATCGGGGCCCTGGTCGCCGGCAGTTCGGCGGCGCTGACCACTTTGACCCTGGCCGGTGGCGGCTATCTCGCCTGGCAGGGCCTCACGTTCCTCCGGCGCCCACCGCAGCACGCGGGCGGCATGGCCCGGACGGCCGCGACGAGCCGGCAGACCGTCTTGCGGGGCGTCGGAGTCAGCGGCCTGAACCCGAAAGCGCTGCTGCTGTTCCTGGCGCTGCTGCCGCAGTTCACCGCGCCCGAGCGCGGATGGCCGCTGCCGGTCCAGCTTGCCGCGCTCGGCTGCCTGTTCACGCTCACCTGCGCGGCCTTCCACACGCTGCTCGGCACCGTCGCCCGCACCGTCCTGGCCGCACACCCGCCCGCCGCCCGGTCGATCGGCCGCCTGTCCGGAACTGCCATGGTCGCCCTCGGCCTGTTCCTCGTCACCGAGCGTCTCACCGGCCGCTGATGGACCCCACCGCCGCCGCCGCCCGACCAGCGGCCAGAGTCGCGCGTCCGTTCGACGGCGAATCCGGTGCGGGTGGTACGCCTACATCATCGGTGCCGCGGGGGTTCACGCCGGTGGGCCGGCTGGCTGCGGTGTACGGCTAGTGTCGCCTACGGTCAGACCGGATCTTCACCCCGAGCTTGGTTCATCGCCTCGACGGTGGCCAGGGGAAAGGATGCTTCTCGTGATGAGTCTGCTGGTTCGCAACCCCAGCGCCGCCGCTCGGGCGGGGGCCAGGCCGGCCGACGACGGCCAGCCTCCGATCAGCACGATGCCCGCTCCCTTCACCTAGCCAACTGCCTCCCCGGGATGGCTTGAGGTGACGGATGACTGGCGGCCACGGGGTCCAGCCGGAGTCGCCCGTCGGAGCGCTGATGCAGCGCCTGGCGGAGCGCGTCGCGGGTCGTGAACCCGATGAGCGCGGGAAGGTCCGCGGTGAACGACCCCTCGACGTCGCTGGTGGAGTGCAGCTGGTAGGTCAGGCAGCCTCCCGGGAACAGGTCGTACCAGGTCGCCCTGAACTCACCGGCGCCCAGCCCGGCCCGCTGGTAGCGGCGGACCCCCGGCGCCGAGGACGTCGTCCGGACGGCGCCGGCCGGGTCGCAGGCAGCGGCTAGGCGCAACACGACCGCGCTGGGGCCGGCCCGATCGTGGTTGAGGGTGACCACCGACCGGCCGTCGTTGACGGCCACCTCTGCCACCGTCCAGCCGACTAGCGGTGACCGTATGCACGGCACCAGCGACGCCGACGGGACCGACTGCGCCTCCAGCCACAGCGACTCCAGATCCCCGCAGCCCAGGGCGTGGGCGCCGAGCGGGGTCTGGATGGCTCTCTGGTAGCCGAGCAGCGGGGTCCAGCCCGCGGCGGCCACGGCAAGGATGAGCACGATCGCCGCCCACAGGCCGATTCGGCGGGCACTCCACCGCTGGACCCTGATCGGCTGGGGCGGGGCGGGCAGCAACCGGGTGAACTCGGCATGCAGATCGCGACCTTGCGCGCGCAGCATGCGGCGCAGCTGCGAGGGCAACGCGAGCCCGCGAGCCGCCGCGAAGCCCTCGCTGATCTCCTCGACACTGAACTGGCGCAGCGCCCGCTGGTAGACCTGCTCGGCACTGGAGTTCAGCGCAAGGCACAACATCATGTTGGCCAGGTCGACCGCCTGCCGCCAGGGGCTGGGGCGTGTCTCGGCGAAGGCCACGTCGATCAGCAACATGTGGCCGTCGCGGACCAGCAGGTTGCCCGGCTTGACGTCGCGGTGCGCCAGCCCGGCGTGCCACAGCTTGCGGATGATCCCCAGGCCGTCGTCGATGACACCGTCGTTGGCTTCGGCGTCGCCGAGCTCTACCGCGCCGACAAAGAACTCGGTCACCAGCAGGTACTCCCGGTCCGGGGTGAGCTCGACAAAGCCGTAGGGGGCGGGGCTGGGCAGCCCAGCGTCCCGCATGACGCGCAGCGCGTAGTCCTCCTGCTCCACCAGCCGCCGCACGGTGCTGAACGGTTTTTCGTCCTCCAGCCGGCCGTACAGCAGCTCCCGGCCGAGCTTGTACCAGCGGTCGGCACGCAGGTGGGTGCGGGCGTACAGCTTGCCGAACAGCTGCCTGGCCGGCGCATCGCTGACCGTGATCCGCAGCGGGGTGGAGCCGGCCGAACTGGCTAGCCCGAAAGGCTTGATCTCCCCGGCGGCCAAGCCCAACTGCTCCTCCAGGGCCCGGCGGATCGCCATCCCGCGTGTCCCGCCGACGTCCAGGTGGGCGCTCCGGCCCCGCCGGTACACGACCGGGAACACCTCGCTGGGGGCAAACCAGCGGAAAGCCAGCAGTGGGATGGTGACCCCGATGACCACCCCGACCAGTACGTCGGTGGGGGCGTCGACGCCAAGCGCGATCCAGGCGACACCGACCAGCGCCACCAGCCCGGCCGCGACCCACTTGCCGATGTTGCGCCATCGGCCCTCGGGCACCAGCGTGTACAGGATCGCGACCAGCACGGCCGCAAAGGTCGCGACCTCCGCCGCCGGCATCGCCCAGCCGCCCCAGCTGGTTCGCAGATTCACCCCGAATGGCCGTGGCCGCCGCGCGGTCGTTGCCACCTGGACGTACGCCAGGGCATTCACCAGCGGCCAGGCCACCAGCCAGACCAGCAGATGACGCCAGCGCCGCAGGACCAGCAATGCCAGCAACAGCCCGGACTCCAGCGCGGTCAGAGTCCACCATGAACCGCCGTACGCCAAGCCCTGCCAGAGCACCTCTAGACCGGGAACGTGCAGCTCACCAAGCCACCGCACGACGACGTCGTCGGCGACCGTGACCGCCACGGCAGGACCACGCAGCCCAGGACCAAACACCGCCAGCGCCAGCCCAACCAGCACCACCGCGGCCACCAGCCAGCCCACCCCGCTGGTCTGCAAGTGATGCGGCAAGGGCGGTGGCGCCCCGGTGGGCCGCCGCCGCCGAGACCGGACAGTCATCCGCGGGGTGAGATGGGCCGGCCCGGCGGGCGTCGGCGCCGACCGGTCCGAGGGCGCGTCCATCACCTCTCCCAACCGGACAGCTCAGCCGGCACGAGGGCCGTCCCTTACTGGCTTCCCTCCCAACCACCTTCTGCCCGCACGCTACGGGCTGCCACCCGTGCCGGGCCAGCACGCGGACCCCAGCAGCTACGCGCCACCGCCGGCCTCGCCCCTGAACGAGTGACCGTCCCGCACATGTCATCTGCAACCAGTTCAAACAGGTGAATGAATGGCAGATCTGCGTACGGTGCAGCCTGGCCGACCGGTTCCGGATGCCGCCGGCTTCCAGACCTCCTTCCTCAACCAGCCGCTGGAGGTGCATGTTGCGGCCACGGCAGCGCGTCCTCTGCCGGCCAACTATGCTGCCCGGCCAGGTTGGGTGCCGCGGCGTGTTGCCTATGGGACCGGCCGGTCCGAGGCTTGCCGGGTGGAACCTGACCGGGAGCGATGGGGGAACGAGGGCCTGCCGCAGCAGGAGGTGATCCGGACTCCGGACCGGCGTCTGCGGGTGTTCGTAAGTTCCACGCTGGGCGAGCTGGCGGAGGAGCGGCAGGCGGTGTCGCGGGCGATCTCGGCGTTGCGGTTGACGCCGGTGATGTTCGAGGTGGGGGCGCGGCCGCATCCGCCGCAGGAGCTGTACCGGGCGTACCTGGCGCAGAGCGATGTGTTCGTCGGCCTGTACTGGCAGCGGTACGGGTGGGTCGGGCCGGGCATGGAAATCTCCGGTCTGGAGGACGAGTTCGAGCTGTCGCGGGCGTTCCCGCGGCTGCTGTACGTCAAGATGCCGGCGCCGGACCGGGAGCCGCGGCTGACCGAGATGTTGGCCGGTATCGAGGCGGAGGGCTCGGTCTCCTACCGTCACTTCGGCACAGCGCGGGAGCTGGGCCGGCTGGTACGCGACGACCTGGCGATGCTGCTGAGCGAGCGGTTCGCCGCCGCGCACCCGGCGGCCGCAGCCGCGGCGCCGCCGAGACCGCACGGGCCGCGCCCGCTGCCGGCGGATCCGACGTCGCTGGTCGGCCGGGAGGAAGCCATCGAGGAGGTGGCCGACCTGACCGGGCGCCCCGACGTGCGGCTGGTCACTCTCACCGGGCTGGGTGGGATCGGTAAGACCCGGCTGGCGGTGGCGGTGGGCAAGCGGCTGACCGACCGCTTCGGCGAGCACACAGCGTTCGTTCCGCTGGCGGCGGTCACCCAGCCCGAGCTGGTGCTGGCGGCCGTCGCCCGGGCCGTCGGGGTTGAGCTGGCCGGGGCCGGCTCGCCGCTGGAGGCCCTGGTCGAGTACTTCGGCGACGACCAGTGGCTGCTCATCCTCGACAACCTCGAGCAGGTGGTCGCCGCGGCCGGCGACATCGACGCGCTGCTGGGCCGCTGTGGTGGCGTGGTGGTCCTGGCGACCAGCCGCACCGTGCTAGCGCTGCGGGCCGAGCGGGAGTACCCGGTCCCGCCGCTGCCGCTGCCCGCCGACTCCGCCGGCGAGCCGGTGGCAGAGCTAGCAGAGCTAGCGGAGCTGGCGGCATCGCCGGCGGTCGCCCTGTTCGTCGACCGGGCCCGCGCGGTGCGCCCCGGCTTCGCTCTCACCGAGAGCAACGCGGCGGCGGTGGCCGAGATCTGCCGGCGGCTGGAGGGCCTGCCGCTGGCGATCGAGCTGGCGGCCGCCCGCACCCGGCTGCTCGACCCGGACGCCCTGCTCGGCCGGCTGACCAGGTCGCTGGACGCGCTCGGAACGGGCCCGGTCGACCTGCCCGAGCGGCAACGCACCCTGCGGGCCACGGTGGAGTGGAGCGTGGCGCTGCTCGAGGACGCCGAGCGGTCGCTGCTGGAGGTCGCGGCGGTGTTCGTGGACGGCTGGACCGCCGAGGCCGCGGCCCAGATAGCCGGCCTGGACGAAGACCAGGCGCTGGAGCGGTTCGAGGCGCTGGCCCGCCACAGCCTGATCTACCTCGACCCCGCCGACGACGGCCCCCGGCTGCGGATGCTGGAGACCATCCGGGCGTTCGAGGCCGAGCGGCTCGCGGCCCGGCCCGATGCCGCCGAGATCCACCGGCGGCACGCCGACTACTACCGGGCGCTGGCCGAGCAGGCCGACCGGCCGCTGCGCGGCACCGGCCAGCGAGAGTGGTGCCAGCGCCTGGACACCGACGAAAGCAACCTGGCCGCCACCCTGCGCTGGTACCTCGACAACGACACCGGCCCGCTGCCCCACCTGTTCCGGGCCCTCTGGCTGTTCTGGGAGCTGCGGGACCATCTGGGCGAGGCCCGCGCCTGGGTCGAGCAACTCCTGCCGGCCGCGGGCTCCCTCGACCCAGTGGCCCGGGCCGAGCTGCTGTGGACGGCGGCGGCGACCGGCGTCGAGGTGGGCGATGACCAGATGGCGCTGACCGCCCGGGAACGCCTGGCGCCGCTGCTCGACGGGATCGGGGACCCCTTTCTCCACGCGGCGTGCCAGCTGGTCATGGCCTGGGCCGCGGAGATCGTCGCCGACTTCGACGACGCCCTCCAGGGCGCGTCGGTCTCCCTGGAGCAACTCCGCGGCCAGGACGAGCCGCTCTGGACAGCACTGGCCGCCTACAGCGCCGGCCTCGTGGAGATGACCGTCGGGCGGTACGAGGACGCGCTGCGCCACCTGACCGAGGCGCGCGACCTGGCGGAGCGGTTCGACAACCCGTGGCTCGCCTCCGCCTCCCGGGTGTATCTGGGCACCCTGGCCGTCGCGCAGGGCAGGCTGGAGGAGGCCCGCGGGTTGCTGGACGAGGGGCTGAAGCTGAGCCTGGCCGCCCACAGCACCCGCAGCGTCACCCTGTGCGTGGCCGCGTTCGCCCGGCTGGCGTTCGTAGAGAGTGACCCCGAGCGGGCGGCGCTGCTGGCCGGGGCGGCCGACGGCCTGCGCCGGCGGGTCGGCCTGCAGGCCTGGCCGCTGCGGCGGCGAGAGGAGGCCGAGCTGGCCGCCCAGGTCCGCCGGGCGCTGGGGGCCGACCGCTTCGGCCAGATGTCCGCCGCTGGCTCCCGGCTCACCCAGCAGGAGGCGGTGGCCGTCGTCCGCGACCGGCACGGCACCGGCACCGCAGCGCCCTGATACGCGGCGACGGCATCCCACGGCTAGCTGCCCCGTCGCTCCGGCTGCCCCGGTCTGGCGCCCGCGTACTCACATCGGCTGACTCGAAAATCCAACTGGAGGTGGGCGCGCCAACTCGGCCACGGGTCGGGGCCCGGGCTGGTTGGGTGCGGTGGTCAGGAGGCGGCGGTGAGGGTGACTGTCTGGCCGGTGAGGTGTTCGAGTTGGCGGATGAGGTCGCGTTCCCGCCGCTGCTTGTTGATCTTCGACTGGTAGTAGTCGGGGCCGAGGTCGTGGTAGCGGGCGTCGGGGTCGGACAGTAGGTGCCAGATGATCGTGAGCAGCGAGTTGCCGGTGGCGACGATCGCGCGTCTCTTTCCGCGGCGGCGAGCCAGTCTGCGGTAGCGGTCGCCGAGGAAGGTGCTGGTGCGGGCCAGGGCGGCGACCGACTCGCCGAGGGTGGCGGCCAGCCAGGGGTTGCCCTTGCCGGTGGAGGCGGTCTTGCTCTTGCCGGCGGACTGGTTGGCGATCGGGGCGAACTTCGCCCAGGACACCAGGTGCCCGGCGGTCGGGAACACGGTCATCCTCACGCCGATCTCGGCGATGATCTCCTGGGCGGACCGGACCCCGACCCCGGTGATCTCATCCAGGCGCTCCACGGTCGCCGTGAACGGGGTGATCAGCTGCTCGATCCGGGCGTCGACCTCGGTGATGTCCGCGGCCAGGGCGTCGATGCGCCGCAGCATCGCGCCGGTCACGAAGGCGTGATGAGCCTCGAACCGTCCGGACAGCGCCTGCTGCAGCTGCGGGATCTTGCGGCGCATCACCCCGCGGGCCAGCTGAGCGAGGGTCTTCGGGTCCCGTTCGCCGGCGATCAGCGCGGCCAGCATCGCCCGACCGGACACCCCGTGCAGGTTGGACACGACGGTGTCGAGCTTGATCTGGGCGTCCTCGAGGGTCTTCTCCAGCCGCTGCTTCTCCCGGGCCTGATCGCGGATGAGGCTGCGCCGATACCGGGTCAGGTCCCGCAGCTGCCGGATCGGCTTGGGATGGACCAGGCTGGGCCGGCACATGCCGGCCTGGACAACCTTGGCCAGCCAGACCGCGTCCAGCTTGTCGGTCTTCGGCCGGCCGGGGACGTTCTTGACGTGCTTGGCGTTCAGCAGCCAGCAGGTGAACCCCTCGGCCTCCAGCAGGTAGAACACCGGCTTCCAGTAGTCCGAGGTGGCCTCCATCGCCACCAACTGCACCTGCTGGCAGCGCAGCCAGTCCGCCAACCCCAGCAGCGCCGGCATCGTCGTCGGATACTCCCGCACCTCCTCGGTCCGCCGGCCCGGCACCGTCTCATCCGGCACCCGCACACACGCCACCAGCCCGGCCTTGCCGATATCGATCGCACAGACCCGCTCGGCCAACTCCACCGACTCCACCACCGACTCCACAGTGGACTGCACCATCCAGACCGCCTCCCTCTCCGGTCGACCATGAGACGGCTGCCCGCAGGAGCGGTGCGGGACAGGAACGAGGCGGACTCGCGTGCTCGAAGCAACAGTGCAGGGCCCCTGAAGATCACGCTCCCAGCGGCAGACTACTTGACGGCCTCGAGGCACCAAGCAGCAACGACGTCAGCGGGCAACCAGCCGCCATTTTCACGCCAGACAGGGCGCCCCGGCAGGGACATCAGGGACTACTTGTTAGATGAGCCCAGGACGGCGCCTGGCGAGGTGGTCGTCCAGGCGCCCGGCTCGTCGCTCTCACATCGGCTGCCCACGCTGGTCGTGTGGCTCTCTTTTGGCCTGCGCGGGCCGGGCGTCGCTCGACGGGCGGGA
>DATBFW010000032.1:0-2681 GCA_036558285.1 Mycobacteriales bacterium | reverse complement strand
CCGCACGTCCGGCTGGGCCGGGAGGCCGACCTGGTCGTGGTCGCGCCGGCCACCGCCGACCTGCTCGCCCGGGCCGCGCACGGGCTGGCCGCCGACCTGCTCACCAACACCCTGCTCACCGCCCGCTGCCCGGTGCTGCTGGCGCCGGCCATGCACACCGAGATGTGGGAGCACCCGGCCACCCGGGCCAACGTGGCGACCCTGCGGGAGCGCGGCACGGTCGTGCTCGACCCGGCCGTCGGCCGGCTCACCGGCGCCGACAGCGGCCGCGGCCGGCTGCCCGACCCGGCCGACATCGCCGACCTGGCCCGGCTGCTGCTGGCCGACGCTGGCGCGCTGCCGCGGGACCTGGCCGGCCGGCGGGTGCTGGTCACCGCGGGCGGCACCCGGGAGGCGCTGGACCCGGTCCGGTTCCTCGGCAACCGCTCCAGCGGCCGGCAGGGCTACGCGCTGGCCCTGGTCGCGGCCGCCCGCGGCGCCGAGGTCACGGTCGTCGCCGCGAACGTCGCGCTGCCGGACCCGACCGGGGTGACCGTGCTGCGGGTCAGCTCGGCGGCCGAGCTGCACGACGTCACGCTGTCCGCCGCCCGGGACGTGGACGCGGTCGTCATGGCCGCCGCGGTCGCCGACTTCCGCCCGGCGATGACCGAGTCGGCCAAGATCAAGAAGGACGCTGGTGCGCCCCGGCCGGTCGTCCTGGCGCCGACCGCGGACGTGCTCGCCGACCTGCTCGCGGACCGCCGGCCGGGCCAGGTGATCGCCGGGTTCGCGGCCGAGACCGGCGACGAGGAGGGCGACTGGCTGGAGCACGGCCGCCGCAAGCTCGCCCGCAAGGGCGCCGACCTGCTGGTGGTGAACCCGGTCGGCGACGGGCTGGCGTTCGAGCAGAAGGACAACTCCGGGGTCGTGCTCACCGCGGACGGCGGCGAGATCGAGATCCCGTCCGGACCGAAGGCGAGCCTGGCCGCGACCGTCTGGACCCTGGTCGCGGACAGGCTCGCCTAGTGCCTACGTCGTGAAGCCGGGCTTGCCCGGGGTGAACAGCCAGGCCTGGAACAGGCCGTCCAGGTTCTTGTGCGAGACCCGCTCGGACAGCGCGATGAACTGCGCGGTCGTGCCGTGCCCGTACCGGTGCTGCGTCGCCCAGCTGCGCAGCACGGTGAAGAACGCCCGGTCACCGATCCGGTTGCGCAGCACCTGCAGCGTCATCGCGCCCCGGTCGTACGACGGCGTGCCGAAGATGTTCGCCGGGCCGCCCGGGTCGCCGGTCGGCGGCGTCCACAGGTCCTGGTCGGAGGCCGGCGTCGCGTACAGCCGGTCGAAGATCTGCTGCGGCGTGCGCCCGCCGGTGTGCTGCGACCACAGCCACTCCGCGTACGTCGCGAAGCCCTCGTTGAGCCAGATGTCCTGCCACTTGGTCAGCGAGACCGAGTCGCCGTACCACTGGTGCGCCAGCTCGTGGGCGAGCGTGGAGATGTCCGGCGCGGAGTCGAAGTTGGGCTTGGTCTGGCTCTCCAGCGCGTAGCCGACGTTCGGCGCGTGGTCGACGATCGCGCCCACCGTCTCGAACGGGTACGGCCCGAAGACCGACTGCTCGAACGCGATGATCTCCGGGATCCGGTCGGTCACCGGCTTGGCCTCCGCGGCTTCCTGCGGGTCGAGCGCCACGTACACCGGGATGTGCCCGGCCCTGGCCGTGTGCACCTGGAACTTGCCCAGCGTGATCGTGGCCAGGTAGGTCGTCATCGGCTTCGACTCGCGCCAGACGAACGTGGACTTGCCGCCGGCGGTGCGCTGGAACAGCAGCCGCCCGTTGCCGACCGCGGTCAGCCCGGCCGGCACGGTCATCGTGATCGTGTAGGTGGCCTTGTCGTTCGGCGTGTCGTTGGCCGGGAACCAGCCCGGCGCGCCCTGCGGCTCGCCGACCACGAACGCGCCGTCGTTCGTCGGCACGAAGCCCTCGATCGAGTCGTCCGGGTCGGTGATCACCTTCGGTACGCCGCCGTAGCCGACCGTGACGAGGAACGGCGCACCCTTGTGCAGCGCGCGGGCCGGCGTGATCTTCAGCTCCTGCCCCGCCCGGGTGAACGAGGCGTGCCTGCCGTTCACCGTCACCGACCGGACCGTGAACCCGCGCAGGTCGAGGTCGAACCGGCTCAGCGCCTTGGTCGCGGTCGCGAGGATCGCGGCGGTGCCGTCGAGGCGCCGGGTGGCCGGGTCGTAGCGCAGGTCGAGCGTGTAGTCGCGCACGTCGTAGCCGCCGTTGCCCTGCAGCGGGAAGTACGGGTCGCCGGCGCCGGGGGCACCGGGGGACGGTCCGGACGGTCCGGCCGAAGCGGTGGCCGGTGTGGCCGCCACCAGGGCGACTGCGGTGCTCGCTGCGAGCAGAGCCAGGCGGAAACGCATCGGGCCTCCCATGCCGTCTCACCCCGTGACCCGCCGGCGGCGGGTCGGTACCGGCCGGCTGATGCGGGAACGGACCACAGCCGCCGGTAGACTGCCGCGGAACATCCTGTCAACGTCCATGATCGATAGCCAGAGTCGATAGCCAGAGGAGTGCCGTTGTCCCGGCGTCTGTTCACCTCCGAGTCCGTCACGGAGGGCCACCCCGACAAGATCGCGGACGCGATCAGTGACGCGATCCTGGACGCCCTCCTGGCGCAGGACCGGCGCAGCCGGGT
>DATBFW010000031.1:0-25201 GCA_036558285.1 Mycobacteriales bacterium | reverse complement strand
GGCGGTCGCGACCACACGACGGTCATGCACGCCGACCGCAAGATCCGGTCCCTGATGGCCGAGCGCCGGCAGATCTACAACCAGGTCACCGAGCTCACGAACCGGATCAAGCAGCGGGCCCGGCAGTGAGCCGACGCGCGAGTGAGCATCGCAGGGCCTCCCGCGGCGGTGCCCCGTGATCACCGCCCGAGGAGCGGAGCGACCGCGGAGGCGAACCGTGGACGCAGTGAGCCGACGCGCGAGTGAGCATCGCAGGGCCTCCCTCGGCGGCGCCCCGTGATCACCGCCCGAGGAGCGGAGCGACCGCGGAGGCGAACCGTGGACGCAGTGATTCTGCTGCTCAGATGTGCACAGCTTGGGGAGAAGTCTGTGGACAACTGCACATGACAGGTGGATGACAGCAGGAGTTCGCGCAGCGTCCACCGCCCGGACGGCCGACCACCACCCGGGCACACATCCGGTCCACATCGCCGCCGCGGCGCTGGCCTGCCGGGACGACACCCGTCCACAGGATCCACAGCGCCTACTACGACTCCGGTGTTCTCTCTCCAAGAGAGAAAGAACCGAAACAGGATGTGGGCGACCGATCTGGGGACGGTCGCTCGCCGAGGCGTGTGCTCCGCGTCCGCCCGGGCCGGGCATGATGGGCACCCACAGCACCGACCTGGTCGGTGCGGGCACCGCGACCGAGGAGTGCGGACGATGAAGTTCCGGGTGGAGCGCGACGCGCTCGCCGATGCCGTGGCCTGGACCGCGCGCAGCCTGCCGGCCCGGCCGGCGGTCCCCGTACTGGGCGGGGTGCTGCTCGACGTCACCGACAACACGCTGACCGTCTCCGGCTTCGACTACGAGGTTTCCACGCAGGTCGAGGTCGAGGTGCACGCCGCGGTCGCCGGCCGGGCGCTGGTCAGCGGGCGACTGCTGGCCGAGATCAGCCGGGCACTGCCACCGCACCCCGTCGACCTGGCCGTCGACGGCCCGAAGGTCACGATCAGCTGCGGCAGCGCCCGGTTCACGCTGCCGCTCATGCCGGTCGAGGACTACCCGACGCTGCCCACGATGCCGACGACCGCCGGCGTGGTCGACAGCGCCACGTTCGCCACCGCGGTCGCGCAGGTGGCGGTGGCCGCCGGCCGCGACGACACGCTGCCGATGCTCACCGGCGTCCGGCTCGAGATCGAGGGCGACGAGCTGCGGCTGGCCGCCACCGACCGCTACCGGCTCGCCGTCCGGGAGCTGCCCTGGAAGCCGGAGCAGAACGAGCTGTCCGCGCAGGTGCTCATCCCGGCCCGGACGCTGTCCGAGTCGGCCAAGACGCTCACGACCGGGTCCGAGATCACCCTGGCGCTGGCCGGCGGCGGCGCCGGCGAGGGCATGATCGGCTTCGCCGGCCCGGCCCGCCGGACCACGACCCGGCTGCTGGACGCCGAGTTTCCGAAATACCGCTCGCTGTTCCCGACCGAGTGGTCGGCGACCGCGGACATCCCGGTGCCGGCGCTGCTGGAGGCGGTCAAGCGGGTCGCGCTCGTCGCCGACCGCGGCACCCCGGTCCGGCTCGACTTCTCCGACGGCGTGCTCTCGCTGACCGCCGGCGGCGACGACGAGGGCCGCGCCGAGGAGCAGGTCGAGGTGCAGTTCTCCGGCGAGCCGCTGACGATCGCGTTCAACCCGACCTTCCTGCAGGACGGGCTCACCGCGGTGCACGCCGGGATGGCGCGGATGTCGTTCACGACGCCGAGCAAGCCGTCGGTGATCACCGCGGTCGACGGCGACGGCACGGTCGACTTCCGCTACCTGATCATGCCGGTGCGGCTGCCCGGTTAGCCCAGCTCGGCCGGCATGCCGCCGGGGACGGGCGGGCAGACTGACGGCGCGGACGGCGTACTCGCGAGGTCTCGGAGGTCGCGGTGGAGATCGGTCTGATCGGGCTCGGCAAGATGGGCGGCAACATGGCCGAGCGGCTGCGCCGCGGCGGCCACACGGTCGTCGGCTTCGACCGCAACGAGTCGGCGCCGCGGGACGTCGCCACGGTCGAGGAGCTGGTCCAGAAGCTGGCGAGACCGCGCGTCGTCTGGGTGATGGTGCCCTCCGGCGAGCCGACCCGGGCCACCGTCCGCGAGCTCGGCGGCTTGCTCGAGGCCGGCGACGTCGTCGTCGACGGGGGCAACTCCCGCTACACCGACGACCAGGAGCACGCCGCGATGCTCGCCGAGAAGGGCATCGAGTACGTCGACGCCGGCGTCTCCGGCGGAGTCTGGGGTCTGCAGAACGGCTACGCGCTGATGGTCGGCGGAGAGGACGACGCGGTCGCGAAGGTGCAGCCGGCGTTCGACACGCTCAAGCCGTCCGAGGGCGGCTTCGTGCACGCCGGCAAGGTCGGTGCCGGCCACTTCGCCAAGATGGTGCACAACGGCATCGAGTACGGGATCATGCAGGCCTACGGCGAGGGCTACGAGCTGCTGGAGACCTCCGAGCTGGTCACCCACGTGCCGGAGATCTTCCGCAGCTGGACGCAGGGCACCGTGATCCGGTCCTGGCTGCTCGACCTGCTCGTACGGGCCCTCGACGAGGACCCGGACCTGCAGAAGATCCGCGGCTGGGCCGAGGACTCCGGCGAGGGCCGCTGGACGCTGCAGGCGGCGATCGAGCACGCCGTGCCGATGCCGGTCATCGCGGCGGCGCTGTTCGCCCGGTTCTCCAGCCGGCAGAAGGACTCGCCCGCGATGAAGGTGGTCGCCGCGCTGCGGAACCAGTTCGGCGGGCACGCGACGCGGGCCGAGGACGAGCCGACCCCGGGCGTCACCCCTGGCAGCAACCATCCCGCGCCACCCGCGCCCGGCACCTGACCCGCCTTGTACGTCCGGCACCTCTCGGTCACCGACTTCCGGTCCTGGCCCGCGGCCGAGGTCCCGTTCGAGCCCGGACCGAGCGTGCTGGTCGGCCCGAACGGCGAGGGCAAGACCAACCTCGTCGAGGCGCTGGGCTACGTCGCGACGCTCGGCTCGCACCGGGTCGCCACCGACGCGCCGCTGGTACGGGACGGCGCGGACCGCGCCGTGGTCCGGACCGCCGTGGTCAACGCCGGCCGTGAGCTGCTGGTCGAGCTGGAGATCAACCCCGGCCGGTCGAACCGGGCCCGGCTGAACCGCTCGCCGGTGCCGCGGCCGCGGGAGGTGCTCGGCGCGCTGCGGTCGGTGCTGTTCGCTCCCGAGGACCTGGCCCTGGTCCGCGGCGACCCGGGCGAGCGGCGCCGGTTCCTGGACGAGCTGCTGGTGCAGCGGACGCCGCGCTACGCCGGCGTCCGGTCCGACTACGAGCGGGTGCTCAAGCAGCGTGGTGCGCTGCTGAAGAGCGCGCGGGCGCACCGCGGCTCCGGTGCCGGCGCCGACCTGCGCACGCTCGACGTCTGGGACGGGCACCTGGCCCGGTTCGGCGCCGAGCTGGTCGCCGGCCGGCTGGCCCTGGTCCGGGACCTCGCCCCGTACGTGGCCACCGCGTACGACGAGGTGGCCCGCGGTGGCGGCCCGGCCCAGGCGGCGTACTCCAGCTCGCTCGGCGCCGCGCTGCCACCCGGCGAGCCGGGCCCGGAGCTGCTGGAGGCGGCGCTGCTGGCCGAGCTGGCCCGGGTGCGGTCGGCCGAGCTCGAGCGCGGGGTGACGCTCGTCGGCCCGCACCGCGACGACCTCGTGCTCTCCCTCGGCGGGCGGGTGGCCAAGGGCTACGCCAGCCACGGCGAGTCCTGGTCGTACGCGCTGGCGCTGCGGCTGGCCTCGTACGAGCTGCTGTCCGCCGACGGCGCCGAGCCGGTGCTCGTGCTCGACGACGTGTTCGCCGAGCTGGACACGGCCCGGCGCAGCCGGCTGGCCAAGCTCGCCGGGCGGGCCGAGCAGGTGCTGGTCACCGCGGCGGTGGCCGACGACGTGCCGGCGGAGCTGCTCGGCGCCCGCTACGACGTCGCCGACGGGCAGGTACGCCGTGTCCGCTGAGGCAGGTGCCAGGTGACGGAGCCACCGGAGCCGGTTGACGGACCTGTGGACGGCGCTGTGGAAGCTGTGGACGAGGCGGATGCCGATCTGGGCCGGGCCGCGCTGGACGCCGCCCGGGCCGCGTCCCGCCGGGTGCCGCTGCGTCCGGGCGCCCGCCGCGTCGCCGGTCGCCGGCGCCCCGGCGCCGAGGTCCGCCGCGGCGGCTACTCCGGCTCCGGTCCGGACCCGCGGGACCCGCAGCCGTTCGGCGCCCTGGTCCAGCGGCTGATGGCGGACCGCGGCTGGGAGGCGACCGCGGCGTCGGCGAGCGTGCTGGCCGGCTGGGACCGCATCGTCGGCGCGGAGCTGGCCGCCCGCTGCCAGCCGGTCAGCCTGCGGGACGGCGAGCTGACCCTGGCCGCCGAGTCGACCGCCTGGGCGATGCAGCTGCGCGGGATGCTGCCGACGATCATGACGCGGATCCGGGCCGAGCTCGGACCCGAGGTGGTGACCCGGATCCGGGTACACGGCCCGACCGCGCCGACCTGGGGCCGCGGTCCGCGCCGGGTCGCCGGCCGCGGCCCGCGCGACACGTACGGCTGACCGGCCGCCGGGCCGCCCATCGCCAGATTCGCCCACGCGTGAGGTAACCCGCGCGTAATCTGCCGGCAAACGAGCGGTCTCTACTCTGCCGGTCGACTCGCGAGCCGGACCGGCTACCCCACGTCGGCGTGCGGAGGAGTAGCCATGCGAGTGCGTTCCCTGGCCGCGGCGGTCGCCCTGGCACTGCTTCCGGTCGTCGTACCGGTCGCGACGAGCAGTGTGGGCCCGGTCGGCACCGGCGTCGCCGCGGCGGCGACCAAGCCGAACATCTTCTTCTACAACCTCGACGACCTGCGGGACGCGATCCCCGGAAACATCGACCCGATGACGGTCATGCCGAAGACCACGCAGTGGATGGCGGCCGGCCGGCGCTTCCCGCAGCACTTCGTCACCGAGCCGTCCTGCTGCCCGTCCCGGTCGTCGCTGATGACCGGCCGGATGCCGCACAACAACGGCGTCCGGCTGCAGTCGCAGGGCCCGTCCTTCGACTCGCAGCATTCGATGGCCTGCTACCTGCGGTCCGCCGGCTACTCGACGTACATCGCGGGCAAGTTCCTCACCACCTGGCCGCGAACGACCAAGCCGCCGTGCTTCGACCACTCCACGGTGATGTGGGGCGGCTACAACAACGTTGCCACCCGGGTCGACGGCGTCGCCAAGACGATGGCCGGCTACTCCACGACCGGGCTCGGCGTCCGGGGCCGCGAATACATCACCGCGGCGCTGGGGCTCGGCAAGCCGTTCGTGCTGTACGAGACGCCGCAGGCGCCGCACTGGGTGGACGTCACCAACCCGGACGGTACGAAGACCCAGCGCGCGGTGCCGGAGGCCAAGTACGCCAACGCGCCGGTGCCGACCTGCTCGGCGCCGGTCGAGGCCAACCGGTCGGACAAGCCGCCGTACGTCCGCAACATGAACCGCACGCCGGCCCAGGGGCAGGAGATGTGCGCCAGCCAGCTGCGGGCGGTCATGACCGCGGACGACCAGTTCGACGCGACGATGCAGCTGCTGTCCGACCGCGGCGCGCTCGCCAACACGCTGGTGATCTTCTCCTCCGACAACGGCTACATGTGGAGCGACCACGGGCGGACGGAGAAGTTCGTCCCGTACGAGGCGTCCGAGCGGGTGCCGCTGTTCCTGCGCTGGGACGGCCAGATCGCGCCCGGCACCGCCACCGGCCGGCTCGCCTCGTACGTGGACCTGCTGCCGACGATGCTGGCGGCGGCCCAGTTCACGGTGCCGGCCGGCGCGCCGCCGCTGGACGGCGAGTCGCTGCTCGGCACCAGCCGGAGAACCACGGTCTACGCCGAGTACTTCAAGGACCCGGCGAACGGGAACGTGCCGACGTGGCGGATGATCCGCACGGCCACCGTCAAGTACATCCAGACGTACACCGACACCGGAGCCGTGTCGTTCCGCGAGTACTACAACCTCGTCGCCGACCCGACCGAGGACACCAACCTGCTGTCCGACGGCAACGCCGGCAACGACCCACCGGCGGCCGAGCTCTCCACCCTGACGAGCCGCCTCACCGCGCTGAGCACCTGCCGCGGCAGCGCCTGCGTGGTCTGACCGGGGCCGGGGTCAGGACCGGCGGGCCGGCAGCGCGCTCGACGTGAACGCGTCGACCGCGGCCAGCCACTCCTCCGGGACGTCGCGGTGCAGGCAGTGACCGCCGGGCAGCTCGACGAACCGGTCCGGCGGCACGGCCGCCCGCACGCCGGCGCGGGCGTCGCCGCTCAGCGCGCTGCCCGGCCGGTCCGGGTCCTCGCCCCGGGTGTCCGGGGCGACGAGCACCAGCACCGGGACGTCGACGGCGGCGACCAGCGCCGGGAGGTCCCAGCCGCGCAGGCCGGCCCGCAACCCGGCCGCCACCGCGGTGGCGTCCGCCTCCTCGATGCCACGGACGTCCTGCTCGACGTCCTCGGGCGCCCAGGTCGGGTGGTCGGCGCTGGAGCGGCGGACCAGCCGGTCCCGGTCGAGCCGGGCGATGTCCGCGTCGAGCTCGACGCCGGTGGCCAGCTGCTCGGCGGAGACGCCGGTCCCGCCCGGCGGGTCCTCCAGCACGACGGCCCGGGCGAAGCCGGGCCGGCCGGCGACCGTGCTGATCGCGGTGGCGGCGCCCATGCTGTGCCCGACGAGCAGGTCGACCGGAGCTCGGACCTGCGCGGTGATGCTGTCGACCAGCGCGTCCGCGGTGAGCGGTCCGTCCAGCCGGTTGCCGCCGTGGGCGGCGAGGTCGACGGCGGTGACGTCCCAGCCGCGCTCGGCCAGCGCCGGCCCGATCCGCCACCAGGTGGCCGCGAGCGACATCATCCCGTGCAGCAGGACGGCCGTCCCGCGACCGTCACCCGTCCACGTCAGCGCCATGCGACCGATCCTCCCCGACCCCCGCCCACGCGAACCCGGGACCGGGCCGTCCACTTGTCCGGTTCGTCCGGTCCGGGCGGCCGGCGACCGGCGGTTGGCCGACCCGAGTCGCCGGTCAGGCACGCGGCTCGCGGAGACGGCCCTGAGCGGTCGTGGGGCAGGGGGTGCCGGTGGGGGACCATCTCCGCGGCGAGTTGGACAGGCTCGCGACGTGTCAGGCGGCAGCGATGCCCCGTCTGGAGGCGATAACGCGCTAGACTGGAGAGGACACTTCCGCGTGCGGCGGCTCCAGCGGCACAGGGCGCTGTTTCTGCGTCCTGCCGATCAGAGCCGCCGCCCGCGTGCCGACCCCAGGTCCCGCCCCGATCCGGCGGGAGGAAGCGAGCGCGCGTGGCTCCCAAGGCACCGACGACGACCTACAACGCGGGCTCGATCACTGTTCTCGAGGGTCTGGAAGCAGTTCGCAAGCGTCCCGGAATGTACATCGGATCGACCGGGGAGCGCGGGCTCCACCACCTGGTCCAGGAGGTGGTGGACAACGCGGTCGACGAGGCGATGGCCGGCGTCTGCGACACGATCGTCGTGACGCTGATGGCCGACGGCGGGGTGAGCGTCTTCGACAACGGCCGCGGCATCCCGGTCGACCGGCACCCGGTCGAGAAGCGCCCGGCCATCGAGGTCGTCCTGACCACGCTGCACGCCGGCGGCAAGTTCGACAGCAAGTCGTACGCGGTGTCCGGCGGCCTGCACGGCGTCGGCGTCTCCGTGGTGAACGCGCTGTCCACCCGGATGGCGGTGGAGATCAAGCGCGACGGGTTCACCTGGACCCAGGAATACACGAACAGCCGGCCCGGCCCGCTGGTGAAGGGCGCGCCTACCCGCAAGCACGGCAGCCTCGTCTCGTTCTGGGCCGACCCCACCGTCTTCGAGACCACGACGTACTCGTTCGAGACCCTGTCCCGCCGGCTGCAGGAGATGGCCTTCCTCAACCGGGGGCTGTCGATCACGCTGCGGGACGAGCGCGAGGCGACGCCGCGCGAGATCACGTACATGTACAAGGGCGGCATCGAGGACTTCGTCCGCCATCTCAACGCGACGAAAGACCCGATCCACAAGTCCGTGATCGGGTTCTCGGCCGAGGGCACCGGCATCGCCGTCGAGATCGCGATGCAGTGGAACAGCTCCTACGCCGAGTCGGTCTACACGTTCGCCAACGCGATCAACACGCACGAGGGCGGCACCCACGAGGAGGGCTTCCGCACCGCGCTGACCGGCCTGGTCAACAAGTACGCGCGGGACAAGAAGCTGCTCAAGGAGAAGGACGACAACCTCACCGGCGACGACATCCGGGAGGGCCTGGCCGCGATCGTCTCGGTCAAGCTGAGCAACCCGCAGTTCGAGGGCCAGACCAAGACGAAGCTCGGCAACACCGACGCGAAGACCTTCGTCCAGAAGGCCTGCAACGACTGGCTGGCCGACTGGTTCGAGCGCAACCCGGCCGAAGGCCGCACGATCATCACCAAGGCGTCGTCCGCCGCCCGGGCCCGTAAGGCGGCCCAGGAGGCGCGCAAGCTGGCCCGGCGCAAGGGCCTGCTGGACGTGGGATCGCTGCCCGGCAAGCTGGCCGACTGCCGCTCCACCGACCCCAGCGAGTCCGAGCTCTACATCGTCGAGGGCGACAGCGCCGGCGGCTCGGCCAAGTCCGGCCGCGACTCGATGTTCCAGGCGATCCTGCCGATCCGCGGCAAGATCATCAACGTCGAGAAGGCGCGGATCGACCGGGTCCTGAAGAACAACGAGGTCCAGTCGCTGATCACGGCGCTGGGCACCGGCATCCACGACGACTTCGACATCACCAAGCTGCGCTATCACAAGATCGTGCTGATGGCCGACGCCGACGTCGACGGCCAGCACATCCGCACGCTGCTGCTGACGCTGCTGTTCCGGTTCATGCGGCCGCTGATCGAGCACGGCCACGTCTATCTCGGCCAGCCGCCGCTCTACAAGATCAAGTGGCAGCGCGAGACCCCGGAGTACGCGTACACCGACCGGGAGCGGGACGGCCTGGTCGAGGCCGGCCTGCAGGCGGGCAAGAAGCTGCCCAAGGAGGGCGGCATCCAGCGCTACAAGGGGCTGGGCGAGATGAACGCGAAGGAGCTGTGGGAGACCACGATGGACCCGGCCACCCGGGTGCTCCTCCAGGTCACTCTCGACGACGCGGCAACAGCCGACGAGCTGTTCAGCGTCCTCATGGGTGAGGACGTCGAGGCGCGGCGGAGCTTCATCATCCGCAACGCCAAGGACGTCCGCTTCCTGGACATCTGACCGCGACACCTGCCCTGTTCACGACAACCTGAGAGGACCGTGACCGAGAGTGGTCGACGTGACCACGCCGCCGTCGGGCGGTGGCGACCGGGTCGAGCCGGTCGACATCCAGATCGAGATGCAGCGGTCGTACATCGACTACGCGATGTCGGTGATCGTCGGCCGCGCGCTGCCCGACGTCCGGGACGGCCTCAAGCCAGTGCACCGCAAGATCCTGTACGGGATGTTCGACAGCGGGTTCCGCCCGGACCGGCCGTACGTGAAGTGCGCCCGCGTCGTCGGCGACGTCATGGGCAACTACCACCCGCACGGCGACAGCGCGATCTACGACACGCTGGTGCGGATGGCCCAGCCGTGGTCGATGCGGGCCCCGCTGGTCGACGGTCAGGGCAACTTCGGCTCGCCGGGCAACGACCCCGCCGCGGCCATGCGCTACACGGAGTCCCGGCTGACCCCGCTGGCCATGGAGATGCTGCGGGACATCGACGAGGACACCGTCGACTTCTCGCCGACCTACGACGGCAACACGACCGAGCCGGACGTGCTGCCGAGCCGCATCCCCAACCTGCTGGTCAACGGCGGGTCCGGGATCGCGGTCGGGATGGCGACCAACATCCCGCCGCACAACCTGCGCGAGGTCGTCGACGGCGTCACCTGGGCGCTCGACAACCCGGACGCCGGCGACGAGGAGACCCTCGCCGCGCTGATGGAGCGGATCAAGGGCCCTGACTTCCCGACCGCGGCGCTGATCGTCGGCCGGGACGGCATCGAGGACGCGTACAAGACCGGGCGCGGGGCGATCCGGATGCGCGCGGTCGTCACCGTCGAGGAGGACGCCCGCGGGCGCACCATCCTGGTCGTCACCGAGCTGCCCTACCAGGTCAACCCGGACAACCTGGCCGAGTCGATCGCCGAGGCGGTCCGCGACGGTCGGCTGGCCGGGATCAGCGAGATCGCCGACGAGTCGTCCGACCGGGTCGGGCGCCGGCTGGTGATCACGCTGCGCCGGGACGCGGTGGCCAAGGTCGTGCTGAACAACCTCTACAAGCACACCCAGCTGCAGACCACGTTCGGCGCCAACATGCTGGCCCTGGTCGACGGGGTGCCGCGCACGCTGCGGCTGGACCAGTTCGTCCGCCACTACGTCGCGCACCAGATCGAGGTCATCGTCCGGCGCACCCGGTTCCGGCTGCGCAAGGCCGAGGAGCGGGCGCACATCCTGCGTGCGCTGCTCAAGGCGATCGACCAGCTCGACGCGGTCATCGCGCTGATCCGGGCCAGCGAGTCGGCCGACGCCGCCCGCGGCGGCCTGATGGAGCTGCTCGACATCGACGAGCTGCAGGCCACCGCGATCCTCGACATGCAGCTGCGCCGGCTGGCCGCGCTGGAGCGGCAGCGCCTGCAGGACGAGTACGCGCGGCTCGAGGCGGAGATCGCCGAATACAACGCGATCCTGGCCAGCGACGCCCGGCAGCGCGAGCTGGTCCGCGGGGAGCTCGCCGAGATCGCGGACAAGTACGGCGACGACCGGCGCACCCGGCTGGTCTCCTACGACGGCGACGTGTCCATGGAGGACCTCATCGCCGAGGAGGACGTGGTCGTCACGATCACGCGCACCGGGTACGCGAAGCGCACGAAGACCGACCTCTACCGGTCGCAGCGGCGCGGCGGGAAGGGCATCCAGGGCGCGCAGCTGAAGCAGGACGACATCGTCGCCCACTTCTTCGTCACGTCGACCCACAACTGGATCCTGTTCTTCACCAACAAGGGCCGGGTCTACCGGGCGAAGGCGTACGAGCTGCCGGAGGCCAACCGGGCCGCCCGCGGGCAGCACGTGGCCAACCTGCTCGCCTTCCAGCCCGGCGAGCAGATCGCGCAGGTCATCCAGCTGCGCGACTACGAGGTCGCTCCCTACCTGGTGCTGGCGACCCGACGCGGCCTGGTCAAGAAGACCAGGCTGACCGACTTCGACTCCAACCGCGCCGGCGGCATCGTCGCGATCAACCTGCGCGAGGACGACGAGCTGATCGGTGCCGCGCTGATCGAGTCGACCGACGACCTGCTGCTGGTCAGCCGCCGGGCCCAGTCGATCCGGTTCCACGCCGACGACGAGTCGCTGCGGCCGATGGGCCGCGCCACCAGCGGCGTCATCGGCATGCGGTTCGGCGGCGAGGACGAGCTGCTGGCCATGGAGGTCGCCCGCGACGGCACCGAGCTGCTCGTCGCCACCGAAGGCGGGTATGCCAAGCGCACGAAGCTGGAGGAATACCCGGTCCAAGGTCGCGGGGGGAAGGGTGTGCTGACGGCGCGTATCGTGTCCACCCGTGGCGGACTCGTGGGGGCGCTTGCGGTTCGCCCGGAGGACGAGGTCTACGCGATCACGTCCAACGGCGGCGTCATCCGTACGAGTGCCCGCGAGGTTCGCCGCGCGCAGCGGCAGACGATGGGAGTCCGGCTCATGAACCTCCCCGACGGCGTCACCCTTGTTGCGGTGGCGCGCAACGCGGACGAGCCGGACGAGCAGGGATAGCCGGATGAGCGAGCCGAGGTATCCGACGAGAGTCAGCGACCCGGACGAGACCGCGCGCATCCCCAAGGACGCGCTCGACGCTTTCCGGGACGCCGACCAGGCGAATGACGCGAAACCCAGCGGTCCTTCGAGTGGGTCCCAGCCGGTGAGCCCGAGCCGGCCGGCCGACGCCGGCCGGCCCACCGACAACCGGCCGGCGAACGGTTCCGGCCCAGGTCAGCGCAGTTCCGGGCCGAACAGCGGCGCCACCCCGGCGGTCGGTCCGGACCCCCGGCAGTCCGGGTTCCGTCCCGCCGGTGGGACCAACGGGACCGGCGTGCCCGCCGCGGGCATGCCGCCCGGCGGCTCGCCCTCCGGTCTCGGCGGCAGCCCCGGCCACGGCCAGGGCCCCAACGGCGCGCACGGGTCGATCACCGGCTACCGGCGCTCGGACTACGCGCCGCCTCCGGCGTACCCCGGCTACGGCGCGACCGGCTACTCGCCGCTGGGTGACGCGCCGACCACCGTTGCCGGCCCGGGCGGGGCGACCAACGCGGCCGCCGCCCGGACCGCGCTGGGCGGGGCGACCCGACCCGGCACCCGGCCGGCACCGGCCAACGCCAGCCGCCCGGCCCGCCGGGCCCGGCTGCTGGTGCGGCACATCGACCCGTGGTCGACGCTGAAGTTCTCGTTCGTCCTGGCCGTGGCGATGTTCTTCGTCTGGCTGGTGGCGATCGGCGTCCTCTACGGCGTGCTCGACGGCATGGGCGTCTTCGAGCAGATCAACGGGCTCTACGACGAGGTCTCCGGCAACGGCGGCGACTCGCTGTTCTCGCCAGGCCTTGTGCTCGGCACCGCGGCGCTGGTCGGCGTCGTCAACATCGTGCTGTTCACGGCGCTGGCGACGATCGGCTCGTTCGTCTACAACATCTGCTCCGACCTGGTCGGCGGCATCGAGATCACGCTCGCGGAGAAGGACTAGCGGGGGGATACCGGGTTGGGGCCGCTCCCGCCCGCCGTGTAATCTCGGGCGGCACCCGGGGCCTGTAGCTCAGCCGGTTAGAGCGCATCCCTGATAAGGATGAGGCCGGAGGTTCAAGTCCTCCCAGGCCCACTCTCCGGGTCCTTCCGTCCACGACAGCGCCGTCCGACCTCACAGGAGCCACCGTGAAGAAGCTCGTCGTCCTCGCTGCTGCCGCCATCGGCGGGGTCTTCTTCTACCGCAAGCGGCGCTCCGCCAAGGCCGAGTCCGACCTGTGGGCCGAGGCGACCAACACGCAGGACCTGCGCTAGCCCGCCGGTCCCCGACCGGGGACGTAGCTCAACTGGCAGAGCACCGCCTTTGCAAGGCGGGGGTTGGGGGTTCGAGTCCCCCCGTCTCCACCCTCCGTCCAGGGGCCGCCGCCCGCGGGTGACCCTCGGGGTCAGACCTTCGCAAGCTCGGCGAGCAGGGACTCTCGTTGACTGGGGAGGACCGCGGGGTCGGTGTTCGCTGCCGCCCGCACGACGTCGGCAGAGGCATGGACCGCTGTGCGGGCGCGACTCAAGCTGTCGGGGTCACGTATCGAGCCGAGGGCCTGGGTGGCGGCTTGCTCGATGTCCGCTGTGCTCATCCCGGTGGCAGCCTTCGCGGCCAGCTTTGCTCCGTCCCTGACGCCGTCCGCCCGGGCCTGGTCGAGCTTCAGTTCCACGTCGCCGACCTTGAGACTGCTGGGCAGCTGTCCGGCCAGAGCGACCACAAGCAGCAGCACTCCGACGGCGAGCGCAGCGGCGACGGTGACGCCGTTCGAGTCGTCGTCGCTTCCCAGCACGAAGCCGTATCCGAGCGACGCCACTGCTGCGACCGCGACGATCCAGCGGACGATCGGCTGCTCGACCGCCGGAGCGAGCGGCGCCGGCCTGGCCGCGCCGTCGGGAACCCGTCGTAGGAACACCGTCATGGGATCGCTCCTCCAGGACTGCGACGTTTCTCAGAGAATGGACCAGTCCCGTCCCGTGGTGGTGACTTCCGATCACGCGGGTGTCACGACGGCGTCACGACGTCGGTGGCCTACTGACCCCGCCGCCCGACCGTGGCGGATGCATCGGGGAGGGAACATGGAACAGACGGGCTTCACCATCGCGGAGCTGGAGGTCGAGGAGGCCGAGCTGCTGCCCGCACGTCAGGCACTCGGTGGCCACTTCGGGTTCAACGTGGCCAACATCTGGGCCTCGAACACCGCAGTCGCGCTCAACGCCGCCTCGTTCCACTCGCTTGCCGCGGCGAGCGCCAACCAGTACATCTCGGTCTTCCAGGGGTAGCCGGTGTCCGCCGACACCGGTGCGTTGCGGTGGCTCGATGACGAGACCTGCGAGCTGCTGCCGCGACGCGAAGCGCCGGCACTGGTGAACATCACCACGATCACCGCGGTGAACCTCGCACTGGCCATCAACGCGGCCAGCCCGGGAGCGACCGCGGTCGCCTGGGCAGGCCAGTGGATCGGAGCCTTCCAGCACTGATCCACCCGCGACAGACCGGCGGGACCCGCCGTCCCGCCGGTCCCCTGTCCCTGCAACTCCGGGGGTGCGGTTGTTGGCAGGCGAGGGGTCCACGACCGGTCACCGCGGTGCCGCGGCGCCGCGGTGGCCCTCTCGCGACGAGCCGGTGGGGCTCGCGCCCGGCGTCCGGCTGCTCGGGTCGTACGCCAGCTCAGGCCTGCGCGGCGAGCACTTCCTGGCCGAACGCGGCGACGGGCAGGTGGTGCACCTGTCCCGGCTCCTGCACCTCGTCGTGTCCGAAGTGGACGGACAGCGGTCCGGTACGGAGGTCGCCGAGCGGGTCAGCGCCCGGTTCGGCCGGCAGCTCACCCCGGACGGCGTCGAGTATCTCGTCGAGCACAAGCTCGGACCGGCCGGGCTGATCGCCCCGGTCGGAGCCACCGCGGCCCCGCCGACCGCGCAGCCGCTGCTCGCCCTGCGGCTGCGCCGGACGCTGCTGCCGGCCCGCCCGACGGGGTGGGTCGCCGACCTGCTCGCCCCGCTCTACCACCCGCTGGTCGTCGCGATCCTGCTCGGCTCGTTCGTCGCGGTCGAGATCGCGGTGTTCCGGTCCGGCCGGGTCATCCCCGCGCTGGGTCAGGTCCTGGTCATGCCGGGCGCACTCGTCGCCGTGCTCGGCCTGCTGCTGCTGTCCGGGCTGTTCCACGAGTGCGGGCACGCCGCCGCCTGCGCGTATTCGGGCGCGCGTCCCGGCAAGATCGGCGTCGGGCTCTACCTGGTCCTGCCGGCGTTCTACACGGACGTCACCTCGGCGTACCAGCTGAACCGGACCGGTCGGCTGCGCACCGACCTCGGCGGCCTCTACTTCAACACGATGGTCGTGCTCGGTCTCGCCGTCAGCTACCTGATCGTGCCGACGCCGGCGCTGCTCGTCGCGATCCTGTTGGTGAACCTCGAGATGCTGCAGCAGCTGCTGCCGATCGTCCGGCTGGACGGCTACTTCATCCTCAGCGACCTGATCGGGATACCGGACCTGTTCGGGCGGATAGGCCCGGTGCTGTCCAGCCTGCTGCCCGGCCGGCCGACGCACCCGCGCGCCGCCCAGCTGCGCCCGCACGCCCGCGCCGTGGTCACCGCCTGGGTGCTGGTCGTCGTGCCGCTCCTGGTCGGCGGCCTCGTCGTGGCCACCGTGCGGCTGCCCGTACTGGTGCAGACCAGCTGGCACGCGGTCGAGGCGAACTGGGCCAGCCTGCAGGCCTCCCGGAACGCAGGCAGCGCGGCCGGCGTGCTGCTCGCCGGGGTCGCCGTCATCCTGCTCGTGCTGCCGATGGTCGGCCTCGTGCTGCTCTACGAAAACCTGGCCCGGACCGGCGTGCGCACCGCGCGCGGCCTGATCCGCCGCCATCACCAGGGGAGATCCGCCGTGCAACCCGACGACGCACCGCTGGCCGCGCCCGTGCCCGCCGATCCCGACGCACCGCTGACCGCGGCCGCCTTCACCGAGGCCGAGATGGTGGGCGGCCGCATGACCGACCCGCCGGCCGGGGGCTGGCGCCGCGCCGCCTGGAAGGTCAGCGGCGGCCGGTGGGACCCGGGGCCGAGCGAGGCGCAGCGCCGGGAAGCCGAGCTGCTTGACCGGATCCGGGTCCCGGTGCGGGGGTGCCGGCGCATCGTCGTGCTATCCCGCAAGGGTGGGGCCGGCAAGACGACGACCGCGCTCATGCTCGGGCACACGTTCGCCACCTACCGAGGCGACCGGGTCGTCGCGCTGGACGCGAACCCGGATGCCGGCAGCCTCGCCTACCGGGTCCGTCGCGAGTCGGCCGCGACCGCGACCACGCTGCTCTCCGACGACTCGATGACCGCCCGCTACTGCGACATCCGCAGCTACACCTCGCAGTCCATCGAGACCCGGCTGGAGGTGCTGGCCTCGGACGACGACCCGCGGATCAGCCGCGCGCTGGGCGAGGAGGCGTACCGGCGGATCCTCGGCCTGCTCGACCGGCACTACCAGCTCGTCGTCGTCGACACCGGCACCGGCATCCTCGACAGCTCCGTGCAGGGCCTGATCTCCGAGGCCGACCAGATCGTGCTGGTGATGCCGCCGGCGCTGGACGGGGTCCGGGTGGCCGCGGCGACCCTCGACTGGCTCGACGAGCACGGCTGCTCGGCGCTCGTGCGCCGCGGCGTCGCGGTGATCAACGCGGTCCGGGACGAGCGGGTGATCCGGCTCGACCGGGTCGAGGACCACTTCGGCCGCCGCTGCGCCGGCGTGGTCCGGGTGCCCTGGGACCCGACCCTGCAGGCCGGCGGCCACACGAGGCTCGGCGAGCTCCGGCCGGCGACCCGGCAGGCCTACCTGCGGCTCGCCGCATTGGCAGCCGACGACTTCGACCGTTCCGGTCCGCGACCGCGCACTCTCCCCGCGGTCGGCGCCGCGGCCAGGATCAACGGCCACCGCCCGATCGACCCGACGCCCGCCAGCACCAGACCGAGTCAGGACGGAGCAGACGTGTGAAGATCTCCCGCATCGCCGCGGTCGTCGCCGCGGCCACCGCCGTCACGCTCGTGCCGCTACCCGCCGAGGCCGCCGAGGCCGCCGGGGGCGGCGGATCCCGGACGGTGGTCAGCGCCGCCGTCGCCACGGTCCACCACAACGGCCGCACGCGCACCGACAGCGACTTCGACGTGCGCCGGGTCCCGGTCGGACTGGCTGCCGCCACCAACACGGCGGTCGCGTACGCCCGGTGCCGGCACTGTCGGGCGCTGGCCGTCTCGTTCCAGATCGTGGTGGCCCGGCGGGTGTCGGCGGATGTCGCGGTCAACAACCACGCGGTCGCCGTCACGGACCGGTGCACCCGCTGCGAGGCGGTGGCGCGCGCGTACCAGTGGGTCGTCGTGACCGGAGCGGACCGCAGGCTGTCGGCACGCGGTCAGCGGGAGCTCGCGGTCATCGGCTGGCAGCTCACGGCGCTGGTCCGGTCCCGGCCCGCGGCCGCGGTGCTGGAGCGGAAGGTCGCCGCGCTGGCCGAGCGGGTCGGTCGGGTGCTGACCCGGGAGATCCGCAAGCGGCCGGTCGAGCACGTCTGGTCGTCCCGCGCCGAGCGCTGAGGCCCGCGGCTGAGGCGGCACGGTCACCCGCGATCAGCGGGTGACCGTGCTGCTGCAGGTGACGGCGCCGGTGCCGGTCTTGCTGGCCACCGTCTTGCCGTTGAGCACGATCCGGCAGCTGACCTTGCCGTTGCCGGTCGAGGTCACGCGCGCCACCGAGCCGGACCGTACGGTGACCGACCGGCGGGACGTGGTCGTGCCGCCGCTCTTCGTCTCCGTGTGGACGGTGACCTTCCCGGACTTCTTCGTCGTCTTGCCGCTCTTCACCGTCGAGTGGCTGCCGCTGGCGCCGGTGTCCAGCGGTTCGCACGCGGTGAGCGCCAGCACGGCGACCGCGGCGACGCCCACGACGGCGGCACGCCTGGTCAACATGGCTCCGAGCGTGCGACCGGAGCCGTGACAGCGGCGTGACCGGAGCGGCTCATTGCAGCAGGTCGGTCACCATCGGGGACGGCTTCTCGCCGAGCTCCTTGTCGAGCAGCTCGGCCAGCCGCTGCAGCTGCCGGGTGGCCTCGGCCCGGTTGCCCTGGGCAAGGTGGGCGCGGATCAGCGCCGCGTGTGCGGTCTCCCGCAGCGGCTCGACCGTCACGGCCTCCAGCGCCGCTTCCGCCGCGCGGGCGACGTCGCCGGCGGCCAGCAGCCGGCCGGAGAGCTGCTCGAGCGCGTGCAGCCGCAGTTGCCGCAGCCGTTCGCGTTCGAGCAGGACCCAGTCGTCGTACCAGCCGAGCAGCAGGTCCTCGCAGGCCAGCACGCGCACCGCCATGCGCGGCGCGGTCCGGTCGCCGTCGAGCACGGCCCGGGCCATGGCGAGGACGCCGTGCACGTCGACCTCGACCTCCGGGCGCAGGGCGAGCACGCCGGCGGTGGAGCAGGTGAGCGGGCCGGCGAGGTTGCGCCGGTGCAGGCGGGACAGCGTGGCGCGCAGGTTGCCCTGGGCGTGCGCCTCGGAGCACTCCGGCCACAGCGTGCCGGCCAGGTACGGGCGGTCGCACCGGCCGCGCAGCGCGAGCAGCGCGAACATCCGGCGCCCGTTGACGCCCATCTCCAGGACGTCCCCGGCGGCGGTCAGCCGCCAGGTGCCCAGCAGATCGAGCCGCCACGTCGTCGCGCCGGTGGCGTCTCCTAGGTCGCTGGTCTCGATCATCCCGGCCATTGGCGCCCCCACGTCATCGCCGGTTGGCCGCGATCGCCGAACGATCGCCGGTTGTCGCACCTTCGCCGTGCCGCGTCCTCATCAGCGGCTCCGACCGCAAAAATCCCCGGTTACAGAGTTGCGGCGCGTGACGGAAAAGTCAACGCACTTCATCCTCACCGTGCTCAGCAGGGTCCTGAACGAACCGATCGATCCATTCCTGCACCACCGCGTGTACCTGCTCGCTGTTCCGGACGACGACTCCGGGATCGCCTTCGTCGGCGGTGGACATGATCCGACCGCGGAACCCCGGCACCCCCGGCTCGCGCCATATCCGGATCACCAGCGCCACGGCGTCGTTGGGCACGCTCGCCACGATCGGAAGGTCACCTCCCCGACACAGACGGTACGTCACCGGCCGCTCTCCATTTCGCCGTCCACGGACGCGGATCGCTCGGCCCGGAGCACGGCGAGCCGTCCGTGGGCGGTTCATTGCTCCACGGTTGGCGTGACCACGTCGTGACGGGTCGGCGCATGGCCGGCTCCGCGACGGTGCCGGCTCCGCGACGGTGCCGGCTCCGCGGCGGTGGCGGCCCTGCGGCGGTGGCGGCCCTGCGGCGGTGGCGGCCCTGCGGCGGTGGCGGCCCTGCGGCGGTGCCGGCCCTGCGGCGGTGCCGGCCCTGCGGCGGTGCCGGCCCTGCGGCGGTGCCGGCCCTGCGGCGGTGGCGGCCCCGCGACCGCAACGTCACCGTGGCCGCGGCCCTCACCGCGGTCGTGTCTGCACCGCGGCCGTGCCCTGGCCTCGCGGCCGCCGTCAGCGCGAGGGTGCGGTGGCGGTGCGGGCCGCGGGCAGTCCGTGGTGGGCGACCGTCTCGTGCGCCGCCACGCCGTCGTCGGCGGCCGGGCTGACGTGCACGGTCGCGTCGGACAGGCCGGGCAGGTCGTGCAGCAGCCGGTGCTGGGCCTCGTGTGCGATCCGGTGCGCGTCCGCCAGGGTCAGCCGGCCGTCGACGGCCAGGTCGGTCTCGGCCCTGATGCGATGGCCGATCCAGCGCAGCCGCAGGTCGTCCACGTCCCGGACGCCGGGCACCGAGCGCAGGCTGGCCTCGGCCGCGTCGACCAGGTGCGGGTCGACGGCGTCCATCATCCGGCGGTAGATGTCCCGGGCGGCGCTGCGCAGCACAGCCAGGATCGCGACGGTGATGAGCAGCCCGACGATCGGGTCGGCCAGCGGGTAGCCGGCCAGCACGCCGATCGCCCCGGCGACCACGGCCAGCGAGGTGATGCCGTCGGTGCGGGCGTGCAGCCCGTCGGCGACCAGCGCGGCCGATCCGATCCGGCGGCCGACCCGGATCCGGTATCCGGCCACGATCTCGTTGCCGGCGAAGCCGATCAGGCCGGCCACGACGACCACGCCGACGTTGGTCACCGGCCGCTGGTCGACCAGCCGCCGCACGGACTCGTAGCCGGCGAGGGCCGCGGACAGCGCGATGACCACGACGACGAAAAGCCCGGCGAGATCCTCGGCCCGGCCGTACCCGTACGTGTAGCGGCGGGTGCGGGCCCGCCGGCCGATCGCGAACGCGACCCAGAGCGGAACGGCCGTGAGCGCGTCGGCGGCGTTGTGCACGGTGTCGGCCAGCAGCGCGACCGAGCCGGTGACCAGCACGACGGCGAGCTGCGCGACCGCGGTCACCAGCAGCACGACCAGGCTGATCTTCAGCGCCTGGATTCCCGCGGTACTGCCCTCCAGCGCCGGGTCGATCGAGTCGGCGGCGTCGTGGCTGTGTGGCCGCAGGATCGACCGCACCCGCCCGATTACCCCGTCGTGGTGATGGTGGTGCGGGCCCATCGGCCCATACTCGCGCAGTGGAGATCCTGTGTCTCCGGCACGCGGAGTCGGAGAACGTGCTCGCCGGCGCGTCCGGAGTGGTGCCGCTGGCGCCGCTGACCGAGCGCGGCCGCGCCCAGGCGGCGGCCCTGGCCGGCGAGGTGCGGGTCAGCCGGGTGTACGCGAGCCGGGCGGTGCGGGCCCGGCAGACGGCGGAGGTGCTGGACGCTCCGATCACCGTGCTGCCCCAGCTGGCGGAGATGAGCATCGGCCGGCGGGAGGGCCAGATCGACGCGGCACTGCGGGAGGAGACGGCCGAGGTGCTGCGGTCGTGGGTGGTCGACGGTGAGCTCGACCGCCGCGTCGCCGACGGCGAGACCGGCCACGAGGTGCTGTCCCGGATGACCACGGCCTTGACCACGGTCGCCGCCGAGGGTGGCAGCCCGGCCGTGATCGGGCACGTCGGCAGCCTCACCCTGGCTCTCAGTGTCCTTTGTGGACTCGGCGGCGCGGTCTGGCACACCCCGCTGCCGTACGCGGTGCCGTTCGTCGTGCACTGGGACGGCGTCCGCTGGCACTGCCCGAGCTGGCCGGGTGGCTGACACCGCCGCGATCGCCGCCGCCCTGCGCGACGCCGGGTCCGTCTTCGCCGAGGACGAGGCGCGGCTGCTGGTCGAGGCGGCCCGCGACGACGCCGACCTCGACCGGCTGGTGCGGCAGCGGGCGGCCGGCACACCGCTGGAACACCTGCTCGGCTGGGTCGAGTTCGACGGGCTGCGGATCGCGGTGGAGCAGGGGATGTTCGTGCCCCGGCGGCGGACCGAGCTGCTGGTCCGGGAGGCCGCCGGGCGGGCGCCGCCGCGGGCGGTCGTGGTCGAGCTGTGCTGCGGCTCCGGCGCGGTCGCGGCCGCGTTGACCGCCCGGCTGGACCAGCCGGAGGTGTACGCCGTGGACGTCGATCCGGTCGCGGTCCGGTGCGCCCGCCGCAACCTGCCCGGCGGCCACGTCTACGCCGGCGACCTGGACGCACCGCTGCCGCGCCGGCTCGAACACCGGGTCGACGTGCTGGTCGCCAACGCGCCGTACGTGCCGACCGGGGAGATCGGCCTGATGCCGGCGGAGGCCCGCGACCACGAACCGCGGGTCGCGCTGGACGGCGGCGCCGACGGGCTCGAGGTGGTCCGCCGGGTCGTCGCGGTCGCGCCGCGCTGGCTCGCGCCCGCCGGCGTCGTGCTGATCGAGACCAGCGAGCGGCAGGCTCCGGCCGTCCTGGACGCCGCCGCGACGGCCGGTTTGCGGCCGGTTGTCGTGCATGACGAGAACACCGGCGGGACCGCGGTCCTCGCGTCTACTCTGCGCAGATGAGCCTGCCCTCGCCGTGGGAGGAGTCGCGACTGTGACCGGACAGCCGTACGCGCGGCGGTCGGCGCGGGTGATCCTCGCCGACGACGCCGATCGCCTGCTGCTGTTCGAGTCCGAGGGCTTCTGGTTCACCCCCGGCGGCGGGATCGAGCCGGGGGAGACGATCGAGCAGGCCGCGACCAGGGAGCTGTGGGAGGAGACCGGCCTGCTGATCCCGCCGGACCACCTCGGGCCGGTGGTCGCCGAGACGTCCGGGTACGCCGATCTCGGCTTCGCCGCGGGGATGTTCCACGACCTTTTCTACTTCCAGCGGGCGCCAGAGGGGTTCTGCGTCGACATCAGCGGGTGGCAACCGGTCGAGGCATCCACGATGTCCGGGCATCGCTGGTGGACGGTGGACGAGGTGGAGGCGGCCCCGAAGATCGTCTTCCCGTTCGAGCTGGCGCCGCTGGCCCGGGACCTGCTCGCCGGCCGGCTGCCGAGCCGGCCGATCCAGCTGCCCTGGCACCACTAGGCGGCTAGCCCGGGTGGCGGACCAGCCAGTCGCCCAGGGTGAGCAGGTCGGTGACGTCGCCCGGCGCCCCGGCCGACATCGCCATCGCCCGCTCGACCACCTCCGTCCACTGTGGATGATGTTGCGCCAGCAGCGCGGCGCCGGTGGTGCGGTCGGTGGTCCAGCTGCCGTGCGAGGCCGACTCGATCGTCGCCACGCCGAGCAGCAGCCGGCGGGCCACCCCGCGGGCCGCGACGTCCGGGGTCGGCGCGGTGTCCACAATGGACCGGAGCAGGGCCGGAAGGTCGCCGGCGAACCCGAGCGCCAGCCCGCGGGACGGCCGGCAGCGGGGTAGGTCGGCGCGCCGGTCCCGGCCGGCCAGCGGCACGCAGTAGTGCTTGAGGAAGCAGCGGTCGGCCTCGTCGGCGAGCGAGTCCACGCCGGCCTGGGCGAGGCCGACCTCGCGCAGCACCGCGGCGTGCCGGGCGGACAGCGCCGCAACCGTCGCCGACACGTCCACAGTGGACGTCCACAGGGCGAGCAGGTCGAGGTCGGAGTCCGGCGGGCGGGCCCGGCCGGTGGCCACGCTGCCGTACAGGTAGAGGCCGTCGAGCTCGGGGAACGTGGTCAGCGCGGCGACGCAGTCGTCGACCACCGGCCGGTACGCCGGCGGGATGTTGGCCAGCGCCACCCCGGTGACGAGGTAGCCGCCGGCGTCGACCCCCTCGGCCGGGTCGCGGGTCACGGCGCGCCCGGCGGGCCGCCGCCGAACCGGGTCACGCCACGAGCTCCCGCTCCAGCGGGGTGCGGAAGCGGGGGGTGATCCGGATCGGGCCCAGCCACTCCTGCAGCCGGCCGGCCTGTTTCTCGGCGGCCGCGACCGCCTCCGACCCGGCGTCTTCCAGGAACCGCAGCACGACCTCGCCCGACTTGCGCTGGGCCCAGCCGCCGACGATCCGGCCGTCCCACCACACCGTCGGGCCGGCGTTGCCGTTGGTGTCGAACAGCGCACTGGCGTGCGGACCGAGATACCAACCGCGGTCCCGCCAGCCCATCGTGGTCGGGTCGAGCACCGGCAGGAGGGCCGCGTACGGCGCGGGGGCCGGGACCGGGCTGAGGTCGTCGGGCAGCGCGACGCCGGGTGTGCCGTCCAGGTCGACCTCGACCGCACCGACCGCGGCCAGGGCGGCCCTGGTCTGGCCGAGCGTCCAGCCCGACCACCACTTCAGGTCGGTCACCGGCGCCGGGCCGAACGTCCGGAGCCAGGTCCGGGCCAGCGCCGCCTGCGCCTCGGCCGGCTCCAGCTCGGGCAGCGCGCCGCCCGGCAGCCACTCGTCCAGCACGGACCACCAGTATTGGCCGCCGGAGACCCAACTGCCGCGCGGCCGCCCGCGCACCGCGACACCGTCCGCGGCGAGCAGCGGCAGCACCCGGGACGCGACGCTCTGGGTCGCCTCGTATGCCTTGCCGCGGGCCAGCACGATCCGCTCGGCCAGCTCGGGCACCTCGGCCGACAGGTCGGTGGACAGGGCGGTGCCGCGTTGCCGCAGCGCGGCCAGCGTGGCTGCCTCGACCCGGGCCAGCCAGGGCCCGGGGTCGTCGGTGACACCGCCCTCGACCAGGAACTTCTCCGTCGTGCGGCGCTCCCGGACGGCGATCGCCCTGGTGCAGCCGGCCTGCACGACCGGGGCCAGCTCGACCGGAAGCACGAAGATCGTCCGGCGCATGCCCAGCATCCGGATCAGCACCCGGTCGTCGTAGAGCGCCTTCTCCAGCTCGGGCACCAGGTGGCCGGTCACCCGCGCCCAGGCCGACAGGTAGACCGTGGCCGGGTCGGTGCCGTGCAGGGCGAGCATGCCGCGGGTCGCGGTGACCACGTCGGGAGCCTGCGCGCCCGGCGCCAGCCGGTGCCGGACGCCGAGCCGGGCCCGACGTTGGGCCACCCCGATCCGCTCCATGCCGGCAGCCTAGGACGCGGGTCCGACACATCGGACCGCCAACTACGCTCGTCCTCCGTGCGGCTCGCGATCGTCCTCGGGCTGGCGGCCGGGGTGCTGCTGGCCGGCTGCGCCGGCGGAGGGGCGGCGGCGCCGGCCCCGGCCACCCCGGCGACGTCGACCCCCGATCGGGCGCCGCCGCCGACCCACGCCACGACGCCGACCCGAACCCCGCCTCCGGTCGCCGTCGACGCACCCTGCCCGTACGCGGACGCGGCGACGGTGATGGACATCGTCGGCCAGCACATCGGCCGCAGCACGGTCACCAGGACGACACCGCACCCGGGCTGCGCGTTCTACCGGCCGAACGGGGAGAAGGCCGCGGACGTCGCGGTGTCCGTGCTGGCGAGCCCGACCGCCGCGCAAGCCGAAGCGATCCGGCTGACCGGCCCGACCGCGAACCCGGTCGACTCGGTCGGCGACGGTGGCACGGTCGCGATCACCGGCGACGGCGCCGTCCTGGCGGTGAGCACGGGCCCCGCGCTCGTCGTCGTACGGATCAACCAGCGCGTCTCGCTGGAGGCGGTCGAGCTCGCCAAGCTGGTGGTCGCGAGGCTGTAGGGCCGACCCGGGACGGCCGCGGGGACCGTGCGAGGATGACCGGGTGGCAAAGCTCACCGCGACCCTGCACACGACCGCCGGCGACATCGTCGTCACGCTGTTCCCGGACCAGGCTCCGGTGACGGTGCGCAACTTCGTCAGCCTGGCCGAGGGCAGCAAGGAGTGGCGCGACCCGGCCACCGGGCAGAAGTCCAACGAGCCGCTCTACGACGGCACGGTCTTCCACCGGGTGATCGAGGGCTTCATGATCCAGGGCGGCGACCCGCTCGGGCGCGGTACCGGCGGGCCCGGCTACCAGTTCAAGGACGAGATCGACCCCGGCCTGAAGTTCGACCGCCCCTACCTGCTGGCGATGGCCAACTCCGGGCCCGGCACCAACGGCTCGCAGTTCTTCATCACGGTCGGCCCGACCCCGCACCTCAACCGGCGGCACACGATCTTCGGTGAGGTGGCCGACGCGGACA
>DATBFW010000030.1:0-17535 GCA_036558285.1 Mycobacteriales bacterium | reverse complement strand
TCTTCGACCCGTCGATGGGCACCGCCGCCGTGCAGAGCGCGGTCGACGCGGTGTTCGCGGCCCAGGACACCAACCAGTTCGGCACCAGGCGGGACGCGCTGCTGTTCAGGCCCGGGCAGTACAACATCAACGTCAATGTCGGCTACAACACCTCGGTGATGGGCCTCGGCCGCAACCCCGACGACGTCAACATCGGCGGGCTCACCGTGGACGCAAACTCCTCCGGAGGGAACGCGACCCAGAACTTCTGGCGCTCGGCGGAGAACCTGATGGTGCCGGGCTCGGCCCGGTGGGCGGTCTCGCAGGCCGCGCCGATGCGGCGGGTGGACATCCGCGGCGACCTCAACCTGGCGCCGACCGGCTTCGGCTTCGCCTCCGGCGGCTACATCGCCGACAGCCGCATCGTCGGCGCGCTGCAGCCGTTCTCCCAGCAGCAGTGGTTCACCCGCGACTCCAACATCGGCGGCAACCAGAACGCCGTCTGGAACAACGTGTTCGTCGGGGTGCAGGGCGCGCCGGCGCAGAGCTTCCCCAGCCCGCCGTACACGACGGTCGCGACGACGCCGGTCATCCGCGAGAAGCCGTACCTGTTCGTGGACTCGGCCGGGGCGATCAACGTGCTGGTGCCGAACCTGCGTACCAACACCTCCGGCGCCACCTGGCTGACCGCACCGACGCCTGGCACCGTCCTGCCGCTGTCCCAGTTCTACGTGGCCAAGCCGACCGACACAGCGGCCACGATCAACCAGGCGCTGGCCCAGGGCCTCAACCTGCTGTTCACGCCGGGCATCTACACCATCGACCAGACCATCAACGTCACCAGGGCCAACACGATCGTCATGGGCATCGGGTACGCGACGCTGGTCCCGACCGGTGGCGTCGTCCCGCTGTCGGTGTCCGATGTGGACGGTGTGAAGGTCTCCGGGCTGCTGTTCGACGCCGGCACCACCAACTCGCCGGTGCTGCTGCAGGTCGGGCCGTCCGGCTCGACCGCGTCGCACGCCGCCAACCCGACCACGATCCAGGACGTGTTCTTCCGGATCGGCGGGCGGATCGCCGGCAAGGCCACGACCAGCCTGCTGGTCAACTCCAACAACACGATCATCGACCACATCTGGGCCTGGCGGGCCGACCACGGCAGCGGCGTCGGCTGGACGGTGAACACCGCCGACCAGGGCCTGGTCGTCAACGGGCAGAACGTCACCGCGTACGGCCTGTTCGTCGAGCACTACCAGAAGTACGAGGTCACCTGGAACGGCAACGGCGGCCGGACGTACTTCTTCCAGAACGAGATGCCGTACGACCCGCCGAACCAGGCGACCTGGCGCACCGGCGCCAACGGGTACGCGGCGTACAAGGTGGCCGACGGCGTCACCAGCCACGAGGGGTGGGGCCTGGGCAGCTACTGCTTCTTCAACGTCAACCCGGCCATCCACGCCGACCGCGGGTTCGAGGTGCCCGTCAACGCCGGCGTCCGGTTCCACGACCTGCTGACCGTCTCGCTCGGCGGCACGGGGACCATCGACCACGTCATCAACAACACCGGGGCGGCCGCGCAAGGCACGGCAACCATCCCGGTCGACATCGTCAGCTTCCCGTAGGCGGCTGGCCGGCCCGGCCCGGGTCAGGGAGATCCGGGCCGGGCCAGCAACAACTCGTACGCCTCGGCGCTGTCCGGGGTCCAGTCGAGCTCGGCCCGCATCCGGTCCAGCTCGGCCTCGGTCACCCAGCCGTGCCAGGCGATCTCGGTCTCCTGCGGCTGCACCGGCCCGTCGTGGCGCAGCTCGTACACGGCCGACCACCAGCTGCCGTACGTGGGATCCCGGTACAGGAAGCGGAACCGGAACCGCGGCGTGTCCGATATGGACACTCCGAGCTCCTCGGTCGCCTCCCGGACCGAAGCGGCGTCGTAGCTCTCGCCGGCGCCGACCACGCCGCCGACGAACATGTCGTACCGGCCGGGGTAGGTGAGCTTGTCGTCGGTGCGCCGGTGCACGAACGTCCGGCCGGCGCCGTCCCGGACGAGCACGAACACGCACCGGTGCACGAGCCGTCGCGCGTACACCTCGCCCCGGGCCAGCCGCCCGACCACCCGATCGTCGAGATCGACGACGTCGAGGATCTCCTCGGCCGACACTAGGCAGGGGCGTCGAGGCGGGCGGAGGGCTTGTCGGGGGCGGCGCCGCGGGCGAGCAGGTCCGCGACCGGCAGCGTCGCCGCACCGAGCGCGACCGCGTCAACACCCAACTGCCCGAGCTGGATGCTCGTCTGCCCGTACGGGTGGCGCAGTGCCCGCTCCGCCGCCGCCGCCGTGATCTCCGGCAGCAGCCGCGCGCCCAGCGCCTGCCCGGCCCAGCCGGCCAGCACGATCCGCTCCGGGTTGAACAGGTTGACCAGGTTGGCCAGCCCGGCGCCGAGGTAGCCGGCGGTCTCGGTGAGCACCCGCTCGGCCACCTCGCCACCGTCGGAGAGCAGCTCGGCCAGCGAGGTCTGCTCGTCGGTGCCGGGCACCGCCCGCCCGCCGCGGGCCGCCTTCCACCGGTCCAGCACCGCCTCGGCGCCCACGTACGCCTCCAGGCAGCCGTGCGAGCCGCACCGGCAGGCCCGGCCGTCGAAGACGATGCAGGTGTGCCCCCACTCGCCGGCGCTGCTGGTGACGCCGCGGGAGATCGCGCCGTTGCTGATCACCGCGGCGCCCACACCGGAGCCGACCAGCGTGATCACCGCGTGCTGCACGCCCCGGCCGGCGCCGAACCACAGCTCGGCCTGGCCGAGCGTCTTCGCCCCGTTCTCCAGGTAGATCGGCAATGCCGTGCCGGTCCGCAGCATCCGCTCCAGCGGGACCGCCTCCCAGCCGATGGTCTGCGCGTGCACGGTCGCCTCGCGCCCCTGCTCGACCGTGCCGAACACGCCCACGCCGATGCCGAGCACCTCGTCGGTGGGCACCGCGGCCTCCCGCAGCACCTCGCCGAGCCCTTCATGGATCTGCGCGACCACCGCGGCCGGGTCGGGCCGCGCCGACGGAAGCGGGTGGTACGAGGTGGCCAGTGGCCGCATCGACAGGTCGAACACCTCGACCCGGGTGCCGGTCTCGCCGACGTCGACGCCGACGATGTGGGCGTAGTCAGGGTTGACCCGCAGCAGCGTGCGCGGCCGGCCGCCGTCGGAGTCGACCAGCCCAGCCTCGACGACCAGGCCCTCCTCGATGAGCTCGCCGACGACGTTGCTCACCGTGCCCTGGCTCAGCCCACTGGACCGGCCGAGGTCCTGCCGGCTCTGCGGCTCGCCCAGGTAGAGGCTGGAGAGCAGGACGGACCGGTTGTGCCGCCGCAGGTCGCGGACGGTGCGCCTCATCTGCACGTCGCTGCCTCCTTCGGCACGCCGTCGGGACCGATCGGTGCCTTGACGCCACCATGCCTCGCCAGTTAGATACTAGCCATAATTCAAGGATCGAATTAACTCGCGGCCGCGCCTGGACGCGACGGCACCCGGGCCGTGACCGCGCTACTCGCGGCCGGCGGTCGGAGCCGCCGGCACGCGGACGCGGGCTGGGGAGGGTGTCCGCCGCCCCTCCCCGGCCCGGCAGGGGCCCGCGCCGGGTCGGGCCGCGACCTGGCGCGGGCCCGACCCCAGCGGGACGGGCCGCCGAGTAGCAACACCGTCCACCGAGGAGAGTCATGGAGCACCTGAGCGATCTCGGCCGGGACTTCGTCTGGGGCGTGGCCACCGCCGCGTACCAGGTCGAGGGCGCGGTGGCCGAGGACGGGCGATCCCCGTCGATCTGGGACACGTTCTGCCGGGTGCCGGGCGCCATCGACAACGGTGACACCGGCGACGTCGCCTGCGACCACTACCACCGCTGGCCGGAGGACGTCGCGCTGATGCGCGAGCTCGGCGTCGGGGCGTACCGGTTCTCCGTCTCCTGGCCGCGGGTGCTGCCGGACGGCACCGGCAGAGTCAACCCGGCCGGGCTGGCGTTCTACGACCGGCTGGTCGACGCGCTGCTCGAAGCCGGGATCCGGCCGTTCGTCACCGTCTACCACTGGGACCTGCCGCAGGTGCTGCAGGACGCCGGCGGCTGGCCGGCCCGGGACACCGCCTACGCGCTGGCGGAGTACGCCGGCGTGCTCGGCGCGGCCCTCGGCGACCGGGTACAGGACTGGTTCACCGTCAACGAGCCGCTGTGCTCGGCCTGGATCGGCCATCTCGAAGGCCGGATGGCCCCGGGCGAGCAGGACATCGCCAGGGCCGTGCCGGCCTCCCACCACCTGCTGCTCGGGCACGGCCTCGCGGTGCAGGCGCTGCGGGCGGCGGCACCCGACGCCCGGGTCGGCGCGGTAGTCAACCTCAGCCCGTGCGAGCCGGCCTCCGCCGACCCGGCCGACCTGGCCGCGGCCCGGCGCGCCGACGGGCACACCAACCGGTGGTGGCTCGACCCGCTGCACGGCCGCGGCTACCCGGCCGACATGGTCGAGATCTACGGGGTGCGGCCGCCGGTCCGGGACGGCGACCTGGCAGCCATCGCCATCCCGACCGACCACATCGGACTGAACTACTACTTCCGCCAGGTGGTGACCGACGACCCCGCCGGACCGCCGCCGCACGCCCGGATGGTGCCGGTGCCGCACGCCGTGCACACCGACATGGACTGGGAGGTGCACCCGGACGGGCTCGAACAGCTGCTGACCCGGCTCGCCGACGACTACCGGGTGCCCAGGGTGCTGGTCACCGAGAACGGCTCGGCCTGGCCGGACGAGGTCGTCGACGGCACCGTCGCCGACCTGGCCAGGGCCGACTTCCTGGAGGCGCACGTGGCCGCGGCGGCCCGCACGGTCGGCCAGGGCGTCCCGCTGGCCGGCTACTTCGTCTGGTCGCTGCTGGACAACTTCGAGTGGTCGTACGGGTACGCGAAGCGGTTCGGGCTCGTGCACGTCGACTACGACAGCCAGGTCCGTACGGTCAAGGACAGCGGCCGGCGGTACGCGAAGCTGATCCACGAGCACGCCGCGCTGACCACGCCCGGCACCTAGCCGGCCGGGACCGCGGCCCCGGCGGTCATCCCGGCGCGTACGGCAGGCTGATCGTGTCGGTGTAGCTGCCCCAGCGCAGGTCGATGTGCCAGCACCCGGCCGCGGGCAGGTCCACTATGGACGGTCCCGGGGCCGGGGCGACCTCGCGCCGGACCCGGACGTCGGTGCCCTCCAGCCGCGCGTCGATGGAGAACGCGCCCTCGGCGCCGACCTTCGCCACCCAGAGGATCTTGTTGTTGTGGTCTGCGGCCGGCGGCGCGGTCAGCGGCGTGCCGAACAGGATGGCCAGCATCAGCCCGCGGTCGCTGTAGACCATCGGGATCCCCGGGTTCGGGCTGCTGAAGCCGGCCCTGGCCCAGACCGGAAGCGTCCCGGGCTCCGGCGTCGGGCAGCCGGTGGCCGGCTGCGTGGTCGGAGTGCTCGCCACCGGCGCCGCCGCCGGCCGCAGCCGGGTGGCGGCGACCGCCCCGCCGGCGACGAGCAGCAGCACCGCCAGCGCCGAGGCCAGCACGGCGGCCTGCCGGCGGGCCCGCCGGCGGACCGAGGCGGCCAGGTCGGGATCGTGCGGGGCGCGGGCGCCCAGGTCCTCCAGCTCCGCGGTCAGCAACCGCTCCACGTCGGTCATCGCGGCCCTCCCGGCGAGGTCGTCTGGTCAAGGGACGCGCGCAGCCGGGCCACGCCGCGGCTCGCGTGCGAGCGCACCGACCCCTCGCCGCAGCGCAGCAACGCCGCGATGGCCGCGTCGTCGAGGCCCTCGTAGTGCCGCAGCACCAGCACGGCGCGCTGCTTCGGCGAGAGCGCGCCGAGCGCGCGGCGCAGCCGGTCCCGCTCGGCGACGCCCTCGGCGAGGTCGGGCTCCGCCCGGTCCGGAAGCACGCTGACCGGCTGCTCGCCGCTGCTGCGCCGGCGTCGCCAGTCCAGGTACGACCGGGTGACGATGCGCCGCACGTACGCGTCCGGGTGCTCGGCCCTGGCCACCCACCTCCACCGCCGGTACGCCTTCAGCAGCGCGGTCTGGACCAGGTCCTGCGCCAGGTGCGCGTCCCCGCTGAGCACGTAGGCGAACCGCTCCAGGGCCACACCCCGCGCCGCCACGTACTCGGAGAACTCCACGCCTTCTCAACGACCCGGCGGCCCCGATTGTTGAGGGCACCGTTGCGGCATCACCGGATGGGACGGGCGGCACCGGCAGGGACGGGGATCCGCCGGTGCCGCCCGCGTTCAGGGGCCTTGCTCAGTGGCCGTGGGTGGCTCCGGACGAGTAGTCCGTGTACTGGTACGGGTTGTCGAGGATCGTGGTCTCCGGGACGTCCGGGTTCATCCCGTTGGTCCACGCCTCGTCGCCGAGCGCGCCGCGCAGGAAGTCCACAGTGGACTCCACCTCGCGCCGGGCGGCGCCGAGGTCGATGCCGACCAGCTCGTGCTCGTGCTTCACGACCTTGCCGTTGACCAGGACCGTGTGCACGTCCCCGCGCTGGGCCTGGAACGCCACGTGCCCGTACGGGTTGATGAGCGGGAACATCGCCGGCGACCGGTCGTTCTTGATCAGCACGACGTCGGCCTTCATCCCCGGCTTCAGCTCGCCCACCACGCCATCCAGGCCGAGCGCCTTGGCTCCGCCCCGGGTCGCCCACTCGACGACCTGGTCGGCGCGCAGGTGGCAGTTGGTCACCGTGTCGCCCTTGGCGTGCGCCTCGTAGTGCTCGCGCGACCGGTCCGCGCCGAGCGTGGTCCGCATCGCGGAGAACAGGTCGCCGCTCCACCAGACGCTGGTGTCCATCGACAGCGACACCGGGATGTCGTACGAGCGCAGCGTCCAGGTGGGCGGGTAGCCCTGACCGGCGCTCTGCTCGCTCTCGGTCGACACCGACACCGAGCCGCCGCTGGCCGCGATCCGCTGGTACGAGTCCTCGGACAGCGTCGCCGCGTGCACGTAGACGTTCTGCGGGGTGGCGAAGCCGTTGTCGTAGATGAGTCGGATGCCGTCGTCGTTGGTGGCGCCCCAGACGCCGGCGTGCGTGGTCACCGGGACGCCGAGGTCGCGGGCCACCTCGAACGCGGCCTTCTCCGGGAACGTGGGGTCGCCGGTGACGTCGAAGGCCATCTGGAAGCCGAGCATGTCGTCGCCGGGCGTGATCCGCCGGCTGACGAACTCGCGGAACTCAGGTCGCGTCGACCACTCCCACGGGCCGGCCTGGATGTTGCCGTAGGCGAGCACGAACCGGCCCGGCACCGAGGTCAGCGCGTCCACCGCGGCGTCGCCGTGCTCGGTGGTCTGCAGCCCGTGCGACCAGTCGACCGTGGTCGTGACGCCGGCGTCGAGCGACTCGATCCCGGCCAGCACGTTGCCGGCGTGGATGTCCTGCGGCCGGAAGGTCTTGCCGTGCTCGAGGTAGTACCAGACGAAGTACTGGGTGAGGGTCCAGTCGGCGCCGTAGCCGCGCATCGCCGTCTGCCACATGTGCCGGTGGGTGTCGATCATGCCCGGCATCACGATGCCGCCGGACGCGTCGATCTCCACGGTGCCGTCCGGCACGGGCAGGTTGGGCCCGACCGCCTCGATCCGCTCGCCGACGACGAGCACGTCGGCGCCGACGAGGACGCTGCGGCGCTCGTCCATCGGCAGCACGGTGCCGCCGCGGAACACCACCGGGCGCCCGGCGAGCTCTTCCACTGGTCCTCCTCGGCGTACGGGTGTCCGCAGCCCGGACACGACGTTGTGCGCGCAACGATGACCCGACCGTCCGGCACCGTCAAGAGCCAAGTCGCGTTTCGGGTCGATTGACCGATCGCAGGGTGTCCGTAGAGCGGACAGACGGTTACGCTGCGCCGGTGGCCCGCCGCACCGACACCCCCGACTTCGTCGAGGCGATCGCGCGCGGGTTCGACGTGATCCGCGCATTCGGGCCGCAACGACCCGTGCTCACGCTCAGCGAGGTGGCCGCCGAGTCCGGCCTGGCCCGGCCGACCGCGCGCCGGATCCTGCTCACCCTCGAGGCGCTCGGTTACGCCCGCGGCGCCCCGGCCGGGTTCAGCCTGACCCCGCGGGTGCTCGAGCTCGGCATGGCGTACGTGCAGTCGCTCGGGCTGTGGGAGGTGGCCAGGCCGCACCAGGAGCGGCTGGTCGCGCGCATCGGCGAGTCGAGCTCGATCGCCCAGCTCGACGGCTCCGACATCGTCTACGTGGCCAGGGTGGCCGTCCCGAAGATCATCGCGTTGCGGGTGGACATCGGCACCCGGTTCCCGGCGCCGTCAACGTCGCTGGGAAAGGTCCTGCTGGCCGGGCTGTCCGAGGCAGAGCTGGGCAAGGCGCTTGACCAGCCGTCCCGATCCGGTGTGGACGCCCGGCACGCGCCCGACCGCGCCGAGCTGGACGAGCTGCTGCGCGACGTGCGGGCCAAGGGGTGGGCACTCACCGACGAGGCGCTGGCACCGGGGATCCGGTCGGTCGCCGCGCCGCTGCGGGACGGAGCCGGCCAGGTCTTCGCCGCGATGAACGTCACCGTGCACGCGGCCGAGACGTCGGTCGCCACGCTGACCGGCGACTACCTGCCGTTGCTGCTGCAGACCGCGGGCGAGGTGAGCGCCGACTTCGCCCGCTGCCAGGCGGTGCCGGTGGCCAAGACGGCTGGTTGACACCCGTATGGTGGCCCCCGACGATGGATTCTCGGACAACCGTCCGGATGGCGGACGAGGGGACGCTATGGACTCGATCGAGCAGCGCGCCGGCGCGGCCGAGCTCGGCCCCGACGGCCCCGGCCCCGAGGGTCCGCGCGGCCCGCTGAGCGGCTTGCTGGTCGCCGACTTCTCCCGCATCCTCGCCGGGCCGTACGCGTCGATGCTGCTGGCCGACCTCGGCGCCGAGGTGGTCAAGGTGGAGAGCCCGAGCGGCGACGACACCCGTACCTGGATGCCGCCGGTCCGGGACGGCGTCTCGACCTACTACCTCGGCATCAACCGCAACAAGCGGTCGATCGCGCTCGACCTCAAGGACGGGCAGGACGCCGCGCTGGCCCGCGAGCTGGCCGCCCGGGCCGACATCCTGCTGGAGAACTTCCGCACCGGCGGGCTGGTCCGGTTCGGGCTCGACTACGACTCGGTGGCGGCGACCAATCCCGGCGTGATCTACGCCTCGATCACCGGCTTCGGCACCGGCGGCGGCGCCTCGCTGCCGGGCTACGACCTGATCGTGCAGGCGATCGCCGGGCTGATGAGCCTGACCGGGCCGGCCGGCGGCCAGCCCTACCGGGCCGGCATCTCGGTCTTCGACGTGATGTCCGGCCTGCACGGGCTGATCGGGGTGCTGGCCGCGCTGCACGCCCGCGAGTCCACCGGGCGCGGACAGCACGTCGAGGTCAACCTGATGTCCTCGGCGCTGTCCGGGCTCGTCAACCACTCCTCCGCGGTAGTCGCGGCCGGGGTCACCCCGACCAGGATGGGCAACTCGCACCCGAGCCTGTTCCCGTACGACGCGCTGCCGACGGCCGACGGAGAGATGATCATCACGGCCGGCAACGACCGGCAGTTCCGCCGGCTCTGCGAGGTGCTCGGGATCCCGGAGCTCGCCGACGACCCGCGGTTCGCCCGCAACGCCGACCGCACCGCCAACCGGGAGGAGCTGCGCCCGCTATTGGTGGCCCGGCTGAAGACCAGGACCAAGGACGAGTGGTTCCGGGAGATCATCGCCGTCGGCGTGCCCTGCGGGCCGATCAACACCGTCAACGACGGGGTCGCCTTCGCCGAGGAGCTGGGGTTGGATCCGGTCGTGCGCCCCGGCGGGATCCCCTCGATCCGCAACCCGATCACGTTCTCCGAGACGCCGGCCCGCTACGTGCTGCCGCCGCCCGGACTGGACGAGCACGGCGCGGAGATCAGGGCGTGGCTGGAGGAGAAGGCGTGACCCGCAGCTACCCGTCCTCGCTCGGCACCTCGGACGCCGACCACATCCGGCTGCTCGGGCACGACCTCGCCGACGACCTGATGGGCAACGTAGGCTTCGGCGAGCTGGCGTTCTGGCTGCTGGCCGCCCGCCGGCCGACCAAGGGCGAGGCCAGGGTGTTCGAGGCGGTGCTGGTCGCGCTGGCCGACCACGGGTTCACGCCGACCGCGATCGCCGCCCGGATCACCTACCTGTCCGCGCCGGACTCGCTGCAGGGTGCGCTGGCCGCCGGGCTGCTCGGCGGCGGGTCCCGCTTCCTCGGCGTCACCGAAGATGCCGGGGTGTTCCTGCACGACGCACTGTCCGCTGTGGACGGTCCACTGCCGACGGACGACGCCGGCTGGGACGCGCTCGCGCTGCCGCTGGTGCAGCACACCAGGGCAGCGGGGAAGTACGTGCCCGGGCTCGGCCACCCGGTGCACAAGGTGCAGGACCCGCGCACCCCGCGGCTGCTGGCGATCTGCGAGGAGGAGGGCCTGCGTGGCCCGCACCTGCGGCTGTACGAGGCGATCGGCCGGGTGCACCCGCAGGTGCTCGGCCGGACGCTGCCGCTCAACGGCGCCGGCGTCTGCGGCGCGGCGCTGGCCGACCTCGACCTGCCGGTGGAGCTGCTGCGCGGGGTCGCGCTGCTCGCCCGGGCGGCCGGGCTGCTCGGGCAGCTGGCCGAGGAGCGACGCCGCCCGCTGGCGATGGACATGTACCTGGAGATCGACCGGAACGCGGTCGAGGTTCCCGTCTCCGACGAAGGAGAGTGAGATGGCCGAGCTGGCCGCGGTGATCGCGTCGACCCACCATCCCTTCTACTACAAGGCCAGCACGTCCCCGCCGGAGGAGGCGCCGCCGTTCGCGGCCGAGTGGGTGCGCAAGGTCGAGGCGTTCCGGGAGACGCTGACCAAGGCAGACCCGGACGTGTTGCTGATGGTCGGCTCGGACCACTTCCACCAGTTCTGGCTGGACAACATGCCGCAGTTCCTGGTCGGGCACGCCGAGGAGTATGACGCCAACTGGTACAACGAGGAGCGCGAGTTCGGCCTGCCGCGGATGCACATGGCCGGTCACCGCGACCTGTCCGGTCACATCCTGCGCAACGGCCTCGACGCCGGCTTCGACCTCGCGTTCTCCAACGAGCTGCGCATCGACCACAGCGTGACCTGCCCGATCATCACGCTGCGACCGCAGAACGACCTGCCGATCGTGCCGGTCTACACGAACATCTTCGCCCCGCCGCTGCCGCAGCCGAAGCGGTTCGTGGAGCTGGGCCGGACGCTGCGGCAGCTGGTCGAGGCGTGGCCGTCGGACAAGCGGGTGGCGATCATCGGCACCGGCCACCTGTCGCTGGAGCTCGGCGGCCCGCGCCAGTTCGGCCCGCACGGGCCCGACCCGCAGTTCGACGCGAGGGCGGTCGACTGGATCGCCAACGGCGACCTGGAGGGCTGCCTGTCCGAGGTGACGCTGGACAGCCTGCACGCGCCGGGCAACGCCACCCACGGCTTCATGGACTTCATGCTGATGATGGGCGTCGCCGGGGAGAACGCGAAGGCCGACTACGTCGACACGTACGACCTCTTTCACACGATGGAGGCCTACTTCACCTGGTACCCGAACGGAGTGCCGGCATGAGTGAGCGCGAGGGCTCGCAGCGCGAACGGGGCTTGGGCTCCCGGCGGAAACGCGCAGCGTTTCCGTTGGAGACAGCGACGAGAGCTGAGTCGACCGAGGGACGAGGCCGGGTCCGATCGAGGAGCAGGAGATGAGCAGATATCTGCTGAACAAGTTTCTCTACTACGTCGACCGCGACCCCGAGCTGGTCGAGCGGTACCGGGAGGACCCGCGCGGCACCGTCGAGTGGTGGGAGCGCGAGCGGGCCAACCACCTGCTCAACTGTGCGGTCGTCGAGGCCAGCACGTTCCAGCGGTTCACCGACGCCGAGCGCGAGGCACTGTCCACACACGACTACCCGACGCTGTTCGAGATGGGCGCGCACCCGTTCCTCACGCTGACGCTGTTCATCGCGATGTTCGAGCGGGACTACGACGAGCCGCTCGGCTTCCAGCTGGAGTACGCCCGGAAGCTGTCCCACTTCACCCTGCCCTACGCGGACATCGCGACCTGAGATTGGCGGCCGTTCCATGACACTGTTCCCGACCTCACTCGTCGGCAGCTACCCGCAGCCGGAATGGCTGATCGACCGGGCCAAGCTGGCCGGCCGGTTCCCGCCGCGGGTGCGGGCCAAGGAGCTGTGGCGGCCGGCGCCCGAGTTCCTCGCCCAGGCCCAGGACGACGCCACCCGGGTGGCGATCCGGGCCCAGGAGGAGGCCGGGCTCGACATCCTCACCGACGGCGAGATCCGGCGGGAGAGCTACTCCAACCACTTCGCCACCGCACTGTCCGGTGTGGACATCGACAACCCTGGCGAGGCACTGGACCGCAGCGGGCATCCGAACCCGGTGCCGCGGGTGGTCGGCGACGTCGTCCGGTCCCGCCCGATCCAGCGATCCGACCTCGAGTTCCTCCGGGCGCACACCGACCGCACCGTGAAGATCACCGTGCCGGGGCCGTTCACGATGTCGCAGCAAGCTCAGGATGACCACTACGGCGACCCGCGGGCGGTTGCGCTCGCGTACGCCGAGGCGGTCAACCAGGAGGTCAAGGACCTGTTCGCGGCCGGCGCAGACATCGTCCAGCTGGACGAGCCGTACATGCAGGCCCGGCCGGAGCCGGCCCGCGCGTACGGGCTGGAGGCGCTGAACCGGGCGCTCGACGGCGTCGAGGGCACCACCGCGGTGCACATCTGCTTCGGCTATGCGGCGATCATCCACGACCGCCCGGCCGGCTACTCGTTCCTGCCCGAGCTGGCCGACTGCCCGGCCGACCAGATCTCCATCGAGACCGCACAGTCCAACCTGGACACCTCGGTGCTCAAGCACCTGCCGGACAAGACGATCATCCTCGGCGTGATCGATCTGTCGGAGCCGGCGGTGGAGACCGCGCAGACGGTCGCCGAGCGGGTCCGCCGGGCGCTGCCGTACGTGGACGCCGAGCGGGTCGTCATCGCACCGGACTGCGGTATGAAGTATCTGCCGCGGGAGTCCGCCGACGGCAAGATGCGTGCGATGGCCGCCGCCGCGGAGATCCTCAGGGCAGGCTAGGCATCCGATCCAGCTCGATGCCGAGGTGCTCCCGGTACGCGGCGAGCACCTCGGTGTCCGACCCGAGCGGGGTCTCGGTCCGGTCGGTGCCGACCGTCCGGATCAGCGTCCGGCCGGCCACGGTCACCTGGCCGGCCGCGGTCTGCAGCGAGGCCACCGGGCCGGCCCGGAAGTGCGACGACGGCCAGGTCTGCTGCCACCAGCAGGTCGGCGCGTAGTCGGACAACTGCCGAGCCCGCGCCTCCACCCGGTATTGCGGCGTCCCGTCCCGCAGCACGTCCAGGTCGCCACCGCCGGCGTCGGCCAGCCGGAAGGTGCCGCCCGGGTCGACCTGGTCGGTGCGCTCGGACAGCCGCAGCGGGTGGACGCTGTGCCGGCCGAAGCCGACGTCGGCCAGCCACGGCTCGTCCAGGTCGACCCGCAGCGCCATGTGGTCGAACGGCGGCCCGAGACCGGACGGGCCGTACACGCCGGCCGACAGCAGGGTCACCTCGGCGCCGAGCGCCCGCAGCAGCGCCGCGAACGCGCCGTTGAGCTCGTAGCAGAAGCCGCCGCGGCCGCCGACCACCTTGGCCACCAGGCGGTCCTCGTCGAGCTCGATCGGCACGCCGAGGTGGATGTCGAGGTTCTCGAACGGCACCGCGGCCAGGTGCCGCTCGTGCAGCTCGGCCAGTGCCGGACCGTCCACAGTGGCCGGTCGTCGGGCTCCGATGCGGTCGAGGTAGGCGTCGACGTTCACCCCGCCATCTCACCGCAGCCGGGCCGGCCGGCGCCATCGGCCGCAGGTCCTAGGTCTCGCGCCCGGTGTCGACGCCGATGTCCTCGTACCAGACGTCCGGGCGCTCGGCGACGAACCGCTCCATCATCGCTACGCACTCCGGGTCGTCGAGCACGGTGACGTCCACCCCGGCCGCGGCCAGCCACTCGTGCTGGCCGGCGAAGGTGCGGGCCTCGCCCACCACCAGCCGGGAGATTCCGAACTGCCGGACCAGGCCGCTGCAGTACCAGCACGGCGACAGCGTGGTCACCATCGTCGTCCCCCGGTACGTCGGCTGCCGGCCGGCGGCGCGGAACGCCGCGGTCTCGCCGTGCATCGACGGGTCGCCGTCCTGGACCCGGCGGTTGTGGCCGCGGCCGAGCAGCTCGCCGCCGGGGCCGTACAGCGCCGCCCCGATGGGGATGCCGCCCTCCCTCAGCCCGGCTGTCGCCTCGTCGACGGCGACGGACAGCAGCCGCCATGACGTCAGTGCGTCGTCGGTCACGGTACCCACCGTACGGTGGCGGGTAGCGTGCCCCGTCGTGGCCGGCGACGGGTCGATCGGCGCGCCGGACCCGCGGCGCTGGCGGGCCTTGGGCGCCTGCGTCTGCGCGCTCTACATCACCCTGCTCGACGTCAGCATCGTCAACGTCGCGCTGGTGCCGATCGGCCGTGACACCGGCGCCGGTCCGGCCCAGCTGCAGTGGGTGGTCTCCGGGTACGCGCTGGCGTTCGGGATGGTGCCGATCATCGGTGGCCGGCTCGGCGACGACCGCGGGCGGCGGCTCATGCTGCAGATCGGGATCGCGTCGTTCGTGGTGTTCAGCGCGGTGGTCGGGCTGGCGCCGAACCCGGCCGTCCTCGTCGCCGGCCGGGTGCTGCAGGGATTTGCCGGCGGGCTGCTCAACCCGCAGGTGTCCGGGCTGGTGCAGCAGATGTTCCCGCGCTGGGAGCGGGGCCGGGCGTTCGGGCTGATCGGCACCGCGGTCGGCGTGGCCACCGCGACCGGTCCGGTCCTCGGCGGCGCGATCATCGCCCTCGGCGGGCCGACGCTCGGCTGGCGGCTGTGCTTCCTGGTCAACGTGCCGATCGGGATCACCGCGCTGGTGCTGGTGCGGGTCTGGCTGCCGCCGCCGGAACCGCGGGTCGGACCGGTGCGGCCGCTGGACCTGCCTGGCGTGGCGCTGCTGGCCGCGGGCGTGTTCACGCTGCTGCTGCCGGCGGTGCAGTACGACGCGAGCCACGACCCGCGGCTGGCCATCCTGGTGGTGCCGGCGCTGGGGCTGCTGGTCGGGTTCTGGGCCTGGGAGCGCGGGCCGGCCGCGCGTCGCGGCTACCCGCTGATCGACCTCGGCCTGTTCCGGATCCGCTCGTACGCGGACGGGATCTGGCTGGCGGTGCTGTTCTTCTGTGCGTACACCGGCACGCCGCTGGTGCTGGCGCTGTTCCTGCAGGGCGGCCTCGGCTACACGCCGCTGCAGTCGGGGCTGACCGCGTCGGCGTACGCGATCGGGGTCACCGTGGCGTCGCCGATCGCCGGCCGGATGCTGCCGCGGTTCGGCGCGCGGGTGCTGCTCGCCGGGCTGGTGCTGTTCACCGTGGGCGTGGCCGCGGCCGGCCTGACCGGCGCGCTGGCCGCGGGCCGTGTCTGGGCCGGCGGCGTCGCGCTGCTGGTGGCCCTGCCGCTGCTGGTGGCGGGCGCCGGTGGCGGCAGCGTGATCACCCCGAACCAGGCGCTGTCGCTGTCCGAGGTCGACGTCGCCGCCGGGTCGACGGCCGGTGGCACCCTGCAGACCGCGCAGCGGATCGGCAACGCGATCGGGGCGGCCGTGATCAGCGCGGTCTTCTACGCCGCGTCCCGCACGCCCGGCCCGGACCGGGAGGTCACGTACGGCCACGCGTACGGGCTGGCGCTGGGTGTCTCGGTGGTCTTCGCGCTGGCCGCGATCGCGCTGGCGGTGCGCACCCTGCGGCACGACCGGACGCTGTGAGCCCGGCCGGTAGCGTCGGAAGACCAGGGCCAGGACCGGAAGGAGGCCGCACGGTGGCGACGATCGGCGAACGGCGGGACGTGACCGCACGCTCGGAGGGCAGCACGCGGCGGCTGGAGGCGCTGGCCGACGGGTTCTTCGCGATCGTCATGACGCTGCTCGTGCTCGACCTGTCCACCGGCGAGCCGGGCGAGTCGGTGACCGCGGTGCTGCGGGGCGAGGTCACCCACCTGCTGCTCTACTTCGACAGCCTGCTCGCGCTCGGCGTGCTGTGGTTCGGGCACCGCAACGCGTTCACGTTCGTGCACCGCACCGACCACCCGCACACCTGGCTCAACCTGGCCATGCTCGGCTTCGTCGGGCTCGTCCCGTGGACCACGTCGCTGGCCGCGCAACACCTGCACGACCCGCTGGCGGTGAGCGTCTACAACGCGAACCTCGTCGTCATCACGCTGCTGGAAGCGCTCACCTGGTTGTATGCCACCGGTCGCGGCAACCTGGCGACCGGGCTGAGCGAGGGCGCGCGGCAGGTCAGCCGGCGGCTGGTGTTCCTGCCGGTGGTCGGGTTCACGATCGCGCTCGGGCTGGCCTGGGTGAACACCTGGGCGGCGCTGGCACTGGACGCGGCGCTCCCGCTGCTGCCCGTCTTCGGCATCACCTACCGGCTCCAGTACCGCCTGAGCCGGCCGCGCTGACGCGCGGCAACGAGCGGGTGGCGGCCGAGGTCAGCGCCGGGCGAAGCGGTCGACGAGGCGGTTGAGGGCCGGCAGCAGGACCGGCCGGCCGAGCACCGCACCGATCGCGCCGCGCGAGCCGATGCTGAGGATCGACCCGATCGAGCCGAGGCTGGCGATGGACCCGATGCTGGCCACCGACCCGAGGGACCCGATGCAGCCGGCCGAGCCGATCGACCCGATCGAACCGGAGCTGCCGATCGAGGCGATGGATCCCGCCGACCCGATGGAGCTGATCGACCCGGCCGACCCGATGGATCCGATCGAACCGGCGCTGCCGATGGATCCGACGCTGCCGGCCGAGGGCATCACGCCCCGGCCGATCGGCGTCACCGAGCCCAGACCCCTGCCGCGATCCACCCCGCTCATCCCCCGATCATCCCAGCCGCCCGCCGTGCCGTGACCCGGAACGAGCGAGGGCCCGGGTGAACAGGTGTTCACCCGGGCCCTCGGTGGTATCGGCACGCGGCGTACGCGTGCCGGCTCCGGCTCACTCCGCCGGCGGGGTCTCGGTGGCCGGCTCGGCCGGCCCCGCAGCGGACTCTCCGTCGGCCAGCAGCTGGTAGGCCCGGCGGCGCGCCTCGGCGAGCACGTCGAGGATCTCGGCCTGCTGTGCCTCGGTGCCGACCTGGGCGACCTGCCAGACGGCCATCCCGAGCTGGCCCATCTCGGCCCGGAACCGGTGCGCGACCTCGAAGGTCTCGTCCCGCTCCTGGCTGAACGGGGACCGGCCCTCGTACCGCGAGGCCTCCTCGCGGCCGGCGTCGGTCAGCGTGAACAGCCGCCGCCCGCCGCTCTCGTCGCCGCTGACCAGGCCCTCGTCGGCGAGCAGCTGCAGGGTCGGGTAGATCGAGCCGGGGCTCGGCCGCCAGACGCCGCCGCTGCGCTCCTCGATCTGCTGGATCAGCTCGTAGCCGTGCATGGGCCGCTCGAGC
>DATBFW010000029.1:0-16673 GCA_036558285.1 Mycobacteriales bacterium | reverse complement strand
TGGAGAGCAGGATGTTGCGCTCGCGGTAGTTGACCGCGAAGGCCAGCCGGTTGAAGAAGTTGCCCAGGCTGACGCCGCCGGAGCCGTCGTACCGGAACGTGTCGTCCTCGCTGCCGCTGCCGTCGTACTCGCCGCGCGAGTTGGTGTCGACGATCGAGTAGTCCGTGATCAGCTCGCCGTAGTAGATCCGCGGCTGAGTGATCTTGAGGGGCCCCTTCGGCGGCAGGCCGCCGACCGTGAAGTCGCCCTCGGCCTTGAGGTCCTCGTTCGCGACCGCCGCGACGAAACCGTTGCCGTGCGTGTAGAACGTGTGCCGGTTGATCCAGTTGGTCTGGTTGCCGGTGAGGTTGTCGGAGGCCAGCTCGCGGACCGCGACGACGTAGTCCCGCTCCTGGTCGCCGATGTCGTAGCGGTCGATGTCCAGCTTCTCCGGGAAGTCGTACACGTTGCGGATCTGCTGGAACTGCCGGAACGTCGGACTGAGGATGTTGGGGTCGAGCAGCCGCGCGTTCGGGATGGTCGACGTGTCCGACGTCAGCGCTTGCCGCGCGGTGTCGAGGTTGGTGTTCGCGTTGTAGTTGCGCGGGTTGACCTTCCCGCCCTCGTTGGCCGGCACGATCCCGTACGCCTGTCGGGTCGCCTGGATGTTGCGCCCGATGTAGAGCGCTTCCTTCTCGTTCGCGTTCGGCTTGACGCTGAACTGCTGCACGATCGCCGGGTAGATGCCGCTGGCCACGATCGACGTGAGCAGCAGCAGCACGATCGCGATCGCCGGCAGCTGCACCCAGCGCAGGAAGATGTTCGCCAAGATCGCGACCGCGCAGATCAACGCGACGAACATGAGGATCGTCTTCGCCGGCAGCACCGCGTTGACGTCCGTGTACGACGCCCCGGTCCGGCCGTCCCGCTCGTTGAACAGCAACCCGTACCGGTCGAGGTAGTAGGCGGCCGCCTTGAGCAGCACGAAGATGCCGAGCAGCACGGACAGGTGGACCCGCGCGGCCGGGGTGATCTTCTCCCCCGGCGTCTGCAGCCGCACCCCGCCGAACAGGTAGTGCACGGCCAGCGAGGCGAGCAGGGAGAGCACCACGGCGGTGAACAGCAGGCCGAGCACGAACCGCTGGAACGGGTAGGTGAACGTGTAGTAGGAGATGTCGAGCCCGAACTGCGGGTCCTTGATCCCGAAATGCGTGCCGTTGCGCCACTCCAGCCAGGTCTGCCACTGCGCCTGGGCGGTGATGCCGGTGAAGATGCCGAGCACCACGGACACGGCGACGACGATCAGCTTCCGCCGCGGCTCCAGCGCCGACCGGTAGCGCTCGAGGTTCTGCTGCTCGAGCGACATCGGGCGGAACGGCGGGCGCACCCGGTAGGCGATGATCAGGTTCGCCGCGATGATCGCGGCCATCAGGACACCGAACAGGAAGAACAACAGGACCCGGGTACGCAGCCCGGTGGTGAACACCTGCCGGTAGCCGACCTCACCGAACCAGAGCCAGTCCACGTACATGCGGACGAACGACCCGAGCACGGACAGGACGAGCACCAGCAGCACGACGACGCCGATGATGATCTTGGCGCGCCGGGACAATGACGGCACGGGTAACGACGGCCGCATGGCCACGGTGGTGAGCTCCCCAGGAGAGCGGTTGGGACGCCAGAGGAACTTACCGGGACGCGCTTCGGTTCCCGGCGCCGCTCTCGGGTGGCATCTGACCTGCGTTGTCCGACCTGACAGGATGGGCGCCGTGTCGGACCTGTTGCAGGAGATCCTGGTCGAGATCGAGCGCCACGTCGGCGTCGCCGGCTGGGATCAGCGCCCGCAGCTGTTCGCCCTGGCCCGCACCGCTGACCTGGTCGTTCGCGAGCCCGAGTTCGCCGCGCAGCTCGGCCTCGACCCGGCGGTGGTGCCGGCGGACGCGCTCACCCCGGTCGAGCAGGAGCCGCTGCCGGACGGCCCGCTGGACGAGTCGCTGGCCCAGGTGGGCTGGCCGCGCGAGGTCGAGGGCTGCGCGCTCGTCCAGGAGGTCGTCATGCTGCCGCCGGAGGTCGAGGAGGCGATGCCGGAGCACGTCGACGTCGTCGACTGGGCCAGCGAGCACCCGCAACGGCGGGAGGCCAGGCTCGGCGTCGCGGTGCTGCGGGACGGCAGCCGGGCCTGCACGGTGCGGATGCGCGGGCCGGACGAGGACGAGCTGCTGGTCGGGCCCGACCTTGCCCCGCACCTCGCCGACGCCCTCGCCGCGACGCTCGACTAAGACGCGCCTCGTCCTAGCAGTGCGGGGTGGGCTTGCCGGCCTGGAGCGCCTCGAGCGCGTTGACCGCGCCGGTCAGCGTGTCCACCTTGATCAGCTCCAGCCCGGCCGGCGGCCTGCGACTGGCCTCGGCGCAGTTGCCGGAGGGCACCAGGAACGCGGTCGCGCCGTTGTCCTTGGCCGCGATGAGCTTGAGCGGGATCCCGCCGATCGGCCCGACCTCGCCGGTGACGTCGATCGTGCCGGTGCCGGCGATGAACCGACCGCCGGTCAGGTCCGCCGGCCCGACCTTGTCGAGGATCCCCAGCGCGAACATCAGCCCGGCCGACGGTCCACCGATCCGGTCGTCCAGCGCGATCTTCACCGTGTACGGCGCGGTGCTCTCCAGCGAGACGCCGACCCCGAGCACGGCCCGCGGCTCGCCGTCCTCGTCGGTGCCCTTGGCGGTGGTGATCCTGGCCGTACCCGGCTTGCCGCCGCGCAGGTAGTCGACCGTGACCGTGGTGCCGGGCGTGGTCGCACCGAGCACCTTGCCGAGGTCGTTGACGTCGCCGACCGGTGTGCCCCGCACCTTGGTGATCGTGTCCTTCGGCGCCAGCTTGCCGTGCGACGGCGAGTCGCCGGCGACCTGGGTGATCACGATCTTGGTCTCGTCCAGGTACGCGAGCGCGGCGAGCTCGGCCGAGTTCTGCGAGGTCACGAAGTCCTGGGTGTTCTTCGCGTCGGTCTGCTGCTGGGTCTGGCCGGGCGGGAAGATCTCCTCCCGCGGGACCACCGCTCGCCGCGGGTCGAGCCAGCCGCGCATCGCCGCGAGCAGGTCCAGCTGGTCACGCACGGAGACGGTGGTGAGGTTGAGGTTGCCGCTGGTCTTCTCCGGCTCCCGCCTGGTCAGCTGGATGATCTGCTGCCCGGACTGGTCGACGCCGAGGGTGTTCAGGGTGGGCCCCGGGCCCAGCTCCGCGTACGGCACCGGGAGCTGGGAGCCGCCGACCAGCAGCGCGACCAGCAACACCGCGCCCGTGATCAGCGTGACGACCCGACGGCTCATGGCGAGAAGCTTAGGCAGCGTTGCTGAGAAGTCGCCGTGCGCCCGTCACCGTACGGTCAGCGGTCCTGGTCGGGCAGCTCGCGCCGGCTGCTGCGCTCGAGCGCCTCGACGAACCGGTGGTGTGCCGCGACGCTGTCCAGCGGGTCGGCCGGTCCGCGCGGACGCGCGGCCCAGCTCGCCCACAGCACGGCGGCGACGATGGCCACCAGCGGGATCGCGAGCCAGACGAGCGCGGACACGAAATTCACCCTACGCCACCGAACGAACACTGGCAGGGATTCGGCGTGTCGCGACGATCTGTCCCCTTTGTCCTCTGTCCACTGTGGACAGCGAGCGGTCAGCCCGAGCGCCGGCGGCGGGCCCGGCGGACCAGCGCCGCGGTGCCGACGAGGGCGACGGCCGCGCCGGCCGCGGCACCGCCGACCACCGCCGGGCTGCCGCGCCGCCGCTCGCCCTTGTCCTCCGGCTTGGTGTCGTCCGGCTTGGTGTCGTCCGGCTTGGGCTCGGCCGCGCTCAGGTGGTCCGCGACCGCCTCGGCGTTCGTGTACCGCGGTGACCAGCCGGCCGCCCGCAGCCGGGCGCAGTCGACCACCCACGGGTGCACGAGGTAGGCAAGCTCGCTCGGCGGCGCCGGGGTGATGCCCAGCCGGTGCAGCCGCTCGGCCATGCCGACCGCGACGCGCTCGGGCAGCTCGAGGCTGCGCCGGCCGCTGACCCGTTCCAGCTCGTCGTGGTCGAGCCAGCCCTCGCAGGCCACGTTCGCCGGCCCGTCGAGGACGCCGGCGGGGGCCAGCGCGGCCAGCTCGACCGCGGCGGCCAGGTCGGCGACGTGGCAGAACTGCCAGTGCGTGTCGGCGCCGCGGATCCGCAGCAACCGCGGGGCGCCCAGCAGCGCCGCCATCGGCTCCCGGTCGCCGGCGCCGAGCACCACCGCCGGCCGCAGCACGGTGATCGCCAGCCCGCGGTGGCTGCGCCGGGACGCGGCCACGATCCGCTCGATCTCCAGCAGGTCGCCGACCGCGCTGGCCTCCGGGACCGCGCGCAGCGGCGCGTCGTCCGGCAGCGGCACCGGATTGTCGGCGTACGCGCCGTAGGCCAGCGCGCTGCCGACCACGACGACCCGACGCACGCCGGCCGCGAACGCCGCCGTGATCACCGTCTGCGCGGCCCGGGTGTTGCGCTGCCGCTGGCCGTCGCGGTCCGAGTCCGGCGTGAGGTCGACCGCGAGGTGCGCGACCGCGTCGACGCCGGCGAACGTGCCGGTCGAGGCCGGGTCGAGCACGTCCACCTGGCGCCACTCGCCGACCAGGTCGTCCGGCGGCGGGCCGGGGTCGACGCCGATGGCGCTGGTGATGTTCGGGGATTGGGCCAGGTGCGCGAGCACCGCGGCTCCGGCACCGGATCCGGCTCCGGTGACCGCGACCACGGCGCCGGTTCGCCGACGGCGTACGGGACCGGGCACGTCCGTCTCCCCTCGCTCGTCAGGACTACCGTGGGGAGCATGGCAGCGCGAGGAGGCCGCTGGTGACCGACGTCCCGTTCGGGTTCGGGTTCGGACCGCACCGAGACGAGCCGGAGGGCTCGTCCGGGTCCGGTTCGTCCGGGTCCGGCGATCTTCCGTTCGGACCTGGCTTCGGCTTGCCGGGTGGCGGCATCCCGGACGATCTGGCCGGCAAGGCTCCGCTGTTCGCCGCACTGCAGCAGATGCTGTCCCAGCAGAGCGGCCCGGTGAACTGGGATCTGGCCAAGCAGATGGCCGTCTCGGCGCTCGCCGCCGGCCACCGCGCCCCGACCCCGGTCGAGCGCAGCCAGACCGCCGATGCGATCCGGCTGGCCGACCACTGGCTCGACCCGGCGACCCCGCTGCCGTCCGGCGTGACCGGCATCGAGTCCTGGTCGCGGGTCGAGTGGGTGGAGCGCACGCTGCCGGCCTGGTCCCAGCTGTGCGACCCGGTGGCCTCCCGGGTGGTCAGCGCGATGGGCCAGATGGTGCCGGAGGAGGCTGCCGCCGAGGCCGGCCCGCTGCTCGGCATGGTCGGACAGGTCGGCGGGCTGATGTTCGGCGCACAGGTCGGCCAGGCGCTCGCCAAGCTCGCCGGCGAGGTGCTGACCAGCACGGACGTCGGGCTGCCGCTCGGGCCGGCCGGAGTCGCGGCGCTGCTGCCGGACAACGTGGCCGCATTCGGGCAGGGCCTGGAGCTGCCCGAGGACGAGGTCCGGCTGTTCCTGGCGCTGCGCGAGGCCGCGTACCACCGGCTGTTCAAGCACGTGCCGTGGCTGCGGCAGCGGCTGTTCGATGCCGTCGACGCGTACGCGCGGGGCATCACGGTGGACCGCGACGCGATCGAGCGGGCCATGTCCGAGGTCGACCCGCAGGACCCGGAGAGCATGCAGCGGGCGCTGCAGGGCGGCATGTTCGAGCCGTCCGTGACCCCCGACCAGCAGGCCGCGCTGGCCCGGCTGGAGACGCTGCTCGCACTGGTCGAGGGCTGGGTCGACGACGTCGTGGCGGCGGCCGCGGCCGACCGGCTGCCCGGGGCCGAGGCGCTGCGCGAGACGCTGCGCCGGCGCCGGGCCACCGGCGGGCCGGCCGAGCAGACCTTCGCCACCCTGGTCGGGCTCGAGCTGCGGCCGCGCCGACTGCGGGAGGCCGCGACGCTGTGGCGGACGCTGCGCGAGCAGCGCGGGCCGGAGGGCCGCGACGAGCTGTGGCGGCACCCCGACCTGCTTCCGTCGGCCGACGACCTGGACGACCCGGAGGGGTTCATCCGGCGCAGCGGCGAGACCGGCGAGCTCGACCCCGGCTCAGCCGGCTAGCAGCGCCCGGGTCGCCTCCCAGCCCTCCAGCTCGGGGTCGAGCGCGGCGAGGTCCTCCCGGCGCCGCAGCCGGCGCCAGGACGGGGTGAGCACGACGTCGCCCGGCTTCGGCGCGGCCGCCGTGAGCCGCTCCACCGCGTACGGCTCGTCGAGGTCGACGTCCGCCGGCAGCCAGACCGGCACCGGCAGCCGGCAGGCCAGCGCGACCAGCCCCCCGCCGTCGGCCGGCGCGGCCGCGACCGGCGCAATGGACAGCGCCGAGAACGGCTTGGCGACCAGCAGGCCGGGCAGGTCCGGGGCGTCCGCGACGAACACGGCGGCCTCGTCGTAGCCCTGCTTCGCCAGCGCGGCCAGCACGTCCACCGGCCGGCCCGCGACCTCCAGCACCGGCGTACCGGGCCAGACCACGTCCTCGGCGTCGGCCACCCGGTCCGGCGCCGCGGCGACCACCGGGTCGAGCCCGGGCAGGTCGGCGAGCAGGTCGGCGACGTCCTCGGCCAGCGCGCGGGCGAACTCGGCCGGCGCGATCCCGGGCGGGCAGGCGCGCGCGGCCGGGGGACCGGCCAGCAGCAGCGCGGCAGCGCGCCGGGTCACCCGTCGGTCCCCGGGTCGACCTCGGCCGGTGTCGGCTCGTCCGGGCGGTCGAGGTGCGCCGCCGCGGCGACCCCCTCGAGGTAGCCGCGCGCCCGCTCGCTGCGCGGATACCGCCCGACCAGCTCCCAGAAGTCGGCGCCGTGGCCCGGCACCAGCAGGTGCGCCAGCTCGTGCACCAGCACGTAGTCGAGCACCCAGCCCGGCATGTCCCGCAGCCGCCCGGACACCCGGATCGTCCCGTCGGACGGGGTGCACGAGCCCCAGCGGGAGGCCATGTTCGTGACCCACCGCACGCTGCTGGGACGGGCGGCGCCGTCGAGCAGGGTGGTCGACAGGTGCCGGGCTCTGGCCAGCAACGCCTCGTCGCTGCGCCGCGGCCCGCGCTGCCGGCGCGCCTCCCTTGCCTGCAGCCGGGCGATCATCTCGGCGACCCAGCGCCGCTCCTCCGCCTTGCTGAACCGGGCCGGGATCAGGACCACCGTCACGTCGCCGTCCCGGTAGGCCGAGACGGTCCGACGACGCCGCGCACTACGGCGCACCTCGACCGCGGGCGCCGCCCGGTCGACGGCGCGCGTGCGGGGCATGCCTCAAACGGTAGCGGGCCGGCGCTACAACTTCGCTCTGTGATTTTTTTCGCTCCACAGCTGTGAATCGTGTCCCCGCAGGTCAGCCGGTTGGGTGATTGTGGTTCACAGCCGGTGTCCACAACATGTCCCCCGTCGGTCCACAAGGACACCCCGTGTCGTCCCCAGGATGTCCACATCGTCATCCACAGGGTGCGCTTGTCATTCATTGACCGACGTACGAGGTAGTTCTAGCGTCGTCGCCCAACGGAGCCCCCGGCCTCCGGACGGACCGCCCGTTAGGGGAAGGCGAGCGGTACGGCCACCGAGACCGGGGGCTGCGTGTTGCCCGGCGCCGGTTGCGTGACTACTCTCCGTGAACAGGACGTCCAGGACGTCCCGGACGTCCAGGACGTCCCGGACGTCCCGGCCGGAACGGGTCCGGACCGGCCCTGGCCGCGCCGACGCTCGGCCCCGGAGGCGTAAGCGCCACGCCTGGGTGGGTACGGTGACGCCGCCCCCGGGGAAAACCGCAGGGGGTACTGAACACGAGGAGGACGACGTGGCCGACACCTACAACGGCTACTGCGTGAAGTGCAGGGAGAAGCGCGACTTCGAGGGTGAGGTCTCGGTCAGTGACTCTGGTCGGCGCATGGCCAAGGGCAAGTGCCCGGTCTGCGGCACCACGATGAACCGGATCCTCGGCAAGGCGTAGTCCCGCACGCCGTGCGGAAAGGGGGGTGGCCCGGGCAGGCCACCCCCCTTCCGCGTCGGCGTCCGCGTCCGCGTCGGCGTCCGCGTCGGCGTCCGCGCCCGCGTCAAGGCCGGGTGCCGGGTCTGTGGACGGCGGCCGGGGCTGTGGACGGCCGGAGGCATGATCGGCGCGTCGGTGGCAGGCTCGACGCCGTCCCACCGTCCGCTGTCCAACCGCCCGCTGTTCCACCGTCCGCTGTCCAACCGCCCGCCGGGGCTCACCTGCCGAGACGAGGTGCGTCGTGACGACCCTGCCGCTCCGCCCGCCCCGAGCGCCGGTGCCGCAGCCGCCGCCGGAGCGCGGCGCCGGGTCCGTCGACGCCCGGGCCCGGACGCCGGGACAGGGCTCGGGCCGGCCGTTGCTGCCGGCGGCGCTGCGCCCGGTGTGGCGCTCCGACCAGGCACTGCAGCTCGGGCTCGACCCGGACCGGGCGGTGGTGATCGACGGGATCGACGAGCCGATCGCCAAGGCGCTGCTCGGGCTCGACGGCACCCGCACCGAGGCCGAGGTGCTGGCCGGCGCCGCCGAGACCGGCCTCGATCCCGACCTGGTCGGCGATCTGCTCACCGACCTCCGCGCCGCCGGCGTCCTGGCCGAGATCACCCCACGCCCACCGGCCGCCCCCGCACCAGCCGGGGATGGCTCAGCGCGCCCCGCACCGTCCGGCTCCGCACCGGCCGCGCCCACTCGGGCGGTGTATGGATCGGCGCGCCCGGGTCCGGCCGTTCCCGGCCTGGCCGGCAACAGTCCGGGCGGGAACGATGCGGGCGGGAACGGTCCGGCCGGGAACGGTCCGGCCGGGAACGGCCCGGGCGAGGACAGTCCGGCCGGGGACGGTCCGGTGGTGATGGCGAGCTGGCCGCGGAGGAGTCCGTACGGGGCGGTCGGCGCGGCTGGCCGGCTCGGCCCCGACCTGGCCTCGCTGTCCTTGGTGCCGGCGGCCCGCACCCCGCTCGAGGTCGTCCGCGCCCGCCGGTCCGCGAGCGTCGTGGTGCACGGCGCCGGCCGGGTCGGCGCCAGCCTGGCGACGCTGCTGGCCGCCGCCGGGGTCGGCCAGGTGCACGTCGCGGACCGCGGCCCGGTCCGCCCGGGCGACGTCGCCCCGGCCGGGGTCGCCGCGGCCGACGTCGACCGGTCCCGCACCGCGGCCGCGGCCGACGCGCTGCGCCGGGCAGCACCCGAGGTCCGGTCCACCCCGCCGGCGCCCGGCCGGCGACCCGACCTGGTCGTGCTCGCCGCGACCGAGCCGGTCGACACGATGCTGCGTACCGCACTGGCCGGCGGCCGGGTGGCGCACCTGGTCGCCGGCGTGCGGGAGACGACCGCTGTGGTCGGCCCGCTCGTGCTGCCCGGCCGGACCGGCTGCCTGCGTTGCGGCGATCTGCACCGGGCCGATCGCGACCCGGCCTGGCCGATCGTCGCCGCCCAGCTGGTGGGCATCCGCCGCCGCCGCGAGGAGCCGTGCGATGTGGTGTTGGCCACAGTCGCGGCGAGCCTCGCCGCGCTGCAGTGCCTTGCCCACCTGGACGGGCGGCCGACCGCGGCGACCGGAGCCAGCCTGGAGTTGGGCCTCACCGACTGGCGGTTGCGACGGCGCAGTTGGCCGGCTCACCCGCGGTGTGACTGCGGGGCGGCGGCATGACCACGTCCGACCCTCCTGCCCCTACCCCGTGTCCGGCGTCGACCCGGGAAACCAGGGAGAATGGGAGCGTGACGGACATCCCCCGGCGCGCGGTGACGCGCACCGCCCGGCTCGCCTCGCTTCCGGTCGGCGTGGCTGGCCGCGCGGCGCTCGGGCTGGGCAAGCGGCTCGGCGGCCGGCCGGCGGTGGAGGTCACCGAGGAGCTGCAGCGGCGCACCGCCGAGCAGCTGTTCGCGGTGCTCGGCCAGCTCAAGGGCGGCGCGATGAAGTTCGGCCAGGCGCTGTCGGTGTTCGAGGCCGCCTTCCCGGAGGACATGGCCGCGCCCTACCGGGAGGCGCTGACCAAGCTGCAGGAGGGCGCGCCGCCGATGCCCGCCGCGACCGTGCACCGGGTGCTGGCCGAGCAGCTCGGCCGCGACTGGCGGCGCCGGTTCGTCGACTTCGACGACGTCCCGTCCGCGGCCGCGAGCATCGGCCAGGTGCACCGCGCGACCTGGGCGGACGGGCGCCCGGTCGCGGTCAAGGTGCAATACCCCGGCGCCGGGCCGGCACTGCTGGCCGACCTCACCCAGCTGTCCCGGTTCGCCCGGATGTTCGCGGTGCTCTCCCCCGGCCTCGACGTCAAGCCGCTGCTGGCCGAGCTCCGGGCCCGGGTCGCGGAGGAGCTGGACTACGCCCTGGAGGCGGACGCGCAGCGCCGGTTCGCGGCGGCGTACGCCGACGATCCGGAGATCTTCGTGCCGCGGGTGGTGGCCAGTGCGCCGAAGGTGCTCGTCTCCGAATGGCTGGACGGGATGCCGCTGGCGAAGATCATCGCGGGCGGCGACCAGGCCCAGCGGGACCGCGCCGGCTATCTGCTGGCGGTGCTGCACTTCTCGGCGCCGGCCCGGGCGGGGCTGCTGCACGCCGACCCGCATCCGGGCAACTTCCGGCTGCTCGACGACGGCCGGCTCGGGGTGATCGACTTCGGCGCGGTCGCGCGGCTGCCGGCCGGGCTGCCGGAGCCGATCGGGCGGCTGACCAGGCTGGCGATCGACGGCAACGCGGAGGCGGTGCTTGCCGGCCTCCGGCAGGAGGGGTTCGTACGATCCGACCTGGAGATCGACGCCGACCGGGTGCTCGGCTACCTGCGGCCGATGCTGGAGCCGCTGGCGCATGACCACTTCAAGTTCACCAGGGAGTGGATGCGGGCGCAGGCCGCCCGGATCGCCGACCCCCGGAACGAGGCGGCCCAGGTCGGTCGGCAGCTCAACCTGCCGCCGTCGTACCTGCTGATCCACCGGGTGACGCTGGGCTCGATCGGCGTGCTCTGCCAACTCGACGCCGACGCCCCCTACCGGGGCGTCGTCGAACGCTGGCAACCCGGCTTCGCCACCCCGTGACCCAGCCTCCTATGACGGTGCGGCCCGGCCGCGCGGGTGCGCGGCCGGGCCGTCGGTAGGGATGGACTCGGCTGGCGGAGCCGCCCGCCCCGGTAGCGAAGGGGCGGGCGACTCCGGCGCCATCCGATCCTGGCGCGGCACCCGGCCGATCCGCGGCCGGGTGCCCGCTGCCTAGAGGATCTGGGCGGCGGCGAGGCGGGCGCGTTGGGCGGCACGCTCGGCCCGGCGCTGCCACTTGTGGACAGCGTGTACCCGGGCACTGAGGCGCGCCTCCGCGGCCACTGCCTCGTACTCACGCATTCGTGCGCGCGCGAGCTCTTCGTTGAGCAGCAACATCGCAGAACTCCTGACGGTGGGCGCGTGCGGCGGTCGGCCTACGCGCATGATCACGGGCTGGGGGAACGGCGCCGGGACGCCGTGGACGGTGGTGCCGGACCGGCGGCGGGTCACGCGGCGACCTCCTTGCGCGGGCGACCACGCGGCCGCTTGCGAGGGATCACCACGCCGCGCTCGAAGATCTCGCCACCCCACACGCCCCACGGCTCGTGCCGCTCGAGCGCGCCGGTGAGGCACGCCCGACGGACCGGGCAGTCGCGGCAGTGGCTCTTGGCGAGTTCCAGGTCCGCCGGGGTCTCGGCGAACCAGAGCTCCGGGTCCTGCACTCGGCACGGCAGTTCGACTCCCGCGCGCTCGGCCTCGAACGGGTCGAGGTCCAGCAGCGCGACAGCACTTGGTGCCGCGACGAGCACCCCTTCGCTGGGGGTACGCACCGGGCTCACCTCCTGGGCTTGTCGATCGGACAGTGGATTGGAGGGCGGAAAACACTGAGGCCGCGGATCCCAGGTAGTGGGATTCCGCGGCCTCGAAGGTGAGCCGACTCGGTGTGTCAACACCGAGGTGGCGTCCTTCGAGGCGGATCCCCCTGGACGGCGGCGACCGGGACGCGGACCGCGATCCCCTGAACCTGGTCCGTCCACATGGCGCCGAGCGCCTCAGCACCCATGGCGGTGAACGGCAGACCGGTCCCCTCGATCGTCGGCACGGACGGCCCGGCAGCAGGCACACCCGTCCCCTTGATCTTGGCGAGAGGGGAGACACAGCGCGGCGCAGCGGCGACATCGCCGGTCCAGAAGCCCAGAGCCGAGGTGGTCACCGCGTCGATCGTGATGAGATCGTTCACAGCGGGATCACCTCCTCCTCGAGCGGCGGCAGCGTCCGGTAAGGACGGCCGCGAGTGATGAAGAGGCTAGGCCTCGGTCCGAACCCGGCGCAACGGATTAACCCCCCATGGCCGAAACTCGCTCGAAATTGCACCTTGGGGCAGCTATGGGGACCCCGTTCGGCCCAGCCGGTCAGCCACCCGCCCCGGACGGCGCCGGCTCGCCCCGGACGATCGCGAGCACGTCCTCACCGTACCGGTCCAATTTGGACTGTCCAATGCCTGGAACGGCCACCAGCTCGGGCACGTCGGTCGGCTGCCGCACCGCGAGCTCGGCCAGCGTCGCGTCGGTGAACACCACGTACGCCGGCACCTTCTGGGCCTCGGCGCGGGCCGATCGCCACGCCCGCAGCCGGCCGAACAGCTCTGCGTCCGCTCCGTCGGGGAGCTCCACCGTGCCGCGGCGGCGCTTCGCGGTGACCCGATCCGCGGCCGGCTCCGGCGCGATGCCGTGCAGGAACCGCGTCCGCCGCCGAGACCGCCGGCCGCCCGGTGCCCGGGACAGCGCCCAGGACAGCGCCAGTGCCTCCCGGGCCCGGGTCACCCCGACGTAGAGCAGCCGGCGCTCCTCGTCGACCTGCTCGTCGGTCACCGCGTACTGGATCGGCAGCGTGCCCTCGACCAGCCCGACCAGGAAGACCGCGTCCCACTCCAGGCCCTTTGCCGCGTGCAGCGAGGCGAGCGTGACGCCCTGGACGGTCGGCGCGTGCTGGGCCGCGGCCCGCTGCTCCAGCTCGGCCAGCAAGTCGCCGAGCCCGGCGTCCGGCTGCACCGCCGCCAGCTCCTCCGCGACGCCGACCAGCGCTGCCAGCGACTCCCACCGCTCCCGCGCCGACCCGCCGGCCGGCGGCGAGGCCGCCGACCAGCTCAGCGCCGAGAGCACGTCCCGGACCAGGTCGGCCAGCTTCTCGCCGGACTCGGCCGACCGGACCGCGCCGCGCAGCAGCAGCATCGCCTCCCGGATCTCGGTCCGGTCGAAGAACCGCTCCCCGCCGCGCAGCACGTACGGCACACCGGCGTCGGCCAGCGCCCGCTCGTACACCTCGGACTGCGCGTTGACCCGGAACAGCACCGCGACCTCGCTGGCCGGCGTGCCGGCGTCGAGCCTGGCCCGGCAGGCGGCCGCGACGGAGGCCGCCTCGGCCGGCTCGTCGTCGTACTCGGCGAAGGTCGGTTCCGGGCCGGCTTGCCGCTGCCCGACCAGCCGCAGCGTCAAGCGCCGACCGAGCACCCGGTTCGCCAGCTGCGCCACCTGCGGCGTGGACCGGTAGTCCCGGACGAGCCGCACCACGGTCGCGCCCGGGAACCGGCGCGGGAAGGAGAGGAGATGATCCGGCGTCGCGCCGGCGAACGAGTAGATGGTCTGGTTCGGGTCGCCGACCACGCACAGGTCGGTCCGGCCGCCGAGCCAGGCATCCAGCAGCCGCTGCTGCAGCGGGCTGACGTCCTGGTATTCGTCGACGACGAAGTGGCGGTAGCGCGAGCGCAGCTCCTCGGCCACGTCCCGGTGCTCCTCGATCGCGGCCGCCGTCACCAGCAGCAGGTCCTCGAAGTCGAGCACGCCGGCGCGCGCCTTCGCCTCCTCGTACGCGGCCATGACCGCGACGACCGTGCTCGCCGGCACCGGCGGCTCGCGGCCGGCCTCGGCCGAGCGGGCCGGGTAGAGCGACGGCGGGCAGAGCGTCACCTTCGCCCACTCGATCTCCGTGGCGAGGTCGCGCAGCGCGGTGCGGTCGGTCTCCCGTACCCCGGCCTTGGCGGCGGCGGTGGCGACCAGGCGGATCTTGTTGTCGAGCAGCTCGGGTACCGGGCCGCCGAGCACGCGGGGGCCGAAATACCGGAGCTGCCGGAGCGCCGCGGCGTGGAAGGTCAACGCCTGCACGCCCGGTCCGCCGGCGCCGCGGCCGACACCGAGCGCCCGCAGCCGGGTGCGCATCTCCCCGGCGGCGCGGGCGGTGAACGTGACCGCGAGGAGCTGGCCGACCGGGACGGTGCCGGTGCGGACCGCGTACGCGATGCGGTGCGTGATGGTGCGCGTCTTGCCGGTGCCGGCGCCGGCCAGGATGCAGACCGGTCCCCGTACGGCCCGGGCGGCTTCCTCCTGCTCCGGGTCGAGTCCGGCGAGAACGGCATCGGCGTCGGAAGGATCGGCCAGCCCCACGGAGGGAATGCTCCCAGGCGCCGGGCCCGGGAAGACGGACCGGGGGCGGTGCGTTTGACTGCGCAACGGACCCGTACGGAGGATTGATGCTGACCGTCTACTCGACGACGTGGTGTGGCTACTGCGTCCGGTTGAAGAAGATGTTGGACCGCGAGGGCATCCAGTACGACGAGGTGAACATCGAGCAGGACGACTCGGCGGCTGAGCTCGTGGAGGGCGTCAACGGCGGGAACCGTACTGTACCAACAGTGGTATTTCCAGATGGCACAGCCTTGACCAATCCGTCCATCGATCAGGTGAAGCAGGCACTGGCCGCCTAAACAACCCGCCTGGCACCTGCCCGGGCAAGCGCCCCTCCGATAGTGTGTCCGGACGGCGACGTAGCGTGGCCAAGCCGGGGGCACTCAGTGACGACGCCGCAATGGGCCATGTCACCGTCGAGGCGGAGGTGCAGGAGTGGTGGACCGCGGGGTCGCCGAACCGGGGCGACACGCCGCCGGAAACCCCGAACCTTCCCCAGGGGAGGTTGTGATCAAGAGGACCTCGACCGGCTGGAAGGTCGAGGGGGCGTTCCCGACACTGCCCACGGACACCGTGGACGAGCTCTGGCAGGCCCTGATCCTCGCTGACCTGCTGGCAGACGGCACCGCTCCCGGCCCGCGCCCGCCGCGGTCGCCCGGGGACCCGGACGAGGTCACCCAGCTGCGGGCGTCGGTGCGGCAGCTCGAGCACGCCTTGGCGTCCCGGGTCACCGTCGAGCAGGCGATCGGGGTGCTCACCGAGCGTTGGAGGGTTGCCCCTCGGGACGCCTTCGAGCAGTTGCGCCGGGTGACCAGGTCGCACGGGATGCGGATCCACGAGCTGGCCAAGCTCGTGGTCGAGTCCAGCACCAACCCGGACAGCGGGCTGCCGGCGGAGCTGGTCCCGTTGCAGCGCGGCGCGGAGGGACCGCCGGCGCCGCGACAGAGCCCGGACGGGCGTCGTCGCGGCGAAGGACGGATCCGGCGCGGGCGGCCCGCCGATCCGGCCGCGCCCCAGCCGCCGGCGCAGTCGCAGCAGTCGTCCAAGTCGCAGTCCAACGGCGGCCGGTCCCGGGTCCAACCCGTGCCCGCCCCCCGTGCCTCGAGCGGCCGCCCCGCCCACTCCGCAACTTGAGTCCCGCCGGGCATCGGCCGCGCGCGGCTGGCGGGCGTCGGCCGCGCGCGGCCGGCGGGCATCGGCCGCGCGCGGCCGCCTGGGCAAGTGCGGCGCCGCGCTCCGGCATGCCTGGTGGGACAAGCGCCTGCGCCCGAGTAGACGCACCCGGTGGGTGCGCCCGCTCGACACAGTGCACCCGACCCGCCGCCGGCCGGTGCAGCGGGCGGGTGCCTAGGGTGATGGTGTGACGTCTGCGCCGCGGCCGGTCGCGGCGGATCGGCTCGCCGACGAGATCGCGGGCGTCGTGGACCAGGCGGCAGCGGCGTGTTCGCACGTGCTGCGGGTTGCGGTCGATGGACATCCGGCTGCGTCGCCGGGGGCCTTCGCGGACGGGCTGGTGGATCCGCTCCGGCTCCGCGGGCGGCAGGTGTTGCGGGTGAGCACGGAGTGGTTCCTGCGGCCGGCGTCGCTGCGGTTCGAGCGCGGGCGCACGGATCCGGACTCGTTCTACGACGATCGGCTGGACGTGGCCGGGTTGCAGCGAGAACTGCTCGACCCGCTGGGACCAGGCGGGTCCGAGCTCTATCTGCCCACGCTGTGGGATCCCGAGACAGATCGCGCGACCCGCGCACAGTACGAACCGGCGCCGTCCGAGGCTGTGCTGATTCTCGACGGGACGCTGCTTCTCGGGCACGGTTTGCCGATCGATCTCGCCGTGCATCTACGGCTGTCGGCCGGGGCACGGGAACGCCGCGTGGCACCGGATGAGCGGTGGGCGCTGCCCGCCTATGCGCGCTACGAGCGGGAGGTGGACCCCGAGCGGACCGCCGACGTGCTCATCAGACTCGACGATCCGCGCCACCCGGCGCTGTCATTCCCAACACGTTGATCGGGCTTTCCACAGATCGAACTTTGGGCATGGAAGGTGGACAAACGGCGCGGTAGGTTCAGCGCCGTGGGTGTCAGGGTTGGCGTGGTTGCCGTTGCCGTCGTCGTTGCCGTCGCCGGGTGCTCGGGCGGTGGCGCGCCGGATTCGGCACTGCCGTCGGGAAGCGCCCCGCCTCAGTCGTCGTCGCCGCCGTCGAACCCCCCATCGACGGC
>DATBFW010000028.1:0-16871 GCA_036558285.1 Mycobacteriales bacterium | reverse complement strand
GCCCTGCCTGAAGAAGCTGGTCCCGATCGTGCAGCAGGCCTCGGTCGACTTCATGGCGAACCCCGGCCCGACCAACCAGCTGGTCATCTCGACGGTCGAGAAGATGAAGGACTTCTGGACGTACTCGCCGGGCATGGCGGACTACGCGGTCAAGACGCTGAAGAGCCTCGGCCTGGTCGGCAACGGCCCGGACAAGACGCTCGGCAACATCCAGGACAGCCGGGTCCAGCGGATGATCGACATCCTCAAGCCGATCTACGTCACCCAGCACAAGGAGATCAAGGACGGCCTGAAGCCGTCCGACATCTACACCAACGAGTACATCAACCCGAACATCGGGCTGACCGCGTCGTCGAAGTAGTGACGGTGGAGCAGGGGGGCGCGCGGACCGCCGCGCGCCCCCTTCTCGTCCGGGCCCGGCACGTGCTCACGTCCGGGCCGGACGGCCACGTGCGTGACGGCGCGGTCGCGATCGCCGGCGCGCTGATCGCGGCGGTCGGGCCGTACCAGCGGGTGCGCGCCGACTTCCCCGACGCCGAGGTGGTCGGCGACGGCACCGGCATCCTCACACCCGGCCTGATCTCGACCCACGGGCACTTCTCCGAGGGCCTGGTCACCGGCATCGGCGAGACGCACACGCTCTGGGAGTGGTTCGTCCACGTCGTCGGCCCGATCGAGCCACACCTGACCCGGGAGATCGCCTACGTCGGCACGCTGCTCAAGGGCGCCGAGATGGCGCTGTCCGGGGTCACCACGACGGCCGACATGTTCTGCCACGCACCAGGGCCGGAGCCGTCCACGCCGGGCGTCGTGCAGGCGCTGACCGAGCTCGGCCTGCGCGGCGACGTCTCGTACGGGGCGCAGGACGACAGCAACCCGCGGCCGCTCAAGCTCGTGCTGGCCGAGCACGATGCGCTGCGGGAGGCGGCCGCGGCCAGCGACCGGTGCCGGTTCCGGGTCGGCCTGGCCACCGTGCCGGCCGCCTCGGACGAGCTGATCGGGGCGACCGTCGAGCTGCTGCGGGACACCCCGCGGCTGCACGTCCACCTGCACGAGGTGCGCGAGGAGGTCACCCACTCGCGCAGCACCCGCGGCGTCGGCTCGGTCGAGTACGCGGCCAGAGCCGGGCTGCTCGATGCGCAGGTGGTCGCCGCGCACTGCGTCTGGCTCGACGACACCGACGTCGACCTGCTGCGCGAGCACCGGGTCGCGGTCGCGCACAACCCGGTCTCGAACATGATCCTGGCGTCCGGGGTGGCGCCGGTGCCGCGGCTGCTGCGCGAGGGGGTGACGGTCGGCCTCGGCGTCGACGGCCCGGCCAGCAACGACAGCCAGGACATGCTGCAGACCATGAAGGTCGCCGCGCTGCTGCAGAAGGTGCATCACCTGCAGGCCACGGCGATGACCGCGCCGCAGGTGCTGGAGCTGGCCACGCTCGGCGGCGCCAGGGCGCTCGGGCTGGAAGCAGAGGTCGGCTCGCTCGAGCCCGGCAAGCAGGCAGACCTGGTGCTGTTCGCCGAGGCCAGCCCGTCGCTGTCGAACGTGCACGACCCGTATCAGGAGCTGGTCTACTGCGCCTCGCCGCGGGACGTGCACACTGTCTGGGTGGCCGGCACGCCGCTGGTCAGCGAGGGCCGGGTGCTCGGGGTCGACCTGGCCGAGCTGCTGCCGCGGGCCCGCGAGCTGGCGGTGAAGCTGGCCGTCGACGCGGGGCTGGACTCCGAGCTCGCCCGGGAGGCGTCGGACTGATCCCGGCCGAGTCGTCGCACCCGCGCTGCCCGCGAAGGGCACCGACACCGGCCTGCCGGTCGAGTTCGGCGACTACTTCGCCGAACGGATCGGACTCATGTACGCGGAGGGACAGCTAGCCCGCGCGACGGTGTGGCTCAGCCCGAGGCCGGCGCCGGGTAGACGGCCTTGGCCCCGCGGGCGGCGGCGTCGCTCGGGTAGACGATCGAGAACGCCCGGTTGTGGTACTGCTCGACGAGCGCCTGGGCCAGCGTGTTCTGGTGAGTCTCGTCGAACTGGATGCCGGCCCACGGCATGATCGTCTGCCCGCCCGGGATGTCGAGGCTGAGCAGCGCGCTGCGGACCTTCTGCGCGTCCAGCGTGCCGGCATTGTTGACGGCCTGGGCCGCGGTCATCACCGCGGTGAACGCGGACGCGGCGGCCTCGGTCATCGGGCTGTTGAAGCGCCGCTGGTAGAGCCCGGTGACCGCCTGCGCGGCCGGGTTGCGCTGGGCCGCCTCGGCCGACCACGAGGTCGAGCGCATCAGCCCGTCCACCGCCGCGGCGGCCGGGTCGAAGGTCTGGGCGGTGACGTAGCCGAGCGAGAACGACATCGCGGCCTTCGGCTTCCAGCCGCTGGTCGCGACCGCCTGCAGCAGCGGCTGCACGCTTGCCGGCGAGGAGTAGAGCAGCAGCGTGTCCGGGTTGTACGCACGGACGCTGGCGTAGGCGGCGGCCGCGTTCGAGCCGTCGGGCTTGAAGCCGAAGGTCTTGACCGGGTTGGGCTTGTCCAGGCCGCCCTCCTTGGCCAGCTCGGTCACCGAGGTCACGACGTCCTGGCCGGCCTTGTCCTGCGCGTACAGCACGGCGATCTTGGTGGTGGGGATCGGCGGTTGCTGCTGGCGCGCCAGCGAGAAGAACGCCTGGCCGGCCTGCCGCCATGTGGGGCCGATCCGGAAGAACCAGTCGCGACCGGCGTCGGTGAGGAACGTGGCCGGGCTGTCGGCGTTGATGAACGGCACCTCGAAGCGCTCGGCCCGCTGGCTCGCCGCCTCGGTGACCTGGGGGTCGTAGGCCCCGATGAGGGCGTTCACACCCTGGTTGGAGACCAGGTCGGCGACCGCGGCGCCGGCGAGCGCCTGGACCTCGCCCGAGCCCTGCTGAGGGTCCACCGCGGCCTTCGCGGGGTCCTTCTCGGGAGCCGGCGTCACGTCCTTCACCACCAGGCTGACCTTGGCGCCGCCGAGGTTGGGCAGGCCGGCGTCGGAGGCCAGCGGCAGCGGGATCGACGGGTTGAGCCCGTTGATCACGTCGACCGCGAGCTTGGCGCCGTTCTGCGCCTCGGTGCCGGCCGCCTTGCTCGGCCCGCTCAGCTGCGTCAGCAGGCCGATCTTCAGCGCCTGGTCGCCACTGGCGGCGGATCCGGAGGAATTGTCACCTCCGCTGGTGCAGGCGGCGGCGAGCGCGAGCGCGGGGACGATGAGCAGAGCGAGGCGGGATCGCCGGGTGATCATCGAGCAGGTCCTCAGGCGGCCGGGGGCGGGGAGGCTCGGCACCCAACCCCGTACGGGCGCTCGAGACCCGGGAAGGCTACCTCGTCACGGGTGACACCGATCCATCGGCAACGTAGCGTGACCGATCGGGAGCGCAGCGCTGATGCCACCAACGGCGTTCACGGCGGGGTCGCCGGTGGCCCTATAGTGCCCGGGAAGTACTCGAAACTGCGTCGGCACGTGGGAAGGTCGCGAGAGCTGGTGGAAAGACTACCCGCGGAGCACCCGGCCGCCTCGGGCCCGTCAGGACGGGTCAGCGGCGAGCCGGAGGGTCACCCCGGCGGCGTCGGCACGATGACGCTGCAGCGACCCCCGGAGCCGTCGCCTGACGACGTACCCACCGGCGCCACGCTCGCGCCGAAGCCCCCGAGGAACAGCTGGTCCCGCAGCGGCCTGTCGCCGCGGAACTGGAAGGTGCGCACCAAGCTGGCCGCGGTGCTGCTGGTGCCGGCCATCGCGTTCCTCGTGATCGCCGGCATCAACATGGGCACCCAGGTCGGCAACGCGCGCGACTACGGCCGCAGTGCGAACGTGGCGGCGTTCGGGCGGCAGGCCAGCACGCTGGCGCACGAGCTCCAGGCCGAGCGGGACATCGCCGCCGGCTGGATCGGTGAGGGCCGCCGGCCCAACAACCAGGGCGCGATCGACAAGGTCAACGCCGAGAACGCGGAGATCACCAAGCAGAACGAGAAGCGGCAGACGACCGAGGCCGCGCTGCCGCTCAAGGGACTGCCGCTGCCCAGCATCCAGATCGCGCTGCAGGCCCAGCAGGGCAACGTGAATTCCGCGCTGGCGGCGTACCAGTCCGCGGACGCGGCGCTCGGCGACGTCAGCCCAGAAGCGCAGGCCGCTGTCGACGCGGCGCGCAGTCAGCTCGCCGGGCTGCCGCAGCTACGGCAGGCGCTGGACCGGCAGTTGCTCACCGAGGGCGCGATCACCGACAAGTACTCGGCGATGGTCGGGTCCCTGCTGGACATCAACCGGCAGATCGGCGTCGGCACCGCCAACACCGAGCTGAACAACGAGGTCGCCGGTCTCGCTGCGCTCAGCGACCTGAAGGAGACGCTGTCCCAGGAGCGCGCGCTGCTCTACAACGTCACCGCCAACGGCGGGACGAGGAGGCTGGACGACGGCACCGTCGGCGGCACCGAGGTACGCAACGGCGGTCGGTTCCAGTTCGGGCAGCAGGAGGAGTTCTCCTCGGCGCTCGCCGAACGGTTCGCCGCCCTGCAGCGGTTCCGCGCCGCGGCCACTCCGAGCCAGGTCGGCGCCTATGACGCGCAGGTCAACGGCCAGGCCGTGCTGGCGGTCAAGCGGCTCGAGGACAGCATCACCGCGGACCAGAACGCGCAGACGCTGACCGCGGACGCCGAGCAGTGGTATTCGGCGGCCACCACGTACATGCAGGCGATCCGTGGGGTCGAGAGCGGCCTGCTGGACCAGGTCGTCAGCACCACCCGGGACCTGCGCTCCGACGCGCAGCGGCAGGCGATCACGACCGGTGTGATCATCGCGGCGATCCTCGTCATCGCGTTCCTGACCTCGCTGCTCATCGCTCGGTCGATGATCGGGCCGCTACGGCGACTGCAGGCGGGTGCCCGTGACGTCGCCGAGGTCCGGCTGCCGGAGGCGATCGCCCGGTTGCAGCGACCGGATGCACCGGCGGCGCCGGACGAAGTCGAACCCATCGGGATCGACTCCCGGGACGAGATCGGCGACGTCGCCAAGACCTTCGACGAGCTGCACCAGCGGGCCGTCGAGCTGGCGTCCGAGCAGGCCGGTCTGCGCCGCAACGTCAACGACATGTTCGTCAACCTGTCCCGCCGGTCGCAGGGCCTGGTCGAGCGCCAGCTCAAGCTGATCGACGAGCTGGAGACCGGCGAGCAGGACCCGGACCAGCTGGCCAACCTGTTCAAGCTGGACCACCTGGCCACCCGTATGCGCCGCAACTCGGAGAACCTGTTGGTTCTCGCGGGTGAGGACGCGGGCCGCCGGTGGGGCCGGCCGATCCCGCTGGTCGACGTGCTGCGGGCGGCCACCTCCGAGGTGGAGCAATACCACCGCATCCAGCTGACCGGCGTGCCGGACGTCGAGGTGATGGGCCACGCGGTCAACCACCTCGTCCACCTGGTGGCCGAGCTGCTGGAGAACGCGACGGTGTTCTCCTCGCCGGAGTCCAAGGTGCTCGTGCACAGCCAGCGGCTGTCCGACGGCGGTGCCATGGTCGAGATCGAGGACCGCGGCATCGGCATGAGCCCGCACGAGATCTCCGACTCCAACGAGCGGCTGGCGCACCCGCCGGAGTTCGACGTCTCGGTGTCCCGGATGATGGGCCTGTACGTGGTCGGTCGGCTGGCCACCCGGCACGGCATCACCGTCCGGCTGCGCCAGTCGGAGACCGGCGGCGTCAGCGCGTTCGTACGGATCCCGATCGACGTGCTGGCCAACCGGTTCGAGCAGCGGCCCGACGACACCGCCGGCGGCCCGCCGGCGGCCGCCGCGGGCCCCGACGGCCGACCCGGCCGTCCCGCGCTGGCCATGCCGCCCGCGCCCGGCCTGCAGCAGGGACCCGGTCCGCGGCCGCTCGGCCCGGGGCCGGCCGGCGACCTGCCGCGCCGTCCGCTCAGTGGCCGCCCGGGTGGACCGCCCGACCAGCCGGTCACGCCGGGCTCGGCGCCGCTGCCGCGGCGCACTCCGGCCCAGGCGGCCGGCGGCGACGGCGCCGCGGCCGGTGGCGCCGAGACGATGCGACCGGACAGCTCGCTGCCGGTCAACGGCGCGATGCCGGCCAACGGCGCCCCGACCGGCCGGCCGGTGCTGCCCCCGGGCGCCGGCGGTCCCGGCCGTCCCGGCGGCCCGGTGCCGCCCGGCGACCAGCCGGTGCGTCCCCCGCTGCCGATGCGCGGTGGCCCGGACGGTGGCTCCGGCCCGCGGCCGGTCCCGCCGCTCGGCACCCCGGCGAGCCGGCCGGTGCCCCCGGGCGGGCCGCTCGACCAGCCGTACCCGCGGCCGGACGGCGCCGAGGAGCGGACGCCGATCTTCGAGCAGCTGCAGTCGGAGTGGTTCCGGCAGCGGCCGGCGAGCCAGCGCCCGGCGGGTGCACCGGGTGCACCGGGCACCCCGGCGGCCGCGGCGGCACAGGCGGCCCCGGCCGGCGCTCCGGCGGCGACCGAGGAAGCCTGGGCGTCCCCGGCCGACGAGGGCTGGCGCAGGGCCGAGCAGCTGCTCCAGCCGACCAGCGGTGGCACCACCCGGGCCGGGCTGCCCATGCGGGTGCCGCAGGCCCACCTCATGCCCGGCGGCGCTGACGTACCCTCGGCCGCGCCGCCCGAGCCGGTCCGCCCCGCGTACCGGTCCCCCGAGGCGGTGCGCAGCCGGCTGGCCAGCTACCACCAGGGAGTCCGCCGCGGCCGGCACGCTGACCGCGCGGAAGACGGCGACAACCGCGGCAACCCGTCCGAACTCGTCCAGCAATCCCAGGAGAAGTCGTGACTACGTTGAGCCCCGCCGCCCAGAACCTCAACTGGCTCGTCACCAATTTCGTCGACCGGGTGCCGGGGGTGGCGCACGCGGTCGTGGTGTCCGCGGACGGACTGCTACTGGTCGCGTCCGAGGGGCTGCCACGCGACCGGGCGGACCAGCTCGCCGCGGTGGCGTCCGGCCTGACCAGCCTCACCCAGGGCGCGGCCCGCTGCTTCGAGGCGGGCAACGTCGTGCAGACCGTGATCGAGATGGAGCGGGGCTTCCTGTTCCTCATGTCGATCAGCGACGGGTCGTGCCTCGCCGTCCTCGCGGCCACCAGCTGCGACGTCGGCCTGGTCGGCTACGAGATGGCCTTGCTCGTCGAGCGGACCGGTGACGTGCTCACGCCGGCGGTACGCAACGAGCTGCAGGCCGTCCTTCCTCGATGACGTCCACGCCTCCGAGAGAGCAGCCGCGGGGTGAGCACCTTCCAGCCGGAACAGGGTCCGCTGGTCCGGCCGTACGCGGTGACCGGGGGACGGACCCGGCCGGACTACGAGCTCGCCATCGAGGCGCTGGTGTCCACCACCAGACTCGGCGACCGGAGCGCGGAGTCGACCGCGCCCGAGCGGCAGCAGATCTGCGACCTGTGCCGGCGGGCCCGGTCGGTCGCGGAGATCGCCGCATACCTGCGGATGCCGCTCGGGGTGGCGCGCGTCCTGGTGGGTGACATGGCCCAGGAGGGCCTGGTGCGCGTCCACCAGGCGCAGACCCCGACCGACCGACCTGATCTTGCCTTGATGCAGAGGGTGCTGAATGGACTTCGAAACCTCTAGGCAGACCGCCTACGTGGACTCCAGCGCGGCGACGACTTCGGCGAAGATCGTCATCGCCGGTGGGTTCGGCGTCGGCAAGACGACGCTGGTCGGCGCGGTCTCCGAGATCGAGCCACTCACCACCGAGGCCGTCATGACCGAGGCGAGCGCCGGGGTCGACGACCTGTCGCACACGCCCAACAAGATCACCACCACGGTGGCGATGGACTTCGGCCGGGTGTCGCTGGACAGCGACCTGATCCTCTACCTGTTCGGCACGCCCGGGCAGCACCGGTTCTGGTTCATGTGGGACGACCTGGTACGCGGCGCGATCGGCGCGGTCGTGCTGGTCGACACCCGGCGGCTGACCGACTGCTTCGCCGCCATCGACTTCTTCGAGGCCCGCCGGCTGCCGTTCATCGTCGCGGTGAACCGGTTCGACGGCATCCTCACCCACTCGATCGAGGACGTCCGGGAGGCGCTCGCGGTCGGCGGGACCACGCCGGTGATCCAGACCGACGCGCGCAGCCGGGAGTCGACCAAGCAGACGCTGATCACGCTCGTCGAGCACGCGATGCGTCGGACGCAGGAGGAGCTGACCGCGCGCCGCTGACGCCGGCCGGGCTGGCGGCGTCAGCGGTCGATGTCGCCGACCACGAAGAACAGCGAGCTGAGGACCGTGGTCAGGTCCTCGACCCTCGTGCCCGGCAGCAGCGCCGCCAGCGCCTGGACGTTGTTGAACGAGGCCGAGCGCAGCTTGAGCCGCCACGGCGTCCGCTCGCCCCGGGACACCAGGTAGTAGCCGTTGATGCCGAGCGGGTTCTCGGTCCACTCGTAGACGGCGCCTTCGGGCGCCTTCACCGTCTTCGGCAGCCGCACGTTCACCGGCCCGGACAGCCCGGGCAGCCGGTCCAGCACGGCGTCGGCGAGGTCCAGCGAGGCGTGCACCTGGTCGAGCACGCACTCGTACCGGGCCAGCGCGTCGCCGGCGGTCCTGGTCACCACCCGCACCGGCAGCTGCCCGTACGCGAGGTAGGGCTCGTCCCGGCGCAGGTCGACGTCCAGCCCGGACGCCCGGCCCACCGGCCCGCTGACGCCGTACGCCTTGGCGTCGGCCAGGCTCAGCACGCCGGTGCCCGGTGCGATCTCGAGCCCGGCCGGCAGGTCCGGGCGCACGCCGTCGACGGCGTGGCGGACCCGGTCGGTCCAGCCCGCCGGCACGTCCTCCTTGAGCCCGCCGACCCGGTTGGCCATGTAGTGGATCCGGCCGCCGCTGGCCTCCTCCAGCACCGCCTGCAGCGGCTCCCGGGCGGCGAACGTGCCGGGCAGGAAGGCGAGATGGTTGATCACCCGGTTGAGCTCGGCCAGCAGGGTGCGCAGCCAGACCGCGCGTTCGGGCACCTCCATGCCGAGCATCCGCTCGACCGCTAGCACGACACCGAGCTCGCTTCCGAACGCGGACAGCCAGTCGTGCCGGTTGGCGAGCACGGTGATCTGCCGGTAGTCGCGCACCTCGAACAGCTTCTCGGCGCCGCGGTGCAGGAAGCCGATCCGCGGCTCGGCCGAGACCACGGTGTCCTCGTCGACGGTCAGCCGCACCTGCAGGACGCCGTGGGCGGACGGGTGCTGCGGGCCGAGCGGAAGCACGACGTCGGCGCCGAGCTGGGCGGCACCGGCCCCGGTCCCGACGGTTAGCTCACGCAGCGCAGCTCACCCGGAGAACGGCCAGGACTCCGCGGCCGGCTGCTGCCGCTGCGCGGCCATCGCCGAGCGGTACGCCCGGTCGGCCGCGACCTGCACCGCCTGCCCGGTGTCGACGCCGGTCTGGTCGGCCAGGGTGATCAGCGCGAACGCGACGTCGCCGAGCTGCGCCTCCCAGTCCCGGGTGGGCCGGAACGGCCGCCGCCCGTGTTCGGTCGCCTGGATCACCTCGTCTGCCAGCGCACCGACCCTGGCCTGCAGGTCGAGCAGCAGGGTTGCCGGCGTCGCGTGCAACCCGAGCCTGTCTGCCGTCTCCGCCACGTACTGCTGCAGCTCACGCACGGCAGGAGAAACTAGCGCAGTCCGGCGGACGGCGCGTTAACCTCCGAGTGCGCGCGCAGGGCGCCACCGGTCCGCGGGAAGGGCACGACCCACCTGAGCAGGCCCGGAGCACTGCCCGTACCGCTCCTTTCGGCCCGACCTCGCGGACGGCGGGCGTACGAGAGGAGTCCGCGTGCCCACCATCAGCCTGCCCGACGACCCGACCGTCGAGAACCTCCGCCGGCAGGCCCGCCGGCTGCAGCGCGCCGCGCGCGCCGGCGACCCGGACGCCGCCGCGCTGGTCGCCCGGTACGAGTTCGCGGCCGGACCCGACTTCCCGCTCTCGGCCGCGCAGCTCGTGGTCGCCCGGGAGTGCGGCTTCACCTCCTGGCCGGCGCTGCGCCGGCAGCTCGAGCTGCTCGCCGGCTACCGCCGCGACCCGGACGCGGTGCCGGCGGCTACGGACCCGGCCGACGACTTCTGCCGGCTCGCGTGCCTGGTCTACTCCGCCGAGGACGACCCGGACCGGTGGGCCGCCGCGGCGGCGCTGCTGGCCGAGCAGCCCGACCTGCCGGCCCGCTCGGTGGCGGCGGCCGCGGCGGCCGGCGACCCGGCGGCGCTGGCCACCCACCTGGCCGACCCGGCCCTCGCCTCGGCGCCGACCGGCCCGTACGGCTGGGAGCCGCTGCTCTACCTCACCTACTCGCGGGTGCCGCAGGCCGACCCGCTGCGGGCGGTCGCGCTGCTGCTGGACGCCGGCGCCGACCCGGACGCCGGCTACGCGTGGCACGGGCTGACCCCGCCGTTCACCGCGCTGACCGGTTGCTTCGGCGAGGGCGAGCAGGGCCCGCGGCGGCAGCCCCGGCACCCCCGCTCGATCGAGCTGGCCCGGCAGCTGCTGGCGGCCGGCGCCGACCCCAACGACGGCCAGACCCTCTACAACCGGATGTTCTTCCCCGACGACGACCACCTCGAGCTGCTGTTCGCGTACGGGCTGGGCCGGGAGACGTCCGGCGTGTGGCGGGACCGGCTCGGCGGCGCGCTGGAGACACCGGCGGAGATGCTGGCCCGGCCGCTGACCTGGGCCGCCGCGCACGGATTCACCGACCGGGTACGGCTGCTGCTGCGGCACGGCGTCGACCCGGACGTGCGCTCGCACGAGGGCCGGGCGCTGCCGCTGGCCGCCGCCGCCAGCCACCGCGAGATCGTCGAGCTGCTGCTCGCGGCCGGGGCCGAGCCGGTCGAGCTGTCGCCCATGGACGGTCTGGTGGCCGCGGTGCTGGCCGGCGACGAGGCGGCCGTCGACCCGGCGGTGCTGCCGGCCGCGCTGGCCGACCGGCCCGGTCTGGTCGCCGAGGCGGTCGACGCCGGCGCCGACCCCGGGCTCGCGGTCCGGCTCGGCTTCGACGTGTCCGCCCGGCACGACGGGCAGACCGCGCTGCACACCGCGGCCTGGAACGGCGACCTCGACCTGGTCCGGCGGCTCGTCTCGCTCGGCGCCGACCTGGACGCGCGGGACGGCCGGTTCGACGGCCGGCCGGTCGACTGGGCCGGCCACGCCCAGCACCAGGAGGTGGTCAGCTTCCTGACCGAGGCAGCCGGGTCGGCGGATGACCCGGCGGCGGCGGAGCGGGCGCGCGGCGGACCCGGGCCCGGGTCGCGGCCGGCGGGAACGGCACCCTGATCCCGACCCCCTGCACCAGCCAGCGGAACGCACCCAACCCGGACCGGTCGGTCAGCTCGGCCGCCGCGCCGGCCCGGGCCAGCGCCCGTACGTACCCCTCCGGGTCGGTGCGGGCCAGGTGCACCGGTGGCCGGCGCGGGTCGGCGCCGAGGGTGAGCAGCGCGGTCCGCTGGTCGTCGAGGCGGGTGTCGCCGGCCCCGGCGGCCCGGCCGGCGGCGGCGACCGAGTCGAGCGCGACGTGCGCGGTGAGGTTGCCGCGGGCGTCCGGGACCGGCGGGACCAGGGCACCGGCCCGGTAGCCGGCCAGCGTCCCGGCGACCGGCCGGCCGGCGGCCTCGTGCCCGTAGTCGATCGCGATCGCGACCCCGCGCTCGATCCGGCCGACCGCGGCGGCCCAGGCGCGGTCCCGGGGCCGGCCGACCTCGGCCCGGTCGCCGGGCTCGGCCAGTGGCCACCAGCGGTCCAGCCAGGCGCGGTCGGCCGGGTCCGGCGCGGGACCGAGCGACTCGGTGCCGTCGGCGTCGACGAGCACCAGCCGGGGGCCGTCCGGCGTCTGCTCCACCACGTCGAGCGGGACGTCGTCGAGCCACTCGTTGGCGACCAGGAGTCCGGTCACCGGCGGCAGGTCGGTCACGTCGCGGACGGTCCTGACCCGGGGCCGGGCGAGCGGCCCGACCTCGACCGCGAGCAACCGCAGCCGGTCCCGGTACGGCCGGTCCGCGGCCGCCACCGCGGCCAGCAGCTCACCGCGGCCGGCGCCCACGTCGACCAGGTCGAGCGGGTCGGGCCGGCCGAGCACGGCGTCCACCCGGTCCAGCAGCGTGCCGACGGCCTCGGCGAACAGCGGCGAGGCGTGTACCGAGGTGCGGAAGTGATCGGCCGGCGCCTCGCCGCGGGCGTAGAACCCGCCCGGCCCGTACGCGGCGGCCGTCCACGCCTCCCGCCACGGCACCGCCACCCACGCAGCCTAGAGGCGCGTCTCCCGATGGTGCCGCGACGACCGGCGTTGTCGAAATCGACCGATACATCCTGTCTCGCCCCGGTCGCGCTCGGGGCGGTGGAGATCACAGCGCGTTCCTCGGGCCGGGGACTTACCCTGACCGCGACCGGTACCCCACTTTCGAGGACTGGATCGCCCATGAGCGCATCGCAGCGCGCCCGCTCGCTGACCGTCGGCCTGATCGGGACCGGCCGGGTCGGCAGCGTTCTGGCCGCGGCCCTGGCCACCGCCGGGCACCGCATCGTCGCCGCCACCGGCGGCTCCCCCGACTCGCTCGGCCGGGCCGCCCGGCTGCTGCCCGGCGTGCCGCTGCTGCCCGCCGACGAGGTCGCCGGCCGCGCCGAGCTGGTGCTCGTCGCCGTACCGGACGACGTGCTCGGCCCGCTCGTGTCCGGGCTGGCCGAGCTCGGCGCCTGGCGTCCGGGGCAGCTGGTCGTGCACACCTCGGGCGCGCACGGCGCCGCGGTGCTCGCGCCCGCCGCCCGGGCCGGCGCCCGTACGGTCGCCATGCACCCGGCGATGACGTTCACCGGCGACGCGGCCGACCTCGACCGGCTCGCCGGCACCAGCTTCGGGGTGACCACCGCGTACCCGGACACCGCCCGCGCGCTGGTGGCCGAGCTCGGCGGCGAGCCGGTCGAGATCGCCGAGCCGGATCGGCCGCTCTACCACGCCGGCCTCGTGGTCGGCGCCAACTACCTGGTCACCCTCGTCAACGAGGCGGCCGACCTGCTCGCCCGGGCCGGGGTGGCCGAGCCGAGCCGGGTGCTGTCGCCGCTGCTGCACGCCGCGCTGGACAACGCGCTGCGCTCCGGCGACGCCGCGCTGACCGGGCCGGTCTCCCGCGGCGACGCCGGCACCGTCGCCGGCCACCTCGAGGTACTCGCCGAGCGGGTGCCCGACGCGGTGCCCGGCTATGCGGCGATGGCCCGGCTGACCGCCGGCCGCGCGCTGGCCGCAGGACGGATCACGCCCACCCAGGCCGCCCCGCTGGTCGACGTGCTGGCCGAGGCCGAGTCGCCGGCGCCCACCCCGCGGGTGCACGCGGCCGCCGCTCCCGCCCCCGACGTGGTCACCGCCCGGCTGCCGGCGCCGAGGCGACCGGAATGACCGAGCTGGTCCGTACCCGGGCCGAGCTGGCCGCCGCGCGGGCCGGGGTGGCCGGCTCGCTCGCGCTGGTTCCGACCATGGGTGCGTTGCACGACGGCCACGCCGAGCTGATCCGGTTGGCGGGCACGCTGGCCGACGCGGTCGCCGTGTCGATCTTCGTCAACCCGCTCCAGTTCGGCCCGGCCGAGGACCTCGACCGCTACCCCCGTACGCCGGAGCGCGACCTCGAGCTGCTGGACCGGCTCGGCGTCGGCCTGGTCTTCGCTCCCGGTGCCGCCGAGATGTACCCGGACGGCCGGCCGGCGGTCACCGTCGACCCCGGCCCGCTCGGCGCCCTGCTCGAGGGCGCCAGCCGGCCCGGCCACTTCGCCGGCGTGCTGACCGTGGTGACCAAGCTGCTCGGCCTGGTCCGCCCGGACGTGGCCGTGTTCGGTGAGAAGGACTACCAGCAGCTCGCGCTGATCCGTCGCACCGTGGCCGACCTGGAGCTGGGTGTCCGGATCGTCGGCGCCCCGACCGTACGGGACCCGGACGGGCTCGCGCTGTCCAGCCGCAACCGCTACCTGAGCCCCGAGCAGCGGCAGCAGGCGCTGGCGCTGCCCCGGGCGCTGCGGGCGGGCGCCGAGGAGGGGCCGAACGGCGCCGGCGCCGTGCTCAAGGCGGCCACCGAGGCATTGCACGGCGTCGACGTCGACTACCTGGCCCTGCGCGGCGTCGACCTCGGCCCGGCGCCGTCGGCCGGCCCGGCCCGGCTGCTCGTCGCCGCCCGCGTCGGCAGCACCCGGCTGATCGACAACGTGCCGCTGACGCTGGGACCGGCGTGAGCGTTTCCCGCCTGGCCCGGCACCTGGCCGCCCCGGAGCCCGGCTGGACGCACACCACTGGCGTCGTCGTGGCCGGGTCCGGCATCGCCGGGCTGTCGGTCGCGCTGCACGCCCGCGCCGCCGGCCACGCGGTCACCGTCGTCACCAAGGTCAACGTCGCCGACGGCTCGACCCGCTGGGCCCAGGGCGGGATCGCGGCCGCTCTCGATCCGGCCGACTCGCCGGCCGAGCACCTGGCCGACACGCTGGCCGCCGGGGTCGGGCTCTGCGACGAGGCCGCCGTACGGATGCTGGTCGAGGAGGGGCCGCCCCGGCTGCGCGAGCTGATCGAGCGCGGCGCCGTGTTCGACACCAACCCGGACGGCAGCCTGGCGCTGACCCGCGAAGGCGGCCACCACCGCGACCGGATCGTGCATGCCGGCGGCGACGCGACCGGCGCCGAGGTGCAGCGCGCGCTGGAGGAAGCGGTCGCCCGCGACCCCGGCATCACGCTGGTCGAGCACGCGCTGGTGCTCGACCTGCTCCGCGGCGCCGACGGCCGGGCCGCCGGGGTGAGCCTGCACGTGCTCGGCGAGGGCAGCCCGGACGGCGTCGGCGCAGTGCTGGCCCGGGCGGTCGTGCTGGCCACCGGCGGGATGGGGCAGGTGTTCTCCGCGACCACGAACCCTGCCGTGTCCACCGGCGACGGCGTGGCGCTGGCGCTGCGGGCCGGCGCGGTGGTTACCGACCTGGAGTTCGTCCAGTTCCACCCGACCGCGCTCTGGCTCGGCGCCGCCGCCCGCGGGCAGCAGCCGCTGATCAGTGAGGCCGTCCGGGGCAAGGGCGCGGTGCTGGTCGACGCGGCCGGGAAGCCGTTCATGCAGGGCGTGCACGAGCTGGCCGACCTGGCTCCGCGGGACGTGGTGGCCAAGGCGATCCTGCGGGTCATGCAGGCCGAGGGGCTCGACCACGTCTGGCTGGATGCCCGCGGGCTCGGCCCGCAGCTGCTGCAGCGGCGGTTCCCGTCGATCGTGGCGCGCTGCCGGCAGGCCGGCGTCGACCCGGTCACCGAGCCGATCCCGGTGGTGCCGGCCGCCCACTACGCCTCCGGCGGCGTCCGCACCGACCTGCGCGGCCGCACCACCGTCCCCGGCCTGTACGCCTGCGGCGAGGTCGCCTGCACGGGCGTGCACGGCGCCAACCGACTGGCCTCCAACAGCCTGCTCGAAGGGCTGGTCTTCGCCGGCCGGATCGGCGCCGACCTGGCCCGGGAGCTGCCGCCGCAGGCCGACCCGGTGCCGGCCGACGTGGAGACCGGCCTGGTCGACCCGGCCGACCGCGCGGAGGTGGCCGGGCAGATGTCCGCCGGGGCCGGCGTGATCCGCACCGACACCAGCCTGCACGCGGCCGCCCGGGCGCTGGCCGCCGCCCGTACCGACGGGGTCGAGCCGCGGCCCGAGGCCTGGGACGCGACCAACCTGCACACCGTCTCCACCGCCCTGGTCGCCGCGGCGGCCCGGCGCGAGGAGACCCGCGGCTGCCACTGGCGGGAGGACTTCCCGGACCGGGACGACGAGCGCTGGCACGGGCACCTGCTGTCGGTCCTTGGCGTCGACGGGGTGCTCACCGAGACCTACCAGGCGGCGGGATGAGCGAGCGGCGGTTGAGCGGGGGATGAGCGATCGCGAGGGCTCGCAGCGCGAGCGGGGGTTGAGCGGATGACCGGGCTGGATCAGGCGTACGTGGACGACCTCGTCCGGCGGGCGCTGGCCGAGGACCTGGCCGGCGGGGTGGACGTGACCTCGACGGCGACCGTGCCGGCCGACCAGACCGCGGTCGGCGACCTGGTCGCGCGGGCGGACGGGGTCGTCGCCGGCCTGCCGGTCGCCGCGGCCGTGTTCGCCGCGGTCGATCCGAGCGTGGCGTGCGCGTCGCGGAAACAGGACGGCGAGCGGGTCGGCCGCGGCGACGTGCTCGCCACCGTGACCGGCCCGACCCGATCGCTGCTCACCGCCGAACGGACCGCGCTCAACCTGCTCTGCCACCTGTCCGGGGTGGCCACCGCGACCGCACAGTGGGTCGACGCGGTGGCCGGCTCGGGCGCAGCCATCCGCGACACCCGCAAGACCACGCCCGGCCTGCGGGCGCTGGAGAAGTACGCAGTCCGCCGCGGTGGCGGCGAGAACCACCGGATGAGCCTGTCCGACGCGGCGCTGGTCAAGGACAACCACGTGATCGCGGCGGGCGGGGTCGGCAAGGCCTTCGCGCTGGTCCGGGCGGCGTACCCGGACCTGCCGGTGGAGGTCGAGTGCGACTCGGTCGACGACGTGCGGGAGGCGGTCGCGGCCGGTGCCGACCTGGTCCTGCTGGACAACATGACCCCGGCCGAGATGACCGAGGCGGTCGCCGTGACCCGGCCGTCCGGCGTACGGACCGAGGCGTCCGGCGGGCTCACCCTGGACACGGCCGCCGCGGTCGCCGCGACCGGCGTCGACTACATCTCGGTCGGCGCGCTCACCCACTCGGCGAAGATCCTCGACATCGCCCTCGATCTCCGGGACCGCTGATGCGCCACCCAGCGGCCGCCGCTCTGGAAAGCTAGAACCGTGCTGCTCGCGGTCGACATCGGCAACACCAACACCGTGCTCGGCGTCTTCGACGGACCGCAGCTGGTCGAGTCCTGGCGGGTGAAGA
>DATBFW010000027.1:0-19497 GCA_036558285.1 Mycobacteriales bacterium | reverse complement strand
GGCTTCGAACCGGCCGACACCCTACCCGCCGCGGCTCGGTGCACTCGCCATCCGGCCGGGGCGCCCGCGAGCTGTCAGCCGGTGACGATCTCCCGGGCCAGCCGCGCGGTCTCGCTCGGCGTCTTGCCGACCCGGACGCCGACCGCTTCCAGCGCGGCCTGCTTGGCGGCGGCGGTCCCGGCCGAACCGGACACGATCGCGCCGGCGTGGCCCATGGTCTTGCCCTCCGGCGCTGTGAACCCGGCCACGTAGCCGACCACCGGCTTGGTGACGTTCGCCTTGATGAAATCGGCCGCCCGCTCCTCGGCGTCGCCGCCGATCTCGCCGATCATGACGATCGCGTCGGTGTCCGGGTCGTCCTGGAACGCGGCCAGACAGTCGATGTGAGTGGTGCCGATGACCGGGTCGCCGCCGATGCCGACGCAGGTGGAGAAGCCGATGTCGCGCAGCTCGTACATCATCTGGTACGTCAGCGTGCCCGACTTGGAGACCAGCCCGACGCGGCCCGGCTTGGTGATGTCGGCGGGGATGATGCCGGCGTTCGACTTGCCCGGGCTGATCAGGCCGGGGCAGTTCGGCCCGATCAGCCGGGTGGTGCCGGACCGCTGGGCCAGGGTGAAGAACGCCGCGGTGTCGTGCACCGGGATGCCCTCGGTGATGACCACGACCAGCGGCACGGCGGCGGCGACGCCCTCCTCCACCGCGTCCTTGGCGAACGGCGGCGGCACGAACACCACCGACACGTCCGCGCCGGTCTCCTTGACCGCGTCGGCGACCGAGCCGAACACCGGGATCCCGTCGACCTGCTCGCCCGCCTTGCGCGGGTTGACCCCGCCGACGATGTTCGTGCCCGAGGCGACCATCCGGCGGGTGTGCTTCATGCCCTCCGAGCCGGTCATGCCCTGGACGATGATCCTGGAGTTCTCGTCGAGGAAGATCGACATCAGCGCGCTCCCGCCAGCTCCGCGACGCGCTCCGCGGCGCCGTCCATCGTGTCCACCTGCTCGAGCCCGGGCAGCGCCGCCTCGGTGAGGATCCGCCGGCCCTCCTCGGCGTTGTTGCCGTCCAGCCGGACGACCAGCGGCAGCGTGACCGCCTCGCCGCGGGAGTCGAGCAGCTGGAATGCCTGCACGATCCCGTTGGCCACCGCGTCGCACGCGGTGATGCCGCCGAAGACGTTGACGAACACCGACCGTACGGACGGATCGCCCAGGATGATCTCCAGCCCGTTCGCCATCACCTCGGCGGAGGCGCCGCCGCCGATGTCGAGGAAGTTGGCCGGCCGGACCCCGCCGAGCCGCTCCCCCGCGTACGCCACCACGTCGAGGGTGGACATGACCAGGCCGGCGCCGTTGCCGATGATGCCGACCTCGCCGTCGAGCTTGACGTAGTTGAGCTCCTTCTCCTTGGCCTTGCGCTCCAGCGGGTCGGTGGTCGCGGTGTCCTCGAACCGGGCCGCCGTCTCGAGGTGCCGGAAGGCCGCGTTGTCGTCCAGGGTGATCTTGCCGTCCAGCGCGACGACCTGTCCGTTCGGGGTCTTCACCAGCGGGTTGACCTCGACCAGGGTCGCGTCCTCGGCGGTGAAGACGTCCCAGAGCTTGACCAGCACCTCGATCACCTGGTGCCGCACGTCGGCCGGGAAGCCGGCCGCGTCGGCGATCTCCGCCGCCTTGGCCGCGTCCACCCCGTCGATCGGGTCGACCGGGACCCGGGCCAGCGCGTCCGGCCGCTCGACCGCGAGCTGCTCGATCTCCATCCCGCCCTCGACCGAGGCCATCGCCAGGTACGTCCGGTTGGCCCGGTCGAGCAGGTACGACACGTAGTACTCGGTGTCGATGTCGCTCGCCTCGGTGACGAGCACCCGGTGCACCACGTGGCCCTTGATGTCCAGGCCGAGGATCGCGGTCGCCTTCTCCGCCGCCTCGTCGGCGTCGGTGGCCAGCTTCACGCCGCCGGCCTTGCCCCGCCCGCCGGTCTTCACCTGGGCCTTCACCACCACGGCCGTACCGATCCTGGCGGCCACGGCCTTCGCCTCCGCGGGAGTGTCGGCCACCTCCCCCGGCAGCACGGGAACGCCGTGCGCGGCGAAGAGCTCCTTCGCCTGGTATTCGTACAGGTCCACGAAATTCATCCCTCCACGCCGAGGGCACCACTCACCACGCCCCGTCGCGGGCGCTCCGAGGTCCCGCCCGGGAGGGTATCCACCGGCGGCCGGCCGGGGCGCGTCGCGTCCGTCACAGGGGCGCCCGAGCGTCCCCGTGCGAGCGATCCCAGGCCGCGGCTCTAGTCTGCGGACCCGTGGGGGTCGACATCACGCCGGTCGCCCCGGTCGCGGACGCCTCGGCCGCGCCGGGCGAGCTGCCGCGCTCCCGCCGGCTCGACCCGGGCATGGTGCTCTCCGTCGCCTCGGTCGCCCCGGCGCTGGCGGTCGCCGCCTGGCTGCTGGCCACCTACCCGCTCGCGTACGCGGGGCACGCGACGCCGCTGCTGGCCCTGCCGGCCTTCGCGGTGGTCGCCGCGCTGGTCTGGCTGGCGGCCCGCCGGCTGCCGGCGGTGCCGGACACGCCGTGGTGGTCGGTGCTCGGCACCGGCGCGATCGCGGTCGGCTTCGCCGTCTTCACCGGCGTGTTCGCGTCCGGGCACGTGGTGCTGCGCCGCGACTCGGCCGTGTACGCGCTGTTCGGTCGCTGGATCGCGGACTCCGGCGGGCTGCGGATCCCGGCGCAGCTGCACTGGATCGGCGGCAGCGGCGACAAGCTCGTCACCGCGACCGCGCAGGCGCTCTACCCCACCGGCGACCGGTTGGCCGCGCAGTTCATGTCCGGCACCGGGCTGACCCTGGCCCCGTTCGGCTGGGTCGGCGGCTGGACCGGGATGCTGCTGGCGCCGGCGCTGATCGGCGGCTGCGCGCTGCTCGCGTTCGGCGGCCTGGCCGCCCGGCTGGTCGGCCCGCGCTGGGCCCCGGTCGCGGCGCTGGCGCTCGCGCTCGTGCTGCCGATGATCCTGACGTTCCGCTCGACCTACAGCGAGCCGCTCGCGCAGCTGCTCATGCTCGCCGCGCTGTGCCTGCTGCTCGACGCGGTCGCCGGCACGCACCGCTGGCTGGCCGGACTGGCCGGCCTGCTGATGGGGCTCGGGCTGCTGGTCCGTATCGACGCGGTCCGCGACCTCGCCCTGCTGGTGCCGGTGGTCGCCTGGCTGGCGCTGCGGCGCAGCCCGTGCTGGTGGCCGCTCGCGCTCGGCGCCGTCGTCGGGGCGGTGTACGGGGTGGTGGACGCGCTCGGCCCCACCTACCCGTACGTGCACGACCTGCGCTCGCTGGTGAAGATGGCCGTCTACCTGGGCGTGCTGCTGATCGTGGTCTGCACGGTCGGCGTGCTGGTCGGCCGGCGCTGGCTGCCGGCCACGCCACCGCCGCCCTTGGTCGGCACCGCCGCCGCCGGCGTCGTCGTGGTCGGGCTGGTCGCGCTGGTCACCCGCCCGCTCTGGTACGTCGGGCTGGGCACCGGCGGCAGCGTCCGGTTCATCGAGGGACTGCAGCGGGCCCAGGGCGTGGTGCCGGTCGACGGCAACCGCAACTACGCCGAGGACTCGCTGACCTGGGTCAGCTGGTACACCGGCTGGCCGACGCTGGTCCTGGCCGGCGCTGCGCTCGCGCTGCTGACCCGGTATGCGGTGCTCGGCCGGCGCGACCCGGTCAGCGGCCACCCCGCCACCCGCTGGATCCTCGGCCTCGCCCTGCCGGTCGTCTCGGCGCTGTCGGTGCTGTGGAGCCCGGGCATCACCCCTGACCACCCCTGGGCGGACCGGCGGCTGGTGCCGACCGTGCTGCCGGTGGTCGCGCTGCTCGCGGTGTGGTCGGTCGCGGCCGCGACCAGGCGCTGGGGCCGGCCGGCCCTCGTCCTGGGGCTGGTGGTGGTCCTCGTCCCGGCGGCGCTGGGCTCGCGGCACCTGGCGCTGAGCCGGACCGAGGCCGGCGAGCCGCAGGCGGTCGACACCGCGTGCGCCGCGTTCGAGCCGGGCGAGGTCGCGCTGCTGGTCGACGCCCGCAGCCGGCAGGAGTGGACCGCGGTGCTGCGCGAGGTCTGCGGCGTGCCGGCGTTCGGAGTGCCCGGCGACAGCAGCGACGACGTCGCCACCCGGGCCCAGGTGGCCGAGGTGACTGCCAGGGTGCGGGCGGCCGGCGGCACCCCCGTGCTGGTCGCCGAGTCCGGCGATCCGCTGCCGACGCTGACCGACCAGCCGCGGCGGCAGATCGTCGACCTGCACACCCAGGAGCAGCGACGCGAGCTGCGGCACCCGGCGACCGGGCTGACCGACCTGACGGTGCAGCTCTGGCGGGCCGACCCCGACTGAGGACGGCCGGCCTCAGACCGGCTGGCCCGCGACGTGCTCGCGCACCCAGTCGACGATCTCGGTGGTCGTCGCGCCGGGGGTGAAGATCTTGGCCACGCCCATCTCGGCCAGCGGGCCGAAGTCGTCGGCCGGGATGATGCCGCCGCCGAAGACCACCACGTCGTCGGCGCCGCGCTCCTGCAGCAGCTCGAGCACCCGGGCGAACAGCGTCATGTGCGCGCCGGACAGCACCGACAGGCCGACCGCGTCGGCGTCCTCCTGGATCGTCGTCTCGACGATCTGCTCCGGCGTCTGGTGCAGGCCGGTGTAGACGACCTCCATGCCGGCGTCGCGCAGCGCGCGGGCGACCACCTTGGCGCCGCGGTCGTGCCCGTCCAGGCCCGGCTTGGCGACCACGACCCGGATGCGCTCGCTCACGCGGCCACTCTAGGCCTTTCCGGCCGGCCGTCCGATCCGCGCGCTGACCAGCCCGAGGACCGCCGCGGCCAGCGCGGCCAGCAGCACGCCGACCCCGCCCGCGCTGCTGCCGAGCGCGGGCGAGCGGGCCACCAGCAGGACGATCGCCAGCCCGATCGACAGCAGCGTCGCGGCCAGCCCGGCGTACCCGCCGACGACTGCGAGCCGGGGCCGCAGCGTCGCGGCGACGACCGACCAGACGGCGGCGCCGAGCGCCACCACCGCGCCGCCGAGCAGGTCGAGCCCGTGCCGCTCCGGCAGCGTCGGGGCGCCGGCCGCGATCGACGACGAGTACGGCGCCATGCCGAGCACCAGCGCGGTCAGCACCCCGACGGCGAGACCCCAGGCGGCCAGCCGGGGCCGGCGCGGGTCGAGGTCGCCGGTGTCCTCCATGATCGTGCGCGGCCAGGCGACGGTGGCCAGCAGCGCGGCGGCGACCAGCACGCCGTACCCGACGACAGAGATGACCAGGCCGGCGCCGACCTCGTACCGGGCGCTGGTGCCGATGCCGAGCGGCAGGTCGATCGTGCTGCGGCTGCCGGTGCGCAGCAGCGCGACGTTCTGCAGCAGCAGGCCGGCGGCGATCGTGCCGGCCGGGAACAGGACGGCGAGGCCGAGCCGGGGCAGCCGGCCGCGCGCGGCCAGTACGCCGCCGGCGGCGACCATCGCGGCCAGCGGCAGCGGGGGCACGAACGCCCAGGCGTTGCCGGGCGTGCCGAGGTCGACGCCGCCGGCACGGGCCAGCGGGAACGCCGGCGCGATCAGCAGCAGGACCGCGGCGAGCACGGCCACCCCGCCGGCGATCCTGGCCAGGGCCGGCACGGTGCCGACGACGAGACCGGGCCCGGGCGGCGGCGGCAGATCGGCCTTCCCGGACTTGCCGGAAGCCGGCCGGGACCGGGCCTTCGCCCCGGTCCCTGCCCCCGGCTTGGACCCGGTCCCGGACCCCGGCTTGGACCCGGTCCCGGACCCCGTCCCGGACCCGGTCCTGGACCCTGCCTTGGACGCTGTCTTGCGCGCCGACGGCGTGGCCCCGGCGCCCCCTCCGGGCTTGGCGGCCGTCTTCCTGGGCGTGCTCACGGGCGCCGACGCTAGCAAGAGACCGGCCGGCCTCCGAGTTCGCCTGGTCGCCCCGCCGGGCCCACGCCCGTACCACGACCGTGACGAACACGTGACCCCCCGGTTTCGGGCTATCGACAGCATGGATGGGGTATGCGGCAATTCCAGGGAGAAGCGAGCGAGGCGGGTCATGGCGGTCGGCGTCGGCGGGACGGGTCGGGCGGCCTCGCGCGGCCTGCGCCGGCTCACCTCGCCGGCCGGCCTGCGCGGGGTCGGGACCGAGCTGGCCTGGGTCGCCGCGCACGCCGCGCTCTACCCGCTCGGCTTCCGGGCGGAGCGCAGGGACGGCGGCGGCGGCCCGCGCCGGATCGACGACCTGTCCCCGCAGCACCGCGGCCTGCTCGCGCACGACGCCGCGGCGGCCGCAACCCCGGTGCTGCTCGTGCACGGCATGGTCGACAACCGGTCGATCTTCACGCTGCTCCGGCGCTCGCTGCGCCGCTGCGGCTTCGGCCAGGTCCGGACCGTCAACTACAGCGTGTTCACCTCGGACGTACGCACGGCCGCGGCCGAGCTCGGCCGGACGGTCGAGCAGGTCAGTGTCGAGACCGGGTACGAGCGCGTGCATGTCGTCGCGCACTCGCTCGGCGGCGTCGTGGCCCGCTACTACGTCCAGCGGCTGGGCGGCGATGCCAGGGTGCACACCCTGGTCACCCTCGGCACCCCGCATGGCGGCACGGTGGCGGCACAGCTGGTCGCCAGGGTGCTGCCACTGCGGCTGTGCCGGCAGCTGCGGCCGGGCTCGGACGTGATCGCCGAGCTGGCCGAGCCGGCGCCGGGCTGCCGGACCCGGTTCCTGGCCGTCTGGAGCGACCTCGACCAGCTCATCTACCCGAAGACCAACGCCAGGATCGAGCACCCCGACCTGCTCGCGGACAACGTGCTGGTGCCGGGCCTCGGGCACATGTCGCTGCCCGCCGCCGCGCAGGTGTCCCGCACCGTGTCCCGGGCCCTGGCGCACCTCGACCCGGACGGCACGCACTCGGACATCGAGGGCAGCCAGCCGGATATCGACTGCGCTTAGCAGCAGTGCGTGTACGCAAGGGCGCGACGGTGGGGCCGTTCGGGTGACAGTCCTTACGGAGAATTGCCTTTCGGGGCAACGCCCGATTACTTTCCGGTCCGGCATCGAGGCCAGCCAAGATCATCCGGTCGCGACGCTCCGCTCCATTCCCCTGGGCGAAGGGTTGTTCCTTGTCGCGTCACAGCCGGCCCGCTGGCCGACATCGCGCAACGAGGCCACCCCAGCACAAGACGCCCGCCGTCATCGCTTCCGCCGTCGTCGGCGCTACCGCGGCCGCGCTGTCCACCGCCGCCGCGTCCGGCGACGGCCTGCCCGCGATGGCCGCGAACGTCACCGCCCTGCAGGGCCCGGCGCAGGACCAGGCCCTCGGCATGGGCGGCCCGGACCCGATCCCGGACGGCGTCGTCGCCGAGGTACCCATGAACGGCCGCACCACGCTCGCGGCGGCCAGCGCGCAGAGCCGGGTGGTGGCGATCCAGGCCAGCCGGGCGGCGCGGGCCCGGCAGATCGCGCTGATCGAGGCCGCCCGGCCGAAGTGGCTGCTGCCGATCCCGAAGGGCAAGTTCGTCGTCTCGTCCTGCTTCGAGCCGCGCTGGGGCACGTTCCACTACGGCGTCGACATGGCCGCGCCGGAGGGCACCCCGTTCTACGCGGCCGGCGACGGCACCGTGATCGAGGCCGGCCCGATGAGCGGCTTCGGCAACGCGATCATGATCCAGCACGCCGACGGCACGATCACGGTGTACGGGCACGAGGAGAAATACCTCGTGGAGAAGGGCGAGAAGGTCAAGGCCGGGCAGCTGATCGGGCTCGTCGGCAGCGAGGGCGAGAGCACCGGCTACCACCTGCACTTCGAGATCAGGGTCGGGTCGGAGAACGGCGACAAGGTCGACCCGATCGGCTGGCTCAAGGATCGGGGCATCGACCTCTCGGGTTGTGGCTAGGAGCCAGGCCCCCACCGTCAGCGACGTTGAGCCCGACCGGCACCATGGAGCCGTGAGCCTCGCCGAGCAGCGCCGGGTCGGGCCGGCCCGCCGGCTCCTCCAGGGTCCCGCGAACCTCGTCGAGCTCCTCCTCTGGTGGGTCGTGACCAGGGGGATCACGCTGCTGGTGCTGGCCACGCCGGCCGAGCACGGGATCATCCGGGACGTCTACTACTACGGCAACCAGCTCGACGCCATGTTCAGCGGCGTGCCGGTCGGCGAGACGCTGCGGGAATACCCGCTGCCGGCGTTCGCGATCTTCCTCACCCCGCGCTGGCTGTCCGGGCTCACCCCGTGGACGTACGCGTCGATCTTCGTGGCGCTCATGGTCGTCATCGACGCGGCGTTCGTCGGCGGGTTGTGGCGGGTCGGCCGCGGTGCCGGCGTCCGGCTCTGGCTGGTGCTGGTCCCGCTGCTCGGGCCGCTCACGTTCACCCGGTTCGACCTGGTGTCCGCGGTGCTCGCCGGCTTCGCGCTGCTGGCGCTGGCAGCGCGGTGGGCGGAGACGAGCGGGGTGCTGGCCGCGGCCGGCGCCGCGGTGAAGCTGTGGCCGGCGGGGCTGCTGCCGGCGCTGCTGGTCCGCCGGGACCGGCCGCTGCGGGTGCTCGCCGGCTTCGTCACGTTCGGCGTGCTGGCCGTGGTCGCCACCCTCTCCGCCGGCGGTACCGCCCGGCTGCTGTCGCCGCTGACCTGGCAGAGCGACCGCGGCCTGCAGCTGGAGACGATCTGGGCGGTGCCGCTGCTGTTCGCCCGCTGCTTCGACTCGGCGACCTGGTCCACGCCGTACACCCGGTTCTTCGCATTCCAGGTCGAGGGCCCCGGCGCGGGCACGCTGCTGAAACTGTCGGCGATCGCGACGGTCGGCTGCGTGCTGCTGGTGGTCTACCTCGCCTGGCGGGCCTGGCAGGCCGGGCCTGCGTCGATGGCCGTGGTCGGGCTGCTCTCGGTGGCCGCGGCCTGCCTGCTGATCGTGCCGAACAAGACGCTGTCCCCGCAGTACCTGCTCTGGATCGGCGGCGCGCTCGCCGCCACCGCCGCGACCGCGCCGGCGGAGCGGACGCTGCCCCGGCTCAACCTGCTGCTGCTGGTCACCTGCGCGGTCACCCAGGTCATCTATCCCATCGGGTACGGCATGCTGACCGGCCCGCACTGGTCCAACGCGATCGGCGCCACGCTGCTGGCCGTCCGCAACGGGCTGCTCATCGCGATCACCGTGATCGCGGTACGGCGGGTGCTGCAGCTGACCCCGCGGGCGCCGGCGTGACCGTGACCGAGACCCGCCGGCGCACCACCTGGCCGGCGGACCTCGCGCTGGTCGCGGCCGTGCTGATGGCCGGGTCGGTGAGCAGGCACGCCGTCTACACCGCGGTCGGGGTCGTGCTGCTGATCGCCTGCGTGCTCGCGCTGGCCGTGGCGCTCTGGCACGGCGCGGCCCGGGTGGCGCCCTCCCGGCCGGCCGTGCTCGCGGCGCTGGCGCTGGCGGTGGTCGGTCAGGTGATCAAGCCGCCGTACATGAACGTGGTGGACCGCAACGGGATGCTGCGGGCCGGGATCTACGTCTGCATCGGAGTCACCGTGCTCGCGGCGGTGCTGCTGCTGTCGCGCCGGCGTACCGGGGCCGGGGCGGTCGCCGCCGTCGCCGGGCTCGCGGTCGCCTACGGGCTGGTGGTCGCCGGGGCGAAGCCGGTCATCGACGTCTGGCCGATCCTGCAGGGCGCGGCCCGCGGCCTGGTCGACGGGCGCAACCCGTATGACATGGTCTTCGCCGGCGTACCGGCCGGGCAGGTGAACAACTGCTTCAACTACCTGCCAGGGACCTTCCTGGTGCCGCTGCCGGGGCGGCTGCTGTTCGGCGACGTGCGGTACGCGGAGGCGGCGGTGCTGCTGGCCGGCGTGGCCGCGCTGGTCTGGCTGGCGGCCCGCAGCGGCCGGCCGGCGGCGGTCCCGCTGGCGTTGCTCGCCGGCACGCTGCCCGGCTCCCTCTACGACGTGCAGCAGGCCTGGAACGAGACGATCGTGTTCGGGGCGCTGGCCGGGGCCGGGGTGCTGCTGGCGGTACGCCGGCCGTGGTGGGCGGCGGCCTGCTTCGCGGTCGCGCTGTGCACCAAGCAGCACGTCGTGCTGCTGCTGCCGCTGTGGGCGCTGTGGCCGGCCTTCGGGCTGCGCCGGGCGGTCGGCGCCGCCGCCGGGGCCGCCGCGGTGACGCTGCCGTTCTTCCTGTGGAACCCGGGCCGGTTCTGGCACTGCGTGGTCGAGTTCTTCGTCGACCTGCCGGCGCGCACCGACTCGCTGTCGGTCTGGCAGTGGGTGCCGGGACCGCTGGAGACCGCGGCGGTGCTGCTGCTGCTCGTCGCGGCGTACGCGCTGGTGCTGCGCGGGGTGCCGCGGACGCCGGGCGGGCTGCTGCTCGGCTCCGGGCTGGTGCTGGCGGCGTTCGACCTGGCCAACAAGCAGAGCTTCATGAACCAGTGGCTGCTCGCCGCGCAGCTGGTCGTCGCCGGCCTCGCGCTCACCGCGGCCACCGTCCGGCCGGTCCGGGAGGTGCCACTGCCCGCGGCACCTCCCGGCTAGGCGGTCAGGCGACCGTGATCCGGTCGGTCGCCGGCGGCGAGACCGGCGAGTTGGCCGTCAGGTACGCGGTGAACGCGTCGAGGTCGATCGGCCCACCGGTGACGTCGGTGCCCACGGTGAGGGTGCTGAAGCTGTCCCCACCCGCGGCCAGGAAGTTGTTCACCGTCACGCGGTAGGAGGCGGCCGGGTCGACCGCCACTCCGTTGATCGTGATGTTCGAGATGCGGTCGCCGATCGGGTTGGCCAGCGTCTGCGTGTAATGCAGCGTCGCCGAGGGCTGCAGGATGCGCGTCGGCCCGTTGGCGAGCCACTGCTGCTCCAGCACCGCGTCGATCTGGGCTCCGGTGTAGGTCAGCGTCTGCAGGATGTTGCTGAACGGCTGCACCGCGAAGGCCTCGCCGTACGTCACCACTCCGTTGCCCTCACCCGCCTGCGACGATAGGAACGTCAGGTCCGTCCTGACCCCGCCGGGGTTCATCAGCGCGATCTGCGCGCCGGCCGAGGTGGTCGCGGCGAGCTGCGAGTCCGCGATCAGGTTGCCGAGCGGGCTCTCCCCGGACGGCGCCGCGGCCCGGACGATGTCCGCGGTGATCGTACCGACCTGGCGGTTGGAGATCGGGGCCGACTTGGTGACCGCCTCGCTGACGATCGCCTGCACGGCCGGGTCCGGGGTGACCGTACGCGTGACGATCTCGTTCGTCGCCGTGCTCGCGTCCCGCAGCACGTCGCCGGTCTTCCGGTCGACGTTCAGGTCGACGACCGACAGCAGGCGGCCGAACGACAGGCTCTGGATGACCGTGCGCAGCTTGCCGGTGGGGTCGGGCAGCTTGCAGTTGTACTGGGTGTGGGTGTGCCCGCTGATGATCACGTCGACGTTCGTGGACACCGCGGCGTTGATCGCCGACAGCGGCCCGTTCGCGGCCAGGTTGCAGTCGTTCGGGCCGTTGGCGCCGACGGTGGTGTCACCCTGGTGGATCACCACGACCTGTGCCTTGACGCCTAGCTTCTGCAGCAGCGCCGAGGACCGGTTGATCGCCGCGGCCTCGTCGCCGAACGAGAGGCCCTGGATGCCGTCCGGCGACACGATCGTCGGCAGGTCCTTGAGGGTGGCCCCGATGATGCCGATCTTCGCCCCGTTCACGATCTTGACGGTGAACGGCAGCGTCGCCGGCAGCCCGGTCCTGGTGAAGGTGATGTTCGAGGCGAGGTACGGGAACTTCGCCCCGGTGTACGGGTCGTGGAACTGGCAGCCGTCGACGGGGTGGCAGCCGCCGAACTGGATGCGCAGCAGCTCCTTGTAGCCCTCGTCCAGCTCGTGGTTGCCGACGGCGGACGCGGTGGTGCCGATGGAGTTGAGGAACTCGATCGTCGGCTCGTCGTGGAACAGCGCGGACGCCAGCGGCGAGGCGCCGATGTTGTCGCCGCCGCTGAGCACCAACGAGTTGCGCTGCTCGGCGCGCAGCTGCCGGACGTGGGTGGCCACGAAGGCCGCGCCACCGGCGTCGACGGTGGTCCCGTCGCTCAGCACCACCCGGCCGGACGAGCCGGCCGGGGGTTCCAGGTTGCCGTGGAAGTCGTTGAGCCCGATGAGTCGGACCGTCGTGGTAGCGGGTGCCGACGGACGGCCGGAAGCCGCCGCGGGGGCCGCCACGGCCATCCCCACGGCCACGGTCGCCGCCGCGAGCACCGCGGTGCGTCGCAAGAACTGGTTCGTCACGAGTCCTCCGCTGAATGCCAGCGACGTCGCGGTCGCCACGCCGCGGACCGGAGTCTGCCCGGTCCGACCCGTGCTGCGCGAGTGACCGATGGCCGCCACTGCGTTGACCATCCGATTGCCGTGGATTGTCGAGCCGGGGGAATCCCGCTCGTCAGGACGGCGGAACAGCGGGGCGGACCAGGTCCCGCGATTGCCCGCCCGACCTCCACTGCGCCGACCTCAACCCGCCCGACGCCGGGTCAGGCGGCGACCGGCTCCAGCAGGTAGGGCATGAGGTCGCGCACCTGAGCCGTCAGCTCGTCGAGCGCTCCGGGCCGGCCGGTGAGGTGCCCGAGCAGCGCCTGCTGGAACAGCCCGTCCAGCAACCCGTAGGCCGCCTGCGGCGAGCGTGCGGCGGGCCGACCGGACAGCTGCGCGTAGCGGGAGACGACCCGCCAGATCATGTCCTGCAGCGTCTTGTCGATCATCGTGACCGCGTCGCGCAGGCTGTCCTCGAACATGCTCTGGGTGCGCAGGTCATACCAGAGCCGGTGCATCGGTGCCTCGTCCCGGATGGTCTCCGCCAGCTTTGCCGCGAACGCCTGGACCAGGCCGTCCGCGCTCGTGGAGCGGGCGATGACCTCGTCGTACCGGGTGACGCAGCGGGCCTTGTAGTAGCGGACGCAGTAGATGATCAGCTCGAGCTTGTCGTCGAAGTAGTAGTGCACGACGCCGTGGCTGAACTCCGAGTTGCTGGCGATCTCGCGCAGGCTGGTCCGCGCGTAGCCGAGCTCGCCGAGCGTGCGCAGGGCGGACTCGGCGAGCTGGTTGCGCCGGGCGTCGTACTTGTCCGCCGGCGCCTGCCGGGCTGCCACGCCGCCCATCCTAGGTCCGTCCGGCAATTTCTTGACAGTCGTCCAACAAGGTCTTGACAGTCGTCAAGGTCTCGGTCGTACGTTGTGAGCGCCGCCACGCCACGGGGGTGGCGGCGCTCACCGACTGCAGCTCTGCCGGGCGCGAAGGAGCACTCATGACGAACCTCGACCTGACCGGTCGCCGCGCGCTGGTGACCGGTGGCGCGCAAGGACTCGGCGAGGGCATGGCCCATGCGCTGGCCGCGGCCGGCGCCCAGGTGGTGATCGGCGACCTGCAGGACGACCTCGGCGCCAAGGTGGCCGGGGCGCTCGGCGACGGCCACGGGTTCGTCCACCTCGACGTCACCGACGACACCAACTGGGAGGCCGCCGTCGCCGACGCGGTCGGCCAGCTCGGCGGCCTCGACATCCTGGTCAACAACGCCGGCATCGAGATCACCAGCCTGCTGGTCGACGTCGACGCCGCCCAGGCGCGCAAGCAGCTCGAGGTCAACCTGCTCGGCACCACGCTGGGCATCAAGCACGCCTTCCGCACCATGCGGCCGGGCGGCGCGGCCGGCGACGGAGGCTGCGTGATCAACGTCGCGTCGGTCGCGGCGACCATCGCCTTCCCCGGCATCGCGGTCTACTCGGCCACCAAGTCCGGCGTGGACCGGCTGACCCGGGTCGCCGCGGCGGAGTCCGGTCGGCTCGGCTACGGGGTACGGGTGAACTGCGTCTATCCCGGACTTGTGCCCACCGCGATGGGCGCCGGCCTGGCCAACGACTGCGCGGAGCTCGGCCTGTTCGGCTCGCCGGAGGAGGCGGTCGGAGCGGTCGTCGCGCTCACCCCGTCCGGTCGGCTCGGCGAGGTCGCGGACATGGCCGACGCGGTCGTCTTCCTCGCCTCCGATGCGTCCCGGTTCGTCAACGGCGCCGGGCTGCCGGTCGACGGCGGGATGGGCATGTGATGAGCACCGAGAAGCCCGTCGTCGTCTACGGCGTCTCCGGCTACACCGGCCGGTTGATCTGCGAATACCTCCGCGAGTACACCGTCCCGTTCGTCGCCGCCGGTCGGGACAAGGACCGGATCCAGGAGGTCGTCGACCGCATCCCCGGCATCGACGACGTGCTGCACGACGTCGTCCAGGTCGAGCACAGCGTGGGCGCGCTCACCGAGCTGTTCTCCGGTGCCTCGGTCGTGTGCAACACGGTCGGGCCGTTCATCAAGTACGGCCACACCGTCGTCGAGGCGTGCGCCAATGCCGGCACTCACTACCTGGACACCACCGGCGAGCAGGACTGGGTGATCGAGGTCAAGGATCGCTGGCATCGCCGGTTCGCCGATGCCGGCCGACTGGTCGCGCCGGGCGTCGCGCAGATGTACACCACCGGCGAGATCGCCGCGAACCTCTGCCTGGAGCACCCTGGCCTCGACACGCTCGACATCCTCGTGCTCTGGAAGGGTTTCCCGACGTACGCGTCGACCCAGACGATCTTCACGATCCTCAAGGCGGACTGGTTCTACCTCGAGCAGAACCAGTACCTGCAATGGCCGATGGACAAGGTCTTCACCGTCGCCATCCCCGGCCAGCACGAGCTCGGGCTGGCGCTGCCCTGGGGCGGCACCGCGCACCCGGTGTGGTTCAAGGACGACCCGCGGGTGGCGAACGTCAAGGCGTGCGGCGGCGTCTTCGAGCGCGCGGTCATGGAGAACGTGATCGCCACGACGAAGATGTTCGAGGAACAGATCAAGCCGCTGCCGCCGGACGAGCAGGAGGCAGCGCTGGCGCAGATCGCCGGGTCGGTGCAGGCCGCGATGCCGCCGCGGGAGAACCCGCGGATCAACACCTCGCTCGACTCCGTGTACGCCTCCGGCCCGCTCGGCCGCGCGCACTGCGTCATCCACGGCAACCAGAACTACAAGCAGACCGGGCTGATGCAGGCGTACGCGGCGTACTCGCTGTTGCAACAGCCGCCGAAGCGGGTCGGGTTCGCCTCGGGTTGCCAGGCCTTCGGGCACCGCGAGCTGCTCGGCGTCCTGCGCAGCTTCGGCCTGGTCATGGAGCCGGTGCTGACGGTGGAAGGCTGACGCGTGCGACTGGCCGACTACCTGGACAAGGGCGCGTCGCTCGGTCCGGGCGCGGCCTGCCTGACCACGGACGGCCGGACCAGCACGTACGGCGAGGTGCGCGCGCTCAGCGTCCGGATCGCGGTGGCGCTGGCCAGGCACGGCGTCGCGCCGGGCGACACGGTGGCGATCCTGTCCGCCAACGACCCGGTCGCCTTCACCTGCGTGTTCGGGATCAGCCGGGCCGGCGCGGTGTGGTGCCCGATCAACCCGCGCAACGAGGCGGCGGAGAACCGCGAGCTGCTGGAGCTGTTCGAGTGCGGCACGCTGATCTTCCAGGCCGCCTTCGCTCCGCTGGTACAGCGGATCCGGGCCGAGCTGCCGCACCTGCACACGGTGGTCTGCCTCGACGGCGCCGTGGACGGGGCGCTGCGCTGGGACGAGTTCCTCGGGCCGGACGGCGAGGAGGTCGACCGTGCCCCCGTCGACGACCTCGCCATGATCGTCGGCACCGGCGGAACCACCGGCCGGCCGAAGGGCGTGCTGCTCACCGGCACGAACCTGGAGACCATGACCGCGATCACGCTGATGAGCTACCCGTTCCCACGGCGGCCGGTCTACCTCGCGCTCGCCCCGCTCACCCACGCGGCCGGCGTGCTCTGCTTCCCGGTGCTCGCCCTCGGCGGGGAGATCGTGGTCATGCGCAAGCCGGACGTCGGCGCGTTCCTCGGCCTGGTCGAGCGGCACGGGGTCAGCCACACGTTCCTGCCCCCGACGCTGGTCTACATGGTCCTGGACGCCCCCGAGCTCGATCGCACCGACCTGTCCTCACTGCGCTGCTTCTGGTACGGCGCAGCGCCGATGTCGACGGCCAGGCTGGCGGAGGCGCTGCAGCGCATCGGGCCGGTGATGGCCCAGCTGTTCGGCCAGACCGAGGCGCCGATGATGATCTCCACCATGTCGCCCCGCGACCACTACGACGACGACGGGCGGCTCGCCCTGGATCGGCTGTCCTCGGCCGGGCGACCGGCGCCGCTGGTGACCGTCGCCGTGATGGCCGAGGACGGCACCCTCCTGCCCGCCGGAGAACGCGGCGAGATCGTGGTGCGTTCCTCGCTGGTCATGCGCGGCTACCACCGCGACCCCGCCGCGACCGCGGCGGCGTCCCGGTACGGCTGGCACCACACCGGCGACATCGGCTACCTGACCGCGGACAACTGGCTGTTCATCGTCGACCGGGCCAAGGACATGGTCATCACCGGCGGCTTCAACGTCTACTCGACGGAGGTCGAGCAGGCCGTCATGCAGCACCCTTCGGTCGCCGACTGCGCCGTCGTCGGGCTGCCGGACCAGAAGTGGGGCGAGCGGGTCACCGCCGTGGTCCAGTTGCGGGCGGGCAGCCGGCTGGATCCGGCCGAGCTGACCGCGTTCGTCAAGGAGCGCCTCGGGAGCGTCAAGGCACCCAAGCAGGTCGAGGTCTGGGACGACCTTCCCCGCTCGAAGGTCGGCAAGGTCCTGAAGACCGACATCAAGCAGGCCCTGCTGTCGGCATCCGGGTGACCCGCCGGTACCGGTACGCCGGCGACGGCAGCGGGCCGGCGGGCGGTGCGCAGGCATGCCCTAGCGTCTCGGTATGGGCGATACGCACGAGGTCGTGCCGCTGGGGTGGCCCGGGGTGGACGGCCGGCCGCTGGAGCGGGCGCGGTGACCGCGCTGGACGCGGTCCAGGCCTGGCGCCGGGAGCACGCGGCCGCGGTGCTGCGCGAGTTCGCCGACCTGGTGGCGCTGGAGAACGTGACCGGTGACGTGCCGGCGCTGCGGCGCAACGCCGCCGAGATCGTCGACCGGCTGCGCGCCCGCGGCGTCGAGGCCGAGGCGGTCGGGCCGGACGGGGTCGCGCCGTTGGTGATCGGGCGGGTGCCGGGCCGGCCGAGCGCGCCGCGCCTCGGGCTGTACGCGCACTACGACGGCCAGCCGGTCACGCCGGCGGACTGGGCCACGCCGCCGTTCGAGCCGACGCTGGTCGACCCGGGCGGCGCGACCGTGCCGCTGCCCGCGCCCGGCGAGCCGGTCGACGAGGACTGGCGGCTGCGCGGGCGGGGCGCCGCCGACGACAAGGCCCCGATCGCCGCACTGCTGGCCGCGTTGGACGCCCTGGCCGGAACGGAGCGCGAGGTCGAGCTGGTGCTCTGCTTCGAGGGCGAGGAGGAGTCCGGCTCGCCGCACCTCGGCGAGCTGATGGGGGCGCACGCGGACCGGCTGGCCGCGAGCGCCTGGCTGATCTGCGACGGCCCGGTGCGGCCGGGCAACGCGCCGCAGGTGGTGCTCGGCGTCCGCGGCTTCACCGACCTTGAGCTGACCGTGTACGGCCCGGCCCGGGAGCTGCACAGCGGGCACTACGGCAACTGGGCGCCGAACCCGGCGCTGGCGCTGGCCCGGCTGCTCGCCTCGATGAAGGACGACGCCGGCCGGGTCACGATCGACGGCTTCACCGCCGACACCCGGACGCCGACCGGGTCCGAGCAGGCGGCGCTGGACGCGATGCCGGCGGTCGAGGACGAGCTGCTCGACCGGCTCGGCCTGGCCGCGGCCGAGGTGCCGGGCAGCCGGCTGCTCGACCGGTTGATGCTGCCCTCGCTCAACGTCCGCGGCCTGCACGCCGCCGACGTCGGGCCAGCCGCCCGCAACGTCATCCCCGCGCACGCGACCGCGTCGATCGACATCCGGCTGGCGGGCGGCGACGACCCGGAACGGATGCTGGACCGGGTCCGCGACCACGTGGCGAAGCAGGGCTACCTGGTGCTGGACCGCGAGCCGACCGACGCCGAGCGGCGCGCGTACCCGGCGATCGCCCGGCTCGACGCCAGGGTCGGCTATCCGGCCGCGCGGGCCCCGGCCGACCTGCCGATCGTCGGGCACCTGCTGGAGCTGGCCGCACTCGGGGCGGGGCGGCCGGCGGTGGCGCTGCCGACGCTCGGCGGCTCGGTCCCGCTGCACCACTTCGAGCAGGCGCTCGGCGCGCCGACGGTGATCCTGCCGATCGCCAACCCGGACAACAACCAGCACGCCGCCGACGAGAACCTGCGGCTGGGCAACCTCTGGTACGGCGTCGACCTGTTCGCCCTGCTGCTCACGACCGCCTGGCGGCCGCCGCGGTGAGGCCGTCCCGGTAGCGTCGGGACATGGGTGACACGCACGAGCTGACGCTGCCGGACGGCCGGCGGATGACGTACGCGGACCACGGGGACCCGGCGGGGCCGGTGGTGCTCGAGTGCGTCGGCACCCCTCAGTCGAGGCTGCCCTTCGCGCAGCAGGTGGCGCTGGCCGAGGAGCTCGGCTACCGGATGCTGATGCCCGACCGGCCCGGGTTCGGCGGCTCCGACCCGCAGCCCGGACGGACCCTCGAGGACTGGCCGGCCGACGCGGCCGCGTTGATGGATGCCCTCGGCGTCGACCGGTTCGCGGTGTCGGGCGGCTCCGGCGGCGGGCCGTACGCGGTGGCCTGCGGGGTGTTGCTCGCCGACCGGGTGACCGCGGTGGCGCTGGCCGCGCCGGCGGAGCCGCTTGGCGCCCCGAGGCACGGATTCCTGCCCTTGCAGGACCCGGTTGCGCTGCGCGAGCGAGGTGAGACGATCGCCCGGCTGGCCCGCGACGATCCGGACGGGCTGGCGGCGTTCTTCGCCCCGGACATGTCCGCGACCGACCGCGAGCAGGACGCCGCCATGGACCCGGCGACAGCGGCCAGAGTGCTGGAAAACCTCCGCGAGGCGTTCCGCCAAGGCGCCGACGCGTACGTCGAGGACCACATGATCAACGGGAGCGACTGGGGCCACCTGCTGCCCCGGCTGACCCGACCGACCCGGATCTGGCAGGGCGACGACGACAACAACGTCCCGGCCGAGGCGACCCGCTGGCTGGCCGAGCAGATCCCCGGTGCCGAGCTGACCGTCCTCACCGGCGCCGGCCACGGGCTGACCGACGAGGTATGGCCGGAGATCTACCGCTGGCTGCTCGCGTCCGGCCCGTCCTCCGCGCGGACGACCTCGGACCCGTCCGCGTCGGCCAGGTAGCGGCTCTACTCCGCCCGCGCCGCGGCGTCACGGGCGGCGGTCTCCACCCCGTCGCGGTGGTCCGGCCAGGACGCTCCCGGCGGGAGGTTGTCGTTGTCGGCCCGCGTCGACCTGATCGCGATGTCACCCGACGTGGTCGTCGCCTCGACCGGCTACGCGCTGGTCAACCCCGGCGTCGAATACCTGGTGCTGCAGACCGACGGGCGGCCGTTCACGGTCGCGCTGCCGCCCGGGCCGTACCAGGTCGACTGGTTCGCCGTGACCTCCCGCACCGACACCGCCGGCGACGTCCTGACC
>DATBFW010000026.1:0-4554 GCA_036558285.1 Mycobacteriales bacterium | reverse complement strand
GTGCCGGGCATCGTCCGGGTCCGGCTGTCCTATCTGCAGCCGGCCGAGACCCGCCCGTCGCTGGTCGAGGCGCTGGCCGGCACGCCCGGCGTCGCGCCCTACTACGACCTGTCCTTCCAGCACTCCAGCGAGGCGGTGCTGCGACGGATGCGCCGGTTCGGCGACACCGACCGGTTCCTCGCGCTGCTCGACCAGGTGCGGGCGCTGGCCCCGGCGGCCGGAGTGCGGTCCAACGTGATCGTCGGGTTCCCGGGCGAGACCAGGGCCGACGTGGCCGAGCTGACCCGGTTCCTCACCGCGGCCCGGCTGGACGCGATCGGCGTGTTCGGCTACTCGGACGAGGACGGCACCGAGGCGGCCGGATACGGCGGCAAGGTGCGCGCGGACGTGGTCGACCGCCGGGTGGCCCGGATGACGGAACTGGTCGACGAGCTGATGGCACAGCGGGCCGAGGAGCGGCTGGGGGAGACCGTCGAGGTGCTGGTCGAGGCGGTCACCGGCGGCGGGCTCGAGGGCCGGGCGGCGCACCAGGCGCCGGAGGTGGACGGGGCCACGCTGGTCACCGACGCTCCGGTCGACGCGAAGGTCGGCGACCTGGTCCGGGCGACGGTCACCGGCTCGGCCGGCGTCGACCTCACCGCCCGCTACCTGGAGACGGCCGACGCGGTCGGTCGCCCGGCGGTGGGGCAGGCGGTATGAACGGGCGCGGGTGCCCGCGGCGCGGGCGGGGAGCGACGAGGGCCGGCCGGGCCGAGCGGCGAGTAGCGCGCGAGTGGGGAGCGAGCAGGGCTGTTGGGCCGGCGCCGACCGGTTCGTTCGTGGAGCGGGCGGGGTGAGTGTCGTGGTGCCGGATCCGGCTGTCCCGGAGCGTCCCGTTCCGGAGCTGCCGGCCGCGCCGGACCCGGTCGCGACCCCGGCCCAGACGGTCAAGGTCGTCAACATCGCCAACGGGCTGACCCTGCTGCGGCTGCTGCTCGTGCCGATCTTCGCCTGGGCGCTGTTCCGCGACCACGGCACCGACACGACCTGGCGGATCATCGCGTTCGTCATCTTCGCGGTCGCGTCCTTCACCGACCGGCTGGACGGCGACCTGGCCCGCCGCCGGGGCCTGGTCACCGACGTCGGCAAGATGGCCGACCCGATCGCCGACAAGGCACTGACCGGTACGGCCCTGGTCGGGCTCTCCGCGCTCGACCTGCTGCCGTGGTGGGTGACTGTGGTCATCCTCACCCGCGAGCTGGGGATCACACTGCTGCGGTTCTGGGTGATCCGGCACGGGGTGATCCCGGCCAGCCGGGGCGGCAAGTACAAGACGTTCCTGCAGACGATCGCGATCGGGATGTACCTGCTGCCGCTGCAGGACTGGCTGGCCACCGTCGCGGCCTGGGTGATGGGCGCGGCACTGGTGCTGACCGTCGTCACCGGCGTCGACTACGTCGTCCGGGCGCTCGCGCTGCGCCGGGCGGCGAGGACCCCGTCGTGATCGCGCCCGGGACGCCGCCCGCGGACGGCTCCGCGCCGCCGGCCACGCCGACGCAGGTGCTCGACGCGCTGGTCGCCGCCGGCGCGACCGTCGCGGTGGCCGAGTCGCTCACCGGCGGGCTGCTCACCGCGGCGCTGACCGAGCCGGCCGGGGCGAGCAACGCGGTCCGGGGCGGCGTCGTGGTCTACGCGACCGACCTCAAGGCCACGCTGGCCGGCGTACCGGTGCCGCTGCTGGACGCGGAGGGCCCGGTCAGCCCGGACGTCGCCGGCGCGCTGGCAGCGGGCGCCCGGGACCGTCTCGGCGCCACGTACGGGCTGGGTGTGACCGGGGTGGCGGGGCCGGACTCGCAGGGCGGCCGTCCGGTCGGCACCGTGTACGTCGGGCTCGCCGGCCCGGGCGGCGGCACCGTCCGGTCCCTCACCCTGTCGGGTGACCGCGGCGCGGTCCGCGCCGCCGCCGTGGACGCCGCGCTGGGCGAGCTGCTGGCCGCGGTGCGGAAGCGGTCCGCGGAATTGCCGGCCTGATTACAGCGTTTCGCTTTGGGCGTACAGGGGGCCGTGGCGAGGCTGCGGTCCGTTCAGAGAGGTACGGTGACGACACGAACGACGACGACGGGAGGGGCGCGCCGATGACTCTGCTCCGCCGTGTGCTCGGTGACACGCTGCGCGGCCGTCGGCTGCGCCAGCGACGGACGCTCCGCGAGGTGTCGGGAGCGGCCAGGGTCAGTCTGGGTTATCTGTCCGAGGTCGAGCGCGGGCAGAAGGAGGCCTCCTCCGAGCTGCTGGCCTCGATCTGCGAGGCGCTCGACGTGAAGCTGTCCGAGGTCCTGTCCGAGGTTTCCGAGTCGATGCGGCGGTCCGAGCGGGCCGCCGAGGTCGCCCGGATGCCTGGGCGGGTCATGATCCCGGCGCCGGCGCGGCGGCCGGTGCCCGCGGGTGTGGGCGGTCGCCAGTTCGACGACCTGCCCGAGTTCGATCCGGCGGCGTTCGAGGACGCGGCCGCGTTCGAGGACGTCGACGAGGCGCCGGCCGAGGACGGGCCGGACGAGTCCGCGTCCGGGTTCTCCGGCGAGGCGCTCTCCGACGCGCTCGGCCACGGGCTGACCGACAGCCTGGCGAGCCAGCCGTCCGCGCTGCCCGAGCCGGGGCACGAGCTGGAGCTCGACGACGTCGACCTGGCCGAGCTGGAGACCGGCGACGGTCTCGGCGAGCTGGAGGTGCTGGTCGGGCTGACCGACCTGCCCGGCAACGCGCGCTGCCTGGCCGCGGCCTGACAGAGAGGGTCCAACCCGACACAATCGGACGAGTTCGGGAGCCCGCCGGCGGACACGCTGGCGGGCTCCTTGCCTTCCCGGGCGTCGGGTGGCATCAAGTGGGAGTGCCGGACCGCTCGCGCGACCCGCTGGACCACCTGATCCGCTCCACGGTGCCCACCACGGTCGCGTCCGCCCCGCCGCGCCGCTCCGGCGGGACGCGGTCGCGCGCCGGCAACGCGATGGCGAGGACCCGGGCCGGGCTGCTCGACGGGGCGCGCCGCGCGGTCGGCGGAAGGGGCACCCGGCGGACCACGATGAACGACATCGCGGCCCAGGCCGGGGTGGCCAAGGCCACCCTCTACAACCACTTCCGGACCAAGGACGACGTGTGGTCCGCGTTGGTCGAGGCCGAGGTGCGGGCGCTGGCGGCGGAGTGCGAGCAGCTGGAGTTGGTCGACGCGCTGGCGCACGCCGCCCGGCGGCTGTCCGACCATCCCGCGCTGCGCCAGGTCGCGGAGACCGAGCCCGTGGCCCTGGCCGGCCTGCTGACCCGGAAGCCGACCGCGCCCGGCTGGCGGGCGGCGGAGGAGGCCGTACGGGCCCGGCTGGCCGCGGACGGGCTGGCCGGGGACGACCTGGTGCTGCGCTGGCTGGCCTCGCACCTGGCGGCGCCGGCCACCTTGCCGGCGATCCGTACCGCCGCCGAGACCCTGGCCCGCGGCCTGCCCGGCGACCCGGCCAGCACCGAACGCGCCGGCTGAGCGCCGCCGCCCGGGTCCGCGTCGACGCGTGACCCGGTCCGGCCGCGAAGTGCCCGATCGGGCAGATTCCGGGCGCTCGGACCGGGGCTGCCACACTTCCCGGAACCGGCCGGCGGGCGTGGCCGTTTGGCCGGTCACAGGAAAGGACGCAGGTGACATACCGGCAGGTCGCAGGGCTGGCCAGGGCTGCCTCGCCGATCCTCGCGACCGCCACGGCGGGTGCCGCGGGGCCATCGGGTCGCCGGCCCGCGGCAGCTCGTCGGGCGCAGCCGGCCGACCGGGGCCCGGCGGGGTGCTCGGCGGCGGGGTGACCTGACACGATGCCTGACACAGTGAGGCAAGCGCCGCGTACCGTAGGGGTGCGCGAAGGACGGAGGATCTCGGACCATGGCCAACCCGTTCGTGAAGGCATACAAGTACTTCATGTCCTGGTTCGGTGCGCAGGTTGACGAGCGGGCCGACCCGAAGATCCAGATCCAGCAGGCGATCGAGGAGGCCCAGCGCCAGCACGAGGCACTGTCCCGGCAGGCCGCCGCGGTGATCGGCAACCAGCGCCAGCTGGAGATGAAGCTGTCCCGGCAGATGTCGGAGGTGGAGCGGCTGCAGGCCTCCGCCCGGCAGGCGCTGACGCTCTCCGACCAGTCCCGGGCCAAGGGCGACGAGGCCAAGGCGACGGAGTTCGAGCAGACCGCGCAGGTCTTCGCCACCCAGCTGGTCTCCGCCGAGAACTCGATGGAGGACCTGAAGGGGCTGCACGACCAGGCCCTGCAGGCCGCCGAGCAGGCGAAGAAGGCCGTCGAGCAGAACGCGATGCTGCTGCAGCAGAAGCTGGCCGAGCGGACCCAGCTGCTGTCCCAGCTGGAGCAGGCGAAGATGCAGGAGACCGTGTCGGCCTCGCTGCGGCAGATGTCGGAGCTGTCGGCGCCGGGCACGACGCCGTCGCTGTCCGAGGTCCGCGAGAAGATCGAGCGGCGGTACGCGAACGCGCTCGGTCAGGCCGAGCTCGCGCAGAACTCGGTCGAGGGCCGGATGCTCGAGGTGCAGAAGTCGAC
>DATBFW010000025.1:0-7606 GCA_036558285.1 Mycobacteriales bacterium | reverse complement strand
CAGAGTTCGCGTTCGGAGGGTAGTCGGTCGCCGGGGCGCAGCCGGTTGGTTCGGATGAGGGTCTTGATCTGGTCGACGATCGCCTCGGACATGCGGTTCGGGGAGACGGCGGTGAACATGCCGTCCCGACCCGCCTCCGCGGCCGGCTCCGAGACCACCACGCGGCCACCACCCTCCGGTGTCGTGCGTCCGCCGTCGCCGCAAGGCAGTCAGCGGCTCCGCTGGATGACGAACAGTCAATAGGATAGTCGGTCAGCCCAATTTGCCATACCGCGGAGCGGGTCAGTCCGCGACGGCTGTGGCTGGTGTCACCGCGGCCAGCGGGCCGTCCGCGTCGCCTTCACCACGGCGCCGGCCACGGCGGTCTCGCCGGCCAGCGCGTGCACCACGTGCGGCGTGAGCACCCGCACCGAGGACGACCGCAGCTGGGCCACCGACGCAGCGTGCGCGGTGAACTGCGGCCGCCGGTGCACGAGCGTCACCGACTTCGCGATCGGCTCCAGGGTGAGCGCCCAGTCGACCGCGCTGTCCCCGCCGCCGACCACGAGCACGTCCTGCCCGGCGTACTGGTCCGGGGTGGTGACGAAGTAGTCGAGGCCGCGGCCGAGCAGCGCGGCGCCGGCGGGCAGCGGGCGCGGGCTGAACGTCCCGATGCCGCCGGCGATGACCAGCGCGCCGGTGGTGACCGCGGCACCCTGCTTGGTAGTGATGCGCAGCCGGCCACCGGCGATGTGCTCGAGGCCGTCGGCGGAGTGGCCGAGCAGCCAGTCCGGGTCGAACCTCTCGGCCTGGTCGACCAGCCCGGAGACCAGGTCGCGCCCGCGGACCTGCGGGAAACCAGCGATGTCGTAGATGAGCTTCTCCGGGTAGAGCGCGGCGATCTGGCCGCCCGGCTCGGGCAGCGAGTCGACGATCGCGGTGCGCATCCCGCGGAACCCGGCATAGTAGGCCGCGTACAGCCCCACCGGTCCGGCGCCGATCACGGTCATGTCGACGTCCACTGCGTCCTCCGTGCGTGGGCTGTCGGCTTAAGGTCATACCTTAATTCCATGCGAGGAGCGGGGATGACGAGTGCGGAGTCGGTCGCCGCGGCGTGTCGGGTGCTCGCCGCGACCGGGCTGGTCGAGCACGTGCTCGGCCACGTCAGCCTGCGCACCGGCCCGGACCGGCTGCTGGTGCGCTGCCGCGGCCCGCGGGAGAGCGGGCTGGCCTGGACGACCGCCCGGGACGTGCTCGAGGTGCCGCTGGACGGACCGCCGGACGTGGCGCCCTGGTCGGTGCCGAACGAGCTGCCGATCCACCGGGTGCTGCTGCGCCGGCGGCCGGAGGTTACCGCGGTGGTGCACGCCCACCCGCCGGCAGTGGTGGCGTACTCGCTGCTGGACCGCCCGCTGCTGCCGGTCTACGGCGCGTACGACATCCCCGGTGCCGCGCTCGCCGCCGGCGGCGTGCCGGTGTGGCCCCGGGCAGCGCTGGTCCGCACCGACGCGCTGGCCGAGCAGCTGGCGGATGCGCTCGGCGACCGGCCGGTGGCGCTGCTGCGCGGGCACGGGCTGGTCAGCGTGGCCGGTGGTCCGGCGGAGACTGCGGTGCCGCAGGCGGTGCTGCAGGCAGTCGCGGTGGACACGCTGGCCCGCACCACGCTCGCGGTGCTGCAGGCCGGCGGCACGCCGCGGCCGATCGACGACGCCGACCAGGCCGAGCTGCCCGACCTCGGGGGCGGCTTCACCGTCGAGACGATGTGGCGGCACCTGCTGCGCCGGCTTGACACCTGACCCGCGGGGCGGCTTGACTGAGTCTGGATAATGGTAAGACCAACCGAGGAGGGCGGATGCGGGACGACTACCTGCGCGGCGTGCTGGCTTCGGAGAAGAAGAACCTCAGCTCCTCGGAGATCGCCGAGCGGGACGCGTTCAACCGCGCGCACCCGCCGAACAAGGGGCTCGTGGTCGCCGACGACCTGCGCAAGATGGAGCTGCCGGTGCGGCCGTGGCGGAACAACCGCGGCCACTACTTCGACCTCGCCGACTACGAGGTGCTCGGGGCGCACATCTCCGAGCTGATGCCCGGCCGGCCGTCGGTCCGGCACCGCCACACCACCGAGGCCTACCTGTACGTGGTCAAGGGCCACGGCTACTCGCTGGTGAACTTCGACGAGGAGCCGATCGAGGTCGTCGAGTGGTCCGAGGGCACGCTGTTCGCGCCGCCCCGCTGGGCCTGGCACCAGCACTTCAACCTGGACCAGAACGACACCTCCCGCTATCTGGCCATCCAGGACACCGGCCTGCTGCGGACGATGCGGCTGCACAACATCGAGCGGCACTCGGTCCAGCTCACCCCGGAGGACGGCGCCACGCTGCTGCGTGACGCGATCGACAAGGGCACGGTGCACGGGCGGCACTGACCTGACACCGCCCGGCGCGGCCTAGACGGCCTCCGCCAGCCGGGGGCCGGTGCCGTCGTCGGCCACCAGGTGGCAGGCGACCAGCTCGCCGGCCGGCCCGACCGGACGCAGTTCCGGCACCTCCTGCGCGCACACTTCGGTCGCAACCGGACACCGCGGGTGGAACCGGCACCCGGACGGCGGCGACACCGGGCTCGGCACCTCGCCGGAGAGCACGATCCGCCGCCGGGACCGTTGCCGGGCCGGGTCGGGCACCGGCGCCGCGGACAGCAGCGCCTGCGTGTACGGGTGCCGGGGCGCGCGGAAAAGGCTGGCCCGATCGGCCACCTCGACCAGCTGACCCAGGTACATCACCGCCACCCGCTGAGCCAGGAACTCCACCGCGGCCAGGTCGTGGGTGATGAACAGGCAGGCGAAGCCGAGCTCGGACTGCAGCCGCCCGATCAGGTTGAGCACCGCCGCCTGCACGGACACGTCCAGCGCCGACGTCGGCTCGTCGGCGACCAGCAGGGACGGCCCCGCGGACAGCGCCCGGGCCAGGCTGACCCGCTGCCGCTGGCCGCCGGACAGCTCGTGCGGGTAGCGCCGGCCGACCTCGGGCCGCAGCCCGACCTGGTCCAGCACCGTGTCGACCCGCCGGGCCCGCTCGGCCCGGGAGCCGATCCGGTGCAGCCGCAACGGCTCCCCGACGATCTCCGCCACGGCCATCCGCGGGTTCAGCGAGGACGCCGGGTCCTGGAAGACGATGTTGAAGTCCCGCCGCAGCGGCCGCAGCCGGCGGCGGGCCAGCCGGGAGATGTCGTTGCCGTTGATCCGCACGGTGCCGTCGGTCAGCTGCTCCAGCCGGGTCACGCACCGGCCGAGCGTGCTCTTGCCGCTGCCGGACTCGCCGACCAGCCCGACCACCTCGCCGGTGTCGACGGTCAGGGTCACGCCGTCCACCGCGCGGACCGCACCGAAGTGCTTGACCAGGTCGACGACCTCGAGCGCGGGAGTCACCGGGACACCTCCGGCAGCGGCAGCGGGTGGACGCAGCGGACCGGGTGCCCGGCCGGGCCGAGCAGCAGCTCCGGGCGCCGCGCCCGGCACAGCGAGTCGGCCCGCCCGCACCGGTCGGCGAACGTGCACTCGTCCGGCGAGGACCGCAGCGTCGGCACCCGACCGGGGATCTCCCGGATCCCGCCGGCCCGCCGTTCCGGGTCCGGCACCGCCTCCAACAGCCCGCGGGTGTACGGGTGGCTGTGCCGGGCGAACAGCGCCTCGGTGCCGGCCTCCTCGATCGTGCGGCCGGCGTACATGACCACGACCCGGTCGGCGAGGTCGGCGACCACGCCGAGGTCGTGGGTGATCAGCAGCACCGCGGTGCCGATCTCGGTCCGCAGGTCCCGCAGCACGTCGAGGATGCCCGCCTGCACGGTCACGTCGAGCGCGGTGGTCGGCTCGTCGGCGACCAGCAGCCGCGGCTGGCAGGCGACCGCCATCGCGATCATCACCCGCTGCCGCATCCCGCCGGAGAGCTGGTGCGGATACTCCTTCAGCCGCTGCGCCGGCAGCGGGATGCCGACGAGCTCGAGCAGCTCGGTCGCCCGCCGGTCGGCCGTCTTTCCGCGCAGCGCCTGGTGCCGGCGCAGCACCTCGCCCAGCTGCTTGCCCACGGTCAGCACCGGGTTGAGCGAGGTCATCGGCTCCTGGAAGACGTACGCGACGTCCCGGCCCCGGACGTCCCGCAGCCCGGCCTCCGGCAGCTCGAGGAGTGACCGCTCGCCGAGCCGGACCGAGCCGGTGATGAGCGCGTTCGACGGCAGCAGCCGGGTCAGCGCCATCGCGGTGACGCTCTTGCCGCAGCCGGACTCGCCGACCAGCGCGAGCACCTCCCGGTCGGCCACCGTGAAGCTCACCTCGTCGACGGCCAGCACCGCGCCATCTTCGGTGCGGAACCGGACGCTGAGGTCTTCCACCTCCAGCAGGGGGCCGCCGACCGTGGGCGGTCGGGCCGTCGCCCACGCGGTGCCCGGCTCGCTCATCTCCCGCTCGCCCTGCGGGCTCTCGAGCTCGCTCATCTCCCCGCTCCTCATCGCGGGCTCTCGCGGGGGTCGAGGGCGTCCCGCATCCCGTCGCCGACGAGGTTGAGCGACAGCGTGACGACCACGATGCAGATGCCGGGGAAGACCGCGAGCCACGGGCCGGACCGGAACAGCGGCTGGGCGCTGGCCAGCATCACCCCGAGCGACGGCATCGGCGGCCGGATGCCGAGGCCGAGGAACGACAGCACCGCCTCGCCGATGATCGCCGCAGGCGCGGCCACGGTCGCCAGCACGATCAGCGTGTTCACCGAGTTGGGCAGGATGTGGCGGCGCAGCAGCACGAAGTCGCTCGCCCCGTCGGCGACCGCTCCGGCCACGAAGTCGAGCCCGCGCAGCCGCAGCGTCTCGCTCCGGGTGACCCGGACGATGGCCGGGATGCCGGCCACGCCGATCGCCGTGGTCGCGGTCAGCAGCGACGGGCCGAGGATCGCGGCCAGCCCGACCGCGAACACCAGGAACGGGAACGCGAGCAGGGTGTCGGCGAACCGGGACACGACCCGGTCCAGGCCGCGGTAGAAGCCGGCCGCGAGCCCGAGCGGGACGCCGACCACGATCGAGATCGCGATCGACAGCACCGCCACCAGCAGCGAGACCCGCAACCCGAACAGCACCCGGGACAGCTGGTCGCGGCCGAGCTCGTCGGTGCCGAACCAGTGCGCCGGCGACGGCGGCTGCAGCGCGGCCGAGAAGTCGGTCTGGTCCGGCGGGTACGGGGCGATGAGGTTGGCCAGCAGCGCGGCCAGCACCGCCACGACGACCACGACCAGCCCGGTCAGAGCGAGCGGGTTGCGCAGCAGCCGGCGCAGCGCCCGGCGCCGGCTCGGACCGACCGTCGCCTCGGCCGGCGCGGCGTCCACGGTGGTCAGATCGAGGGTGGTCACTGTGTCCGCTCCTCGGACAGGTCGGCAGGCGCGGGCGCCGGCCGACCGGCCCTCGTCGCTACCCGTTCGCCCTGCGGGCTCCCACGCTCGCTCACAGCACTGCTCCGCCCACCCGGACCCGCGGGTCGATCACGCTGTAGAGCAGGTCGACCAGCAGGTTGATGACGATGTACGCGGTGGCGGTGACCAGCACGACGCCCTGGATCATCGGGTAGTCGCGGGTGAAGACCGCGTCGATGGTGAGCTTCCCGAAACCGGGCAGCACGAAGATCTGCTCGGTGACCACGGCGCCGGAGATCAGCGCGCCGAGCTGCAGGCCCACGATCGTGATGACCACGATCAGGCTGTTGCGCAGCGCGTGCCCGACCACGACCTGGGTGCTGCCGAGTCCTTTGGCCTTGGCGGTGCGCACGTAGTCGGTGCTCAGCGCTTCGATCATCGCCGAGCGGGTCTGCCGCATCACGACCGCGGCCAGCCCCGATCCGAGCACGATCGCCGGCATCAGCAGGTGCCGGAAGCTCTCCACCGGGTTGTCGAACACCGAGACGAAGCCCGACGCCGGCAGGATCGGGTAGGCGATGGCGAAGATCAGGATGCCCATCAGCCCGAGCCAGAAGCTCGGCACCGACAGCCCGATCAGCGCGACGCCGTTCGCCGTCCAGTTGGCCGGCCCGCGCCGGCGGACCGCGGCGATCATGCCGGCGCCGACACCGATGAGCGCGGCGATCGTGACGGCGAACACCGCCAGTTGCAGGGTCACCGGGATGGCGTGCCCGATCGAGCTGGCCACCGGCAGCCCGGTGCGGGAGGAGGTGCCCAGGTTGCCGTGCAGGGCGTTGCCGACGTACTTGAGGTATTGCACCGGGAGCGGCTGGTCCAGGCCGAACGAGTGCCGGACGGCGGCCACCGCGTCCGGGTCGTTCTCCTCGCCGGCCAGCGCCCGGGCCGGGTCACCAGGCAGCGCCCGGACGCCGATGAACACGACGATCGTCACCAGCACGAACGTGACCACCGACTCGGCCAGCCGTGGGATGAGATACCGGACCATCCCGCTCCTCCCCGGACGGTGGCCCCGTGCCGCGCGTCCGTAGTTCGATACCCCGGGTCAGAGGTCGGGACGCGCCGACCTCCGACCCGGGGTACCTGCTGACCTAGCCGGCGGCGAACCCGGCGTGGGCGAACCGCATCAGCCCGTCGCCGTACATCTGGACGCCGACGACCTTGCGGGAGACGCCGGTGAAGTTCTTCAGCCGGTACAGGTAGATGATCGGCAGGTCCTTCTGCAGCTGGGTGACCACCTGGCCGAACAGGTCGGCACGGGCGCTCTGGTCCTCCGTGGTCTGGCTCTTCGCGAGCAGCGAGTCCACAGTGGAGCTCGCGTAGCCGTTGTTGTTCTGCGACCCCTCGCTGTGGACGAAGTTCGAGATGTTGCCGTCCGGGTCGACCCGGCCGGACCACCCGACCTGGAACATCTGGTAGTTGCCCGCGTCGGTCTGGTCGAGCGAGGCGGCGAACTCGGTCGGCACCAGCTTGAGGTCGAAGCCGCCGTCCTTCACCTGGGCCTGGATCGCCTGCCCGAGCCGGGTGCCGTCCGGGGTGTTGGCGATGATCATGCTGACCTTGAACGGCGTCGTCGCGCCGGCCTGCTGCAGCAGGGTCTTGGCCGCGGCGGGGTCGTGCTTGGGGCAGGCTTGGGCGGCGTCGCTGCTGAACGGGCTGGCCGGGCTGATCGGCCCGCACGCCGGTGCGTACTTGCCCTGGAACACGACCTTGTTGATGGCCTCCCGGTCAAGGCTCATCTCGAACGCCTGCCGCACCCGCGGGTCGGTGGCCATCGCGCTATTCAGGTTGGCCGGCAGCGTCGCGGCCGGCTTGCCGACGCCGTTGACGTTGCCGAGGTTGACGGTGATGCCCTGGTAGCCGAGCGAGTCCGAGCTGAGCAGCTGGAGGTTGGAGTCTGCCTGCAGCGCGTCGACGTCGGTCGCCGCGACCGCATCGAGCACCTGGACGTCGCCGGAGCGCAGGTTGTTGAACCGGGTGGTCGAGTCGGCGATGATCTTGTAGGACACCTTGTCGAGGTGGACGTTGCTGGCGTCGTAGTAGTTCGGGTCCTTGACGACCTCGATCCGGTCCTGGGCGACCCGGGTGGAGAACTTGAACGGGCCCACGCACACCGGATGGGCGCCGAAGTTGGCGTCGCCCTCGGACTTCAGGGCGGTCGGCGACATGATCATGCC
>DATBFW010000024.1:0-24680 GCA_036558285.1 Mycobacteriales bacterium | reverse complement strand
CGCCGCCGGTGCAGGACGTGGGCCCGGCCGTCGACGCGCGCCCGGCCCCGGCCCCGCCGAACACCGGCCGGCGGCCCGGCCTGCCGCAGCGCTGGCCCGGCCGGCGACCCCCCAACGGCGCCCCGGGTCAGGCCCCGCCGCGACCCCCGCAACCGCAGGGACCACCGCAACCGCAGGGACCACCGCGGCCGCAGGGGCCACCGGGGCCGCCGGACGGTTGGCCCGGCGCCGCTGACGAGACCGTGGTCATCCCGCCCGGCTCGCTGGACGAGACCGTCGTCATCCCGCCGATCCCGCCGGTCGGACCGGCGCCGGGCACGCCGCCGCCCGGGCTGCCGCCGCGGGCCGGCCGGCCGGCCCCGGGTCAGAGCCTCGGCCGCGCGTCCCGCACGATGGCGATCGCCTCGGCGGCCAGCCGGCTGACCGGGTTCCTGCGCAGCCTTGCTGTCACCGCGGCCATCGGCGTCGCGCTGGTCGGCAACGCCTACAACACGGCGAACACGCTGCCCAACATCGTCTACGAGCTGCTGCTCGGCGGCGTGCTCACCTCGGTCATCGTGCCGCTGCTGGTGCAGGCGCAGGAGCGCGACCGGGACCGCGGCGTCGCGTACACCCAGCGGCTGCTCAGCCTGGCGGTGGCCGGGCTGGCCGGCGCGACCCTGCTGGCCACCGTGGCCGCGCCACTGCTGACGGTGCTCTACTCGTCGGGTTCGGGCGCGAAGTCCGAGCTGACCACGCTGTTCGCGTACCTCCTTCTGCCGGAGATCTTCTTCTACGGCCTGGGCGCGATGATCGGCGCGATCCTCAACACCAGGGGCGTGTTCGGCCCGCCGGCCTGGGCACCGGTGCTCAACAACGTCGTGGTGATCGTCGTCGCCGGCGTGTTCATCGCGATCACCTCGGGCCGGGACGTGACCGGGTCGCTGACCACCGGCGAGACGCTGCTGCTCGGCATCGGCACCACGCTCGGCATCGTCGCCCAGGCCCTGGTCCTGCTGCCGGCGCTGCGGCGGACCGGGTTCCGCTGGAAGTTCCGGCTCGACCTGCGCGGCTCCAGGCTCGGCGAGGCCGGCCCGCTCGCCCTGTGGGTGATCGGGTACGTCGTGGTGAGCCAGATCGGCTACCTGATCCAGCTCCGGCTGGCCAACGGCGTGCCGGACGACCTGCCCGGGGTGGCCACGTTCACCAACGCCAGCCTGCTGTTCCAGATGCCGTACGGGATCCTCGGCGTCTCGCTGCTCACCGCGCTGATGCCGCGGATGAGCCGGGCCGCGGCCCGCGGCGACCGGGAGGGCCTGCTGTCCGACCTCTCGCTCGGCTCCCGGCTCTCGGCGCTGGCGCTGCTGCCGGTGACCGCGCTGTTCATCGTGCTGGGCCCGGCCATCGGCACGGTCATCTACGGGCACGGCCGCACCGACGAGAGCGCGGCCCGCACGATCGGCGAGGTGCTCGCGGTCTCGGCGTTCGGGCTGGTGCCGTTCGCGATCACGATGCTGCAGCTGCGGGTGTTCTACGCGGTGAAGGACGCCCGCACCCCGACCATGATCAACCTCGGCATGACCGTGGCCCGGGTGGTGTTCTCGCTGCTCGCCGCGCTGGTGTTGGCCGACCGCAACCTGGTAGCCGGACTGCTCGTCGCCACCAGCCTGTCGTACGTGGTCGGCGCGATCGCCGGGGAGGTCTGGCTGCACCGGCGGTTCGGCCGGCTCGACACCGCCCGGACGATCCGGGCCTCGGTCCGGTTCCTGGTCATGTCCGTGCTCGCCGGTCTGGCCGCCTGGCTCGTGCTGGTGCTGGTGACCGGTGCGCTGGGCGAGGGCTTCGTCGGCTCGCTGGTGTCGATCGTGCTCGCGTCGGTCGCGGCCGGCGGCGTGCTCGTGCTCACCGCGGTGCTGGGCCGGTCTGCTGACCTCGACGACGTGCTGCGTGGCCTGCGCGGGCGTCCCGCCGCGGAACCCTCGGGGAGGCACCGTGCCGGACGGGAGTGAGAGACCGCGCACGGTCACCAACAGAAGTCGCCCGGTGACGGGCGCGACGTCATACCCTGAACCCCGGCAGGTCCCCACCCGGGACGTGCCGCCAGGAGCGGGGTCGGGGGCGGCCCGGAGCGACTCGGAGCGAGGGGGGCACGTGAGCGTCGACACCCGCCAAGCGGGGTCCGCGGGGACCGTCGGCGATCGATACCGCCTGCTCGAATGCGTCGCCGGCGACCCGGAGGGCCCGGCGGTCGCCTGGCGCGCCTGGGACGACGTGCTCAACCGGCCGGTCACGCTCACCGTCGTCCGTCCCGGCGGTCCCGCCGCGGACGGCTTCCTCGCCCACGCGCACGCCGTCAGCACGGTCGCCCACCCCTCGCTGGCCCGGGTCTGGGACGCGGTCGACGAGGGCGAGCGGGCGTACGTGGTGAGCGAGTGGGTCACCGGCACCCCGTTCACCGCCCTGCTGCGGGACGGCGCGCTCGACGCCGAGTCCGCCGCCGGCACCGTGGCCAGGGTGGCTGACGGGGTCGCGGCGGCGCACGGCGCGGGTGTCGCGTTCGGTGGTGTGCATCCCGACCACGTGGTCGTCACCGGCACCGGCGAGATCAAGCTGGCCCAGGTCGTCGGCGACGGCCGGGCCGCGGTCACCGACGACGTGCGCGGGCTCGGTGCCCTGCTCTACGGCGCGCTCACCGCGCACTGGCCGCTGGCTCCGACCGGCGGTGCCGCGGCGCTGCGCCCGGCCACCACCAGCAGCGGCCACCTGCTGTCCCCGCGCCAGGTCCGGGCCGGCGTACCGGAGGACCTGTCCAGCCTGGCCGTCCGCGCGCTCGACCAGGGCTCGCCCAACGGCGTGCGCTCGGCGGCCGCGATGGCCAGCGTCCTGGGCGACCGGGTGACGACCGCGGCCCCGGACGACGTGTTCGGCCTCGACCAGGACGAGCACAAGCGGCGCCCGCGCTGGCTCACGCTCGCCCTGCCGGTCGGCGCCGGCCTGGTCGTGCTCGCGCTGCTCGGCTGGCTGGTCGGCACCGCGCTCGGCGGGCTGCCCAGCCTCGGCGACGACAACAACCAGACCGCGGCCGCCGGCACCCCGACGAGCAAGCCGCCGACCCAGGCGCCGCTGGTCGCCGTCCAGCCCACCGGTGCCCGGCTGTACGACCCGGAGGGCGACGGCCAGGAGGCCAGGGGCGTCGACGACACCACCGACGGCAACCCGGACACGTCCTGGCAGACCGCGCACTACAAGCGCAACGCGCAGTTCGGCAGCCTCAAGCACGGCATCGGCATCGAGTACGACTTCGGCAGGCCGGTCGCACTGCGGCAGATCGCGGTGTCCACCAGCCAGCCCGGCACCCAGGTGCAGATCCGCGCCGGCAACGACTCGAGCGCGCCCGACGCGGACGACTACACCCTGGTCGGCGACACGAAGACGATGTCGACGGAGGACACGTTCTCGATCAAGTCGGGCACCTCGGCGCGCTACTACATCGTCTGGGTGACCCAGCTCGTCCAGGACGGCCCGGACCAGTTCCAGGGGTCGATCTCCGAGGTCGCCTTCAAGCGCTGACCGGTCCGGACCGGCCGTTAGGCTCAGCGGCGTGACGGCCGCGGAGCGCTCCGACGCGGACCTGTTACGGGCCCACGCGGCCGGCGACTCCGCCGCCTTCGAGGAGCTGGTCCGCCGGCACCGGGATCGGCTGTGGGCGGTCGCGCTGCGGACTACGCGCGACCGGGAGGAGGCCGCCGACGCGCTGCAGGACGCGCTGATCTCGGCGTACAAGGCGGCCGGGTCGTTCCGGGGCGACTCGGCGGTGACCACCTGGCTGCACCGCATCGTGGTCAACGCCTGCCTGGACCGGATGCGCCGACGGCAGACCCGCGCGACCGTGCAGCTGCCCGAGGAGGGCCCGCACGAGCCGGCCGACAGCCGGGACCGGGTGGCCGAGCGGGACACCCGGATAGTCGTCGAGGACGCGCTCGACCGGCTGCCGGCCGAGCAGCGGGCGGCGATCGTGCTGGTCGACGTCGAGGGCTGGTCGGTGGCCGAGACCGCGGCGATGCTCGGCGTGCCCGAGGGCACGGTGAAGTCGCGCTGTGCCCGGGGGCGGGCCCGGCTGGCCGTGTTGCTGGGCCACCTGCGGAACCCGGAGGAGCCCGCGCCCGTCGCACCGAGGACCAGTGGTGGACACGGCACCGGATCCGGCAGCAGCGAGGAGGCGAGATGACGGCGGGCGAGCGGCGTACCGGTCCGCCGACCGGGCATGCGGACCTGGACACCCTCGCCGACCTGCACGCGGGCGTGCTGGTGGGGCCGGCAGCTGACCGGGTCCGGGAGCACGTGGACGGCTGCCCGCAGTGCGCGGCCACGCTGGAGGCGCTCGACGCCGTGCAGGGCCAGCTGCGCGCCCTCCCGGCGCCGGCGATGCCCGCCGCGGTCGCCGCGCGCCTGGACGCCGCGCTCGCCGAGCTGCGGACCGAGCGACCGGTCGCGGTCGGCGCGACGGCCGCCGACCCGGAGGACGAGCTGGCGCGGGCCCGCCTCCGGCGCAGCCGCCGGCTGTCCCGGACCATCGGCGCGGCCGCCGCGGCAGTGGTCGTGATCGCGGCCGGCGGTGCCATCGCCTCCGTCGTCCGTGGCGGCGGTGCGAGCGAGACAACGTCCAGCGCCGGCGGCGGGGTGGCCAGTGCCCCGGCCCAGCCGCAGGCGCAGGCGGCGACGCCTCCCGAGGGTGGTTCGGTGGCGAACGACAGCGGCGGCCGGGCCGCGCCGCCCGAGTACGACCGGGCCGGCCTGCGGGCCGCGCTCCCGACGATCGCCGCCCAGGGCACCGTCCCGCGGGCGACCTCGCCGGACAACCCGACCTTGGAGGCGGCCTGCGCCACCAGCATCCCGGGTGCGACGGGCACGCTGCGCGGAGCCGAGCGCATCCGGTACGAGGGTCGGCCCGCGTACGTGTTCGTGTACGCCGACGGCGACCGGCTGACCGGCTTCGTGGTGACCGAGGGCTGTGGGAGCCAACCGGGCCAGCCTGCGACGGTGCTCGACACCGTCTCCTGAGCAAATCGCGGCGCGTTCACGGTGCCGCTTACGGCGTTCGGACCGGGTCTCGAACGGGAACATCTGGTCCGTAAAATCTGTTGACTGCCCCGGCGGCGATCCGGCCGCCGACCAGCCTCTTTTGTGAAGGACGTGTGGCCAGTGACCGAGGCGACCGAGGTGCGCGACGTCATCGTGGTCGGGTCCGGTCCCGCGGGCTACACCGCGGCTCTCTACACGGCGCGGGCCCAGCTCAGGCCGCTGGTGTTCGAGGGCAGCCAGTACGGCGGCGCCTTGATGAACACCACCGACGTGGAGAACTACCCCGGCTTCCCGGAGGGCATCGTCGGCCCGGAGTTGATGGATCACATCCGCAGGCAGGCCGAGCGGTTCGGTGCGGAGCTGGTCACCGACGACGTGATCGGCGTCGACCTGACCGGTGAGACCAAGATCGTCCGCACCCACGGCGGCGAGTACGCGGCCCGTTCGGTGATCATCGCGACCGGCTCGGCGTACAAGAAGCTTGGCATTCCGGGCGAGGAGCGGCTCTCCGGGCACGGCGTGTCCTGGTGTGCGACCTGTGACGGGTTCTTCTTCCGCAACCAGGACATCGTGGTCGTCGGCGGTGGCGACACCGCGATGGAGGAGGCCACGTTCCTGACCCGGTTCGGAAAGACGGTCACGATCGTGCACCGGCGCGACGCGCTGCGGGCTAGCAAGATCATGCAGGAGCGGGCGTTCACCAACGACAAGATCAACTTCGTGTGGGACTCCGAGGTGGTCGAGGTGCTCGGTGAGACCTCGGTCACCGGTGTGCGGATCCGCAACGTGAAGACCGGCGAGGAGCGGGTGCTCGACGCGACCGGCTTCTTCGTCGCGATCGGCCACGACCCCCGCTCGGACCTCTTCCGCGGCCAGGTCCGCCTCGACGAGGAGGGATACGTGCTGGTCGACGCGCCGTCCACGCACACGAACGTGCCCGGTGTGTTCGCCGCCGGCGACGTGGTCGACCACATCTACCGGCAGGCGGTCACCGCGGCCGGCACCGGGTGTGCCGCCGCGCTCGACGCCGAGCGCTTTCTTGCAGCGCTGGACCAGTCCGCCGAGGCCTCAGCCGCCGCCGCGGTGACGGTCTGAGCGGAATTCCGGCCGGCCGGTCGTTGTTTTGCGAACGAATGCCACGCATCGAGGAGGAATCGTGGGGAGCACCAAGAAGGTCACCGACCAGACGTTCAAGGACGACGTGCTGGCCAGCGACAAGCCGGTGCTGGTGGACTTCTGGGCGGAGTGGTGCGGCCCCTGCAAGATGGTCGCTCCGGTCCTCGAGGAGATCGCCGGGCAGCACGGTGACAAGCTGACGATCGCGAAGCTCAACATCGACGAGAACCCGCAGATCGCCCAGCAATACCAGGTGATGTCGATCCCGACCATGTCCGTCTTCCAGGGCGGCAAGGTCGTGAAGACCATCGTCGGCGCGAAGCCGAAGTCGGCGCTGCTGAAGGACCTGGCCGACTACATCAGCTAGTCAGCGGCACCACCCGAGACCCCCGGACCTCCCGCCCGGGGGTCTCGTCGTGTCAGAACTTGCGCAGGCCGAACCGGCGCCGCTTCGGCTCCGGCGGCTCGATCGGCTGCAGCCGGCCGGCGATGTTCGAGACCCGGCCCTGCTCGTCCAGGTCGACCCGGATCGAGCCCTGGCCATCCGGGTGCACCAGCTCGACCCAGCGCTCAGCCGGCCGCACCTCGAGCCCGCGCTGCTGGGCGTACGAGTGCAGGGCGTGCCGCCAGTCGGCGACCTGCCCACTCGCGCTCACCGCGGTCAGCACGCTGAGCACCCGGGGCAGCTGCACCGGCGGCAACGTCAGCGACGGGTGGTCCAGCAGCATGTACGCGGTGGTCCCGGGCGCCGCCGTCGCCGGGTAGTACGCGTACCCGCCGGCCAGGCCGCAGGTGACGACGGTGAGCCGGTAGCCGAGCGCGGTGCCGGTCAGCGGGATCTCGCCCGCGGTGAGCTCGGTCACTCCGTGCTGCTCGCCGTACGTTCGAGCGTGCCGGGCCGCGGCGGTGACCTGGTCGGGGAAGCCGCTCGGGTTTGCCCACGACCACATCCAGCTGCCCGGGTTGTCGGCCTCGGTGCCGATCAGCTCGGCCCGCACCTCGAGACCCGGTTCGAACCCGACCACGCCGCGGCTCAGGTCGGCGGTGAACGGATGGCCGCCGACCACCTCCTGGGCGTGCTCCTGCTGCTCCGCCGAGCCGAGCGCGAACCTGTCGAACAGCGGGGTGAAGCTCACGCCTGACCCTAACCGGCACCGGCGCCCACGCACGGTGACTGGGTAGAAAGGGGGGATGGTGTCCCTGGTGCTGGGCCCGATGCTGCGGCATGTCGACGCGACCTCCGCCACGGTGTGGGTGGAGACGTCAGATCCTTGCGTGGTGAGCGTGCTGTCCGGCACGCAGCGCACCTTCCGGGTCGGCGATCGGCACTACGCGCTGGTCGCGATCGACGACCTGCGGCCGGGAACGTCCACCGACTACGAGGTGCGGCTGGACGGGGAGAAGGTCTGGCCGCCGGCCGACTCGTCGTACCCGCCGCCCCGGATCCGGACCCCGCGCCCGGGCGGCCCGGTCCGGCTGGCGTTCGGCTCCTGCCGGTACGCCTCTCCGCTCTCGGTGATCAGCGACGGCCGGTACGGCACCGACGCGCTGGACGCGTACGCGCGGGCGCTCGCCAGCACCCCCGACGAACAGTGGCCGGACGGGCTGCTGCTGCTCGGCGACCAGGTGTACGCCGACGAGACCTCACCGATCACCCAGGACGTGATCCGCCGGCGGCGGGACGTCTCGAAGCCGCCTGGGCTGCAGGTCGCGAACTTCGCCGAGTACGCCGAGCTGTACGGGGAGTCGTGGGGCGACCCGCTGGTGCGCTGGCTGTACGCCACCGTGCCGACCGCGATGATCTTCGACGACCACGACATCCACGACGACTGGAACACCTCGGGGGTCTGGCGTCGGCGGATGCAGCGGACGTCCTGGTGGCAGGAGCGAATCACCGGCGGCCTCGCCGCGTACTGGGTCTACCAGCATCTGGGCAACCTGTCACCGGCCGCGCTGGCCGAGGACGACATCTGGCGCCGCGTACGGGAGGCCGGCGCCGAGGACGTCGGTCCGATGCTGCACGAGTTCGCCGCCGCGGCCGACCGGGAGGCCGACGGGGCCAAGGGCTACCGGTGGAGCTACCGGCGCGACTTCGGCGGCGTCCGGCTGGTCGTCGTCGACTCGCGCTGCGGCCGGATCCTCGACGACCGCGAGCGTGCGATGGTCGGCGGCGACGAGGCCCGCTGGATAGAGGACCAACTGTCCACTTCGGACTGTGACCACCTGCTCGTCGGGACCTCGCTGCCGTGGCTGCTGCCGCGCGCGGTGCACGACCTTGAGTCGTGGGACGAGGCGCTGTGCGCCGGGGCACGCGGGCCGCGGATGGCGCGGTTCGGCGAGAGGATGCGCGAGGCAGCGGATCTCGAGCACTGGGCGTCGTTCCGGGCGTCGTTCGACTGGCTCGCCGGCGTGCTGGAGAAGGTGGCCCGCGGAAGCGCGGCGCCCGCGACGATCTGCGTGCTCTCCGGCGACGTGCACCACCAGTACGTCGCCCAGGCCCACTGGCCGTCCACTGTGGACAGTAAGGTGTACCAGATCGTGGTCTCGCCGGTGCACCACTCGGTGCCGCTCAGCCAGCGCACGATCTTCCGGGTCGGCTGGAGCCCGCTGCTGGAGCGGGTGACCAGGACGCTCGGCCGCTGGGACGACGTGCCGGACCTGCCGCTGACCTGGACCAAGAACGCCGGGCCCTACTTCGGGAACGCGCTGGCGCAGCTGCTGCTCGACGACCGGTCGGCCGAGTTCACCCTCTGGCACGCGGAATCCGGCCCGGACCGCGCCAACCGCGCCGACAGCCTCGACACCGTGGCGACGCTCCGGCTCTAAGCAGCAGGGCCGGAGCGCCCGTAAACTCGGCGGGACGTCTTCCGCGGAGGTTCCCGCATGACCGGCACCACCCTCGACCCGTACTCCGGCCGATACGCGCAACGGACCGACGGCCTCGCCGTCTCCGAGATCCGCGCGCTGTTCTCGGTGGCCAACCGACCGGAGGTCGTCTCGCTCGCCGGCGGTATGCCTTACACGGCAGCACTTCCGCTCGACGCGGTCGGGTCGATGCTGGGGGAGCTGGTCGCTCACAACGGCGCCACCGTGCTGCAGTACTGCGCGGGTCAGGGCGACGAGCGGCTTCGCGAATTGATCTGCGACGTGATGGCACTGGAGGGGATCACCGGCGCCTCGTCCGAGGACGTGGTGATCACCGTCGGCTCGCAGCAAGCCCTCGACCTGGTCAGCCGGATCTTCCTCGACCCCGGTGACATCGTGCTCGCCGAGGGCCCGTCGTACGTCGGCGCGCTCGGCACGTTCGCCGCGGCCGAGGCGACCGTGCTGCACGTGGTGCTCGACGAGCACGGGCTCGTGCCGGCCGCGCTCGAGGAAACGCTCGCCGGGCTCGCCGCGGAGGGACGGCAGGCGAAGTTCCTCTACACGGTGCCCAACTTCCACAACCCGGCCGGGGTGACGCTCGCGACCGAGCGGCGGGCCGAGATCGTCGCGATCTGCGAGCGGTACGACGTGCTGATCATCGAGGACAACCCGTACGGGTTGCTCGGCTTCGACGGCCAGACGCTGCCCGCGCTGAAGTCGCTCGCGCCGGACCGGGTGGTCTACCTCGGCTCGTTCTCCAAGACGTTCGCGTCGGGCGTGCGGGTCGGGTGGGCGTTCGCGCCGCCGGCGATCCGGGACAAGCTCGTGCTGCTGTCCGAGTCGCAGGTGCTCTGCCCGCCGATGCTGTCCCAGCTGGCCGTCTCCGAATACCTGTCGACGCAGCCGTGGCGGGAGCAGATCAAGACCTTCCGCGAGCTCTACAGGGAGCGTCGGGACGCGATGCTCGACGCGCTCGACGCGCTCATGCCGCCGGGCTGCACGTGGACGAGGCCGGAGGGCGGCTTCTACGTCTGGCTGACCTTGCCGGAGGGTCTCGATGCGAAGGTCATGCAGCCGCGCGGCATCGCCGAGCGGGTTGCCTACGTTCCCGGCATCGGCTTCTACGCCGACGGCGCCGGGCAGCGCGAGATGCGGCTGTCGTACTGCTACCCGACGCCGGAGCGGATTCGCGAGGGGGTGCGACGGTTGGCCGGCGTGGTGGAGCAGGAGCTGGAGCTGCGCGCGACCTTCCTCGGCGCCGCGCCGTCGTCCGACCGGTTGCGCTGGCCGAGGGGTTCGGCCCCCGGCCCGGAGCTGGCGTGAGCACGCGCGTGGGTGAGCTGACCGCCGTCGTCCTGGCCGGGGGACTGGCGTACGAGCGGGAGGTCTCGCTGCACTCCGGCCGGCGGGTGTGCGAGGCGCTCAAGCAGGTCGGCGTCGCGGTGCGGATGCTCGACCCTGACGGCGAGCTGCTCGCCGGGCTGGACGTCGACCGGCCGGACGCGGTGTTCATCGCGCTGCACGGTGCCGACGGCGAGGACGGCGCCCTGCGGTCGGTGCTCGACCTGGCCGGCGTGCCGTACGTGGGCTCGGACGCGGCCGCGTGCCGGATGGCCTGGGACAAGCCGACGGCGAAGGCGATCGTGCACGCCGCCGGGCTGACCACGCCCGACTGGGTCGCGCTGCCGCACTCGACGTTCCGGGAGCTGGGTGCCGCGGTGGTGCTGGACCGGATCGTCGAACGCTTCGGGCTGCCGCTGATGGTGAAGCCGGCGCAGGGCGGCTCCGCGCTCGGCGCCCGGGTGATCCGGTCGGCGACCGAACTGCCGGCGGCGATGGTGTCCTGCCTGTCGTACGGCGACACGGTGCTGCTGGAGCCGTACGTGGAGGGCGTCGAGGTGTCGGTCTCCGTGGTCGACCTCGGTGCCGGGCCGGTGGCGCTGCCGGCCGTGGAGATCGTGCCGACCAGCGGGGTGTTCGACTACGCGGCCCGGTACACGGCCGGGATGACGACATATCACACGCCGGCCCGACTGCCGTCGACCGTCGCCGACGCTGTCGCCGAGGCCGCGGTGCGCGCGCACGACGTGCTCGGGCTGCGGGACGTCTCGCGGACCGACGCGATCGTCACCGCCGACGGGGTGGTGCAGTTCCTCGAGGTGAACGTGTCGCCGGGGATGACCGCGACGTCGCTGTTGCCGATGTCGATCGAGGCGGCCGGTCTCGAGCAGGGCGAGGTCGTCGCGACGCTGCTGGAGCGGGCCGCCACCCGCTGAGCCTGTCGCCGTCGGAGGCGTGCTGATGGAGTTCCAGGAGGTCGTCCGCCGGCGGCGGATGGTGCGCAACTACGACCCGTCGCGGCCTGTCCCCGACGCCACTGTCGACCGGTTGCTCGCCAACGCGCTGCGGGCGCCGTCGGCCGGGTTCTCGCAGGGCTGGGCGTTCCTCGTGCTGGCTACGTCGGCGGAGCGGGAACGGTTCTGGGCCGCGACCGTCCGCGAGGCCGACGCGGCGGACTCGTGGCTGCGCGACATGCGGAACGCGCAGCTGCTGATCGTGCCGCTCTCGCACAAGCGGGCGTACCTGGACCGGTACGCCGAGCCGGACAAGGGCTGGACCGACCGCGACGAGGCCCGCTGGCCGGTGCCGTACTGGGACATCGACGCGGGATTCGCGGCGCTGCTCATGCTGCTCACGGCGGTCGACGAGGAGCTCGGGGCATGCTTCTTCGGGGTGCCGCCGGAGCAGACCGCGTCGTTCCGGACCGCCTTCGAGGTGCCGGCGGAGTTCACGCCGATCGGCTGCGTGGCCGTGGGCTACCCGGCACCCGATCGGCGATCGCCGTCGCTGCGACGAGGACACCGGCCGGTCGAGGACGTCGTGCATCGCGGCTCCTGGTGAGCCGCGCTGGGTAGGTTCTGCTCGCCATGGACACCCTGCCGCTGTCTATCGCGAACGGCTGGGCGTCCGGGATCAGCGCGTACGCGACGGTGCTGATCGCCGGACTGCTCGGCCGGGCCGGTGCGGCCGACACGCCCGCCGCGCTGCAGCGGACCGACGTCCTCGTCTTCGTCGGCATCCTCCTGGCCCTGGAGTTCGTCGCCGACAAGATCCCGTACGTCGACAGCATCTGGGACAGCATCCACACGGTCATCCGGCCGACGATCGCGGCGATCCTCGGGGTGCTCATCGCCGGGGACGCCGGAACGCTGGAGCAGGCGTTCGCGGCCAGCACGGCGAGCGTGACCGCGTTGCTGTCGCACCTGACGAAGGGTGGCCTCCGGCTCGCGGTGAACACCTCGCCGGAGCCGGTCACCAACATCGGCACCAGCCTGGCCGAGGACGGGGCGGTCGTCGGGGTGACGCTGCTGGCATGGCAGTACCCGTGGGTGGCCGCGGCGATCGCGCTGACGCTCCTGGTCTCCGGTCTGGCGCTCGTCTACTTCCTGCTGTCCCGCATCAAACGGGGCTTGGCCCGCCTCCGCGACCGCCGCTCCCGTTTCACGTGAAACCCGAGGATCTCCCCGTTTCACGTGAAACCGCGGCCCGGCACGCACGGGCGCGCCCGGCCGGGGTGCCACTGGACACCGGTGACCCGATCGGGCTGGTTGTGGCCGACGGCGGCGGGCTTCGACCAGCCGGCGGGTGCGGACTCGCACCGGCTCGGGTGACCTCGATGCGGGAGGGTCCGGGCGCTGGTCCGCTCCGTTTCACGTGAAACAGCGTCAGTCGGTGACGAGGACCCAGTCCGCGCTGGTGGCTCCGGGCCGGTAGGGCGACCTGCGGCGCTTGGCGATCACGCCGTGGAGGCCGAGCCCGTGGGCGACCTGGAGCGCATCACGTCCGGTTCCGGGAACGGCGGGCGCGACGCCCCAGCGGCCGCCTTCTACTCCGAGTGCCTCCAGGGCCTCGCGGCGCTCCTCGTACGGGCGGCCGGTGAGGTCGCGACCGTCCAGGTGGAGGAGGTCGAAGGCGAGGAACGTGATCGGCACCTCGCGGAGATCCTTAGCACCGGGCGAGGCATCCCTCGCCGGCCGGCGGCGGAGGAGCGTCGGGTCGGTCCGGCCGTCCTTACCGAGCGCGACGATGTCCCCGTCGAGCAGGCAGACCGTGCTGCCCAACTCGGCGCCCATTGCTCGCAGCTCGGGATACGCCGCGCCCACGTCTCGGCCCTTGTCGTCGCGGATCCGGATCCGACCACCCTCGATCGCCACGAGGATCCGATTGCCCGCCCACGCCAGTTCGTACGCCCACTGCCGGCGCCCGCCGGTCGGTAGCGGTCCCTCGATCGCGGTCATCGGGGTGAGGTCGATCGGCACCGGCTGCCAGTCGGGGAACGGCGGACCGTCCATCCGGTGGACCATCCAGTCCGAGCCGCGCGTCTGGAAGAACACGTACCGGCCCTCGGCCCGGCTGCCGTGGAAGACGACCTTGACCTCGCGGTCGGTCCACTCCTCCATCTCGTACCGGCCGCGGTCCCAGAGGATGACCTTGCCGCCGCCGTACTCACCGGCCGGGATGTCGCCCTGGAAGCTGCCGTAGTCGATCGGATGGTCCTCGGTGTGCACAGCGAGCCGGTTGTCTTTCGGGTTCAGCGGCAGCCCCTTCGGCACCGCCCACGAGACGAGCACGCCGTTCCGCTCCAGCCGCACGTCCCAATGCAGGCTCCGCGCGTGGTGCTCCTGAATCACGAACGTGTCGTCGTTCCCCTCCGGAAGAGGTCCCGCCGCCGGCACCGGTTCGGGCGTCCGCGCCGGATCCCGCATCCCCCGATACGTTGCCAGCCGATCGCCTTCACCCGGCCCACCACCCGCTGCCGCCTTGCCACCCGTCGCCTTGCCACCCGCCTCGGCACCCGCCGCCTCGCCACCCGCCGCCGACCTGCCAGCAACCGCCGACCGCTTGCCGCGGCTCGCCGTCGATCTGCCACCGGCCGCCCGGCCGGTCCCACGGGTCTTCGCTGCCTTGCCGCCGGCGACTGTCCCGATGTCGGTCGCTGCTTCCTCGCTGCCGGCCGTCGACTCGCCATCGGTCCCCGCCCCGGTGCCGCCGGCCGCCGCGCTCCGGGTCCTGCCGCGGGTCGCCGTTCCGGTAGCGCCGGTGCGCCTGTGTCCATCAGAGCCCGTCGTCGTGCCGGCGGAGTTCCGATCGTGCCTGGCGGGCGTTGCGCGCTTGCCGCCGGTCGTGGTTGGTTCACCGGCGTTGGTCATGCGGCCGCCACCCACCGAAGCATCATCGTCGGCGCCCGTCCGCCCCGCAGCCGATCTGCGGTCGCGGCCCGGGTCTGCGCCAGCGTGACTTGCGGCATCGGTGCCGTCCGGCTCGCCGGCACTGCCGCTCCGCCGACTCTTGCGATCCGCGTCCGTGCTGGTGTTTCGGCCGGCCGCGTCGGCTCGGCTCCTGGCTCCGTCGCCGCGGCCACTCGGGTGCTCGTCGTCCGCACCAGCCGTCGTCCGTCGATCTCGACCAGTGCCGTCGGCCGCCTTGCTCGTCCGTCGGCTTCGGGACCTGCCGCCGGCCGACGGACGATCGGCGTTGGTCATCGCTCGGGGCCTGGCGGGCTGGAGAGAGGGGAGCCGGTGGACCGGGTTCCACCGCGGGCGGCAGCGGCTGGGGCGGTGGGGTGCACGGGTCGAGCCTTCCACCGCAGCCGGCGGCGCGGAACGGTTAGGGTCCGGACGTGCTGGTGGAACGACGCGCGCGGGAGGGGATCTTCGACGGATCGGTGACCGTCCTGGTACGCCGCTGGCGCCGACCGCAGGCCACCGCCGGCCACGTCTACCGCACCGCCGCCGGCCGGATCGCCGTCGACGACGTCACGGTCGTCGACCCAGCCACCCTCACCGACGCGGACGCCCGCGCGGCCGGCTACCCCTCGGCGGATGCCCTGCGTGTTGCCCTGCGCGGCGACGACAGCGACCCGGTCTACCTGCTCCGCGTGCGCCCGGCCGACGGTCCGGACCCACGGGCCGAGCTGGCCGGGAACGCGGACCTGACACCGACCGACGTCGCGGAACTCGACCGCCGTCTCGACCGCCTCGACCGTGCCGGCGAGGCCGGCGCGTGGACCAGGTCCGTCCTCACCGCGATCCAGGCCGAGCCCGGCCGCCGCGCCGGCGACCTCGCCGAAGCCGCCGGTCGCGAACGACTCGCGTACAAGGCCGACGTCCGGAAGCTCAAGGCCCTCGGCCTCACGATCAGCCTGCCGATCGGCTACCGACTCTCGCCCCGCGGCGAGGCCTACCTCCGAGCCACCACCCGCCACTAGAACCCCGACCAGGCTCGCCAACGCCGCTACGCGGCGGAGAGCCAGGTCGTGATGTCGTCGTGGAGGCAGGTCTTGGTGCTGGGCGGGGCGAACGAGGCGTCGACGGCGGCCCTGGCGAAGTGCGCCAGGTCGTCGTCGGTGCAGCCGAAGGCGTCCCGAACGGCGGCGTACTCGGCCGACAGCGTGCGACCGGTGACCGCGGGGATGTCGGTGTTGAGGGCGACGACCAGGCCGGCGTCGACGAGTGCCGGCAGCGGGTGGGCGGCGAGTGAACGGACCAGGCCGAGGATCACGTTCGACGACGGGCAGACTTCGAGCGGCACCTGCTCGTCCCGCAGCCGCGCGACCAGCTCGGGATCTTCCATCGACCGGATTCCGTGCCCGATCCGTTCGGCCCGGCCGATGTCCAGCGCCTCCCGCACGCTGTCCGCGCCGCCGGTTTCCCCGGCGTGGTGCACCAGATGCACGCCGGCCGCCGCGGCCCGCTCCACCACCGCCCGGTACGGCGAGATCGGCGCGGCCTCGTCCCCGGCCACGCCGAACCCGACGACCGCATCCGGGTGACCCGCCGCCAACTGCACCGACTCCTCCGCCCACGACAGCGGCCGGCGCCGGGAGTGGTCGATCAACACCCGCGTCTCGATGGCCGCCTCGCCCGACCCCGATCGCAGTCCGGCCAGCACCCCGTCCAGCACCGCCGAGGCCGAACCGAGCCGTGCTCCGTGCGCGGCCGCCGTCACGGTCACCTCCGCGTACCGCACCCCGTCGGCCGCCGAATCCACGCAGAACTCGTACGCGACCCGCTCGAAGTCGGCCGCCGTCCGCAGGCACGCCCGCACCGCGGCGTTGTACTCCGCGAACGCACGGAATCCTGCGAACACCGCCGGCGGCGGCGCACCGCCGAGCGAGGCCAGTGTCGACGGCCGGATCGTGCTCTCCAGATGGACGTGCAGGTGCGCCTTCGGCAGCGCGCGCAGGTCCCGGCTCACTCCCCGGTCGACGCGGCCCGCGGCGACATGCCCGGGACCATGAGCCCGACGATCCGCTCCAGGTCGTCCACCGAGGCGAACTCGACGACGATCTTGCCCTTGCGCCGGCCGAGCTCGACCTTGACCCGGGTGTCGAAGTTGTCCGAAAGCCGGTCGGCCAGGTCGGTGAGCGCCGGCGCGCTGACCCGGCGGGCCGTTACGGGCCGGCTGGTGGGCGGCTTCTCATGCCCGGCGAGCGCGACCAACTCCTCGACCGCGCGCACCGACAGTCCTTCGGCCACGATCCGGGTGGCCAGCGCGTCCTGCGCTGCCGGGTCGTCGAGGGTAAGCAGCGCCCGCGCGTGCCCGGCCGACAGCACGCCGGCGGCGACCCGCCGCTGCACCGGCACCGGGAGGTTCAGCAGCCGGATCGTGTTGGTGACCTGGGAGCGGCTGCGGCCGATCCGGTTGGCCAGCTCCTCGTGCGTCGTGCCGAACTCGTCGAGCAACTGCCGGTACGCCGCCGCCTCTTCGAGCGGGTTCAGCTCGACGCGATGCAGGTTCTCCAGCAGGGCGTCGCGAAGCATCGCGTCGTCGGCGGTGTCCCGGACGATCGCGGGGATCGTCGGCAGGCCGAGGTCGCGGCTGGCCCGCCACCGCCGCTCGCCCATCACCAGCTCGTACGAACCAGGTCCGGTCTCCCGGACGACGACCGGCTGGAGCAGACCGAACTCCTTGATGGAGGTCTTCAGCTCCTCCTGCGCGTCCTCGTCGAAGGCCTGCCGCGGCTGCTTGGCATTCGGCCGGATCTCGTCGACCGGCACCTCGCGGTAGATCGCGCCGGGTACCTCGGCCGGCGCCGGTTCGACAACCGACGGCTCTCCGGTCGCCGTGGCGACCATGACGCCCGGCCGTTCGGCCGGCGGCGCGACCGGGGCGGTCGGGATCAGCGCCCCGAGTCCCTTGCCCAGGCCGCCGCGACGCGTCACCCGGACTCCCGCGGGCTCGCCGGCTTCTGAGACGCCGCCGACTCCTGAGACGCCGCGGACTCCATCCGGGTGCCGCGCTCGGCCATCTCCCGCGCCGCCTCGTAGTAGGTCAACGCCCCCCGCGAACCCGGGTCGTACGTCATCACCGACTGACCATATCCAGGCGCCTCGGACACCCGGACGGACCTGGGAATGACCACGTCGAGCACCAGGTCGCCGAAGTGGTTGCGTACCTCCTGCGCGACCTGGTCGGCCAGCTTGGTGCGGCCGTCGTACATGGTGAGCAGGATCGTGGAGATCTGCAGCCCACCGTTGAGGTGCGACTTGATCAGGTCGATGTTGTTCAGCAGCTGACCGAGCCCCTCCAGCGCGTAGTACTCGCACTGGATCGGGATGAGCACCTCGTCGCCGGCGACGAGCGCGTTGACAGTGAGCAGGCCGAGCGAGGGCGGGCAGTCCACGAGGATGTAGTCGACCTCCTTCCCGTACGCGGCGATGGCCCGGCGCAGCCGGTGCTCGCGCGCGACGACCGAGACCAGCTCGATCTCGGCGCCGGCGAGGTCGATGGTGGCGGGCACCGCCCACAGCTGCGGCGCCTGCTCGACCGGGACCGTGACCTCCTCCAGCGGCATCCCGTCGACCAGCACCTCGTAGATCGACGGCGTCCCGCTGGAGTGCTCGACGCCAAGCCCGGTGCTCGCGTTGCCCTGCGGGTCGAGGTCGATCACCAGCACCCGCAGCCCGTGCATGGCCATCGCGACGGCGAGGTTGACCGTGCTGGTGGTCTTGCCGACGCCGCCCTTCTGGTTCGCGACGGTGATCACCCGGCGGTGCGCGGGCTTCGGGAAGGCGTGGTCGCCGCTGGTGTCCCGCACCCTGACCGCCTGCGCCGCCTCCCGCATGATCGGCGTATCGAAGCCGTCACCGTCGTCCGTGGCCGCACCGACCGCGTCGTCGAGCACGCTCCGGATCCTGGTCCGGCTGGCGTCGAGCTCGGTCACGTTCTCATCCTCGCTGCTGTCACCGCCGCCCGAGCGCGACTCGCCGCCGCCCGAGCGCGACTCGCCGCCGGCCGGGGAGCCGAACCACCCCGCCGGGCTGTCCTGCGAGCCGAACCAGCCGACCGGGCCCGGCCTGCCATCGACGGGCAGCACGTGCAGGGTCCTCCGGACCGGCCAGCCGACGGGTCCGGGTCGGTGGCTTGCCGACGTGCTCGTCACCGCGCCCGCCCTCCTCGTGCCGTCGCCCGCACGGTACCCCTCGTCACCACGATCACCGTCGCAGGCGGATCTCCTGCCTGGGTGACCAGCGCGTCGGCGGCACCGGGCAGCGGACCCGCGGCGGCCAGCTCCGAGGCCGCGGTCGATCCCTTCATCGCCAGCAGCAGGCCGCCCGGCCGCAGCAGCGGCAGGCACCAGCCGGCCAGCTTGTCCAGCGGCGCGACCGCACGCGCGGTCACCACGTCCGCACCGCCCAGCTCGCGCCGGATCGGGCCCTCCTCCGCCCGGCCGCGTACGACGGTGACCCGGTCCAGCCCGAGCCGATCGACGCACTCGGTCAGGAACGCGACCCGGCGGGCCAGCGGCTCCAGCAGCGTGACGGTCAGGTCGGGCCGGACCAGCGCGAGCGGGATCCCGGGCAGCCCGGCGCCGCTGCCGACGTCGACCACCCGCGACCCGGCCGGCACCAGCGACGCGATCGCCGCCGAGTTGAGCAGGTGCCGCTCCCAGAGCCGAGGCACCTCGCGCGGGCCGATCAAGCCGCGGACCGTGCCCTCGGTCGCCAGCAGCCGCGCGTACTCAGCCGCCGCGTCGATCGCCGGTCCGAAGACCGACCCGGCTTCCTGAGGTACGGCCGGCGGCTCAGTGTCCACAGTGGACACTCATGGGCACTTCGGTCAGTCCGGCAGGACGACGACCCGGCGGTCCGGCTCCTCGCCCTCGGACTCGCTGCGCACGCCGTCGATCGCGGAGATCGCGTCGTGCACGACCTTGCGCTCGAACGGGTTCATCGCATTCAGCCGCACCGGGGAGCCGCTCGCCGCGACCTCGGCCGCGGCCTCCCGCGCGATCTCGGTCAGCGTGGTGCGCCGCCGGGCCCGGTAGCCGCCGACGTCCAGCATCAGCCGGCTGCGCAGCCCGGTCTGCTGCTGGACGGCGAGCCGGGTCAGCTCCTGCAGTGCGTCGAGGGTGGCTCCGTTGGGGCCGACAAGACCCTGCAGCCCCTCGCCGATCACCGCGACCACCGCACGGTCGCCTTCGACGTCCAGGTCGATGTCGCCGTCGAAGTCGACGATGTCGAGCAGGCGCTCCAAGTAGTCGCCGGCGATGTCGCCCTCCCGGACGAGCAGCGCCTCACCGCGCTCCGGTCGGTCGGCCGCGTCGGCCGCGTCGGCTTCGCCACCGACCACGCTGTCGGTCACGGGAGTGTCGGTCACGGGTTCTCCAGAGTGGTGCCGTGGGTGGGACAGAAGGCGCGGTCACCGCCGCTTCTTCTTCTGTCGGGTCTGGGTGGGGGAGCGCTGCCCCTGTGGTCGGCGGCCGCCGCCGGGCCGCGCGCCGGGGCCGGGCTTCGGCCTGGCCGGGCTGGCCGGCGCCGTGTCGGAGCCGTCCACTCCGTCGCCACCGGCCGGCTGTGCGCCGTTGGGCGTTGCGGCAGCGGTCTGCTCCTCGTCCGCGTCGGCACCTGCTGCGGGCTTCGGCTTGGCTCCTGGTGCCGGTTTGGCTCCTGGTGCCGGTTTGGCTCCTGGTGCCGGCTTGGTTCCTGGCGCCGGCTTGGTTCCTGGCGCCGGCTTTGCCCCGGCCGGCGGCCTGGCTCCGGGCGCCGGCTTTGCCCCGGCTGCCGGCCTGGCCGCCGGCTTGGCTCCGGGCGCCGGCTTCGGCGTCGCGCCGTTCGGCGACGTCCCGTCCTCGTCGCTGTCGGCCGCCGTGTCCTCGGTCGCGTCGCCGTCCTGCTGGGCCGTGCGCTTGGTCGGCCGGACCGGCTTCTGTCCTGGCCGCGGCGCGAGCGCCTTGGCGACTTCCGGATCGGTGCCGGGCTTCTTCGCATTGGGGTGTGGCATGCGCTTCAAGATGTAGAACTGCTGCCCCATGCTCCACAGGTTGTTGGTGAACCAGTAGAAGAGGACACCGATCGGGAAGAAGAAGCCGGAGACGGTGAGGCTCGCCGGGACGCCGTACAGCATGAGCTTCTGGATCATCGCCTGCTGCGAATCCAGCGTCTGCGTGTTGCGCAGCATCACCTGGCGCTGCGTCGTGTACGTCGCCGCCACCATCAACACGATGAGGACCAGGGCGACCACGTGCGTCGCGGTGGCGCTCGCTCCCGGGATCGTCGCGACCAGGTTGCGCGGGTCGGTGAACGCGCTGGCGATCGGTGCCCCGAAAACGGTCGCCTGACCGGCGCTGGCCACCTGCGCAGGCGTCCAGTGGTATTCGTTGGACAACGCGACCGCCTGCGGCGTGCCGATCAGCCGCAACACGTGGAACAGCGCGATGAACACCGGCGCCTGCATGACGATCGGCAGGCAGCCGCCCAGCGGGTTGAAGCCCTCCTCCTTCTGGAGCTTCATCATCTCCTGGCTGAGGGTCTGCCGGTCGTTCTTGTATTTCTCGCGCAGCGCGGCGATCTTCGGCTGCACTTCCTGCATCTTGCGCTGGCTGTGCACCTGCTTGATGAAGAAGCGGAACAGCAGCAGCCGGATGGTGATGACGAGGAAGACGATCGACAGTGCCCAGGTCAGACCGCTGTTCGGATCCATCCCGAGCCAGCCGAACAGCTCGTACCAGCGCAGCAGCACCCAGGAAACTGCGATATAGAGGGGATTCAGCAACGGGGTGCTCCTGTCGGGCTCGACGACGGCGCGTCGGGTCGGGGGCCGGGGCCGGTATGTCCAACGGTCGGTGGGACCGGGTCGTGCCCACCAGGGTGCCAGGGTCCGCAGCGCAGCAGGCGGCGGGTGGCCAGCCAGCCACCGCGCAGCGCGCCGAACCGCTCCACCGCGGTCACCGCGTACGCGCTGCAGGTCGGGGTGAACCGGCAGGCCGGCGGGCGCACCGGGCTGATCCACCGCTGGTACGCGCGGATGACCCGCAGCAGGATCCGCGCCAGCGTCGACCGCCCCTTCCGGCGGGTCACGAGGTCGCGCACCGCGTCGTAGAGCGCCAGCAGGAGCACGACGGCGACCAGCAGCCCGGTCACCTGCCAGGCGGTCACCGGGTCACCGCCGGTGCCGGCAGCAGCCTGGTCAGCGCCGCGTCCAGGTCGTGCCCGAGGCCGGCCGAGTCGGCGGCGGCGGCCGGCGGCAGCGCGCGGATCACCAGGATCGACCCCGCCGGCAGCCGGTCGAGCCGGTCGCGGACGAGGTGCCGCAGTCGCCGTACGGTCCGGTGCCGCACCACCGAGTTGCCCACGGCCCGGCCGACCACGAAGCCCACCCGGGCGGTCGGAGCGGGCCCGCCGGCCGGGTCGGGAGCGAGGTAGTGCGCAACGAGGGTGCCGCGGCCGGCACGCGAACCACGGCGGACGGCGAGGCTGAAGTCCTCGCGCCGCCTCAGTCGCGCGGGCGCCGGAAGCACGGCATCGCCCGCGGCGTCAGGCCGAGAGCTCGCCGCGGCCCTTGCGGCGGCGGGCGGAGATGATCGCGCGGCCGGCACGGGTGCGCATGCGCAGCCGGAACCCGTGGGTCTTCGCCCGGCGGCGGTTGTTGGGCTGGAAGGTGCGCTTGCTCACGTGCGGGCTCCAAGGCGGCGGGTCGGCGGCGGGATCCCTGGGCCGGACGGGGCCGGTCACCCGGTCGCCCTACCCCAGGCGCGGCCGGCCGCCGGTGCGCGGCGGACGGACTCACGACCAGACAACGGTACGGAACGGCGCCGGGCCCGGTCAAACGGGGTGTCGTGGGCTATGGCCTTCGGGCGGTTGTGGGCGGTGTGTCGGGCGCTGTACGGTGCCAGTCCGCCGGCTTCCCCCACCGGTTCTCCACAGGCGCGTACGTGGCTGGGGAGAAGGACGAGAATCGCCCAGAGGATCGTCCGCACGGTCCGTGGGCGACAGATACACAGCCTGTGGACCGCCGTGTGGACAACGGGCCGATGCCACGGTGAACGGTGTGGCCACGGGGAGGAGCGAGCGCGTGCCTGAGGATGCGACGGTCGACCTCGAGTCCCTGTGGGCACACGCGATCGACGGACTGACCGACAGCACCGTCACCCCGCAGCAGCGGGCCTGGCTGCGCACCACCCGCCCGCTCGGGCTGCTCGACGGCACTGCGCTGCTGGCCGCGCCGAACGAGTTCACCAAGGACGTGCTGGAGACCCGGCTGCGCCCGATGATCACCACGGCCCTGTCCGGTCTGCTGGGGCGGGAGATCCGGGTCGCGGTGACGGTGGAGCCGCCGCCGGCCGCGGACGGCCCGGAGGCCGTGGTCGAGGACCCGGACCAGCTGGCCGAGGACACCCAGCCGGGGTTCACCTGGCCGCCGCCGTCGCCGTCGAACGGCCGGCCGCACGGCCGGGTCGAGCCGGCCCGGCTGAACCCGAAATACACCTTCGAGACCTTCGTCATCGGCTCCGGTAACCGGTTCGCGCACGCGGCCGCGGTCGCGGTCGCCGAGGCGCCGGCCAAGGCGTACAACCCGCTGTTCATCTACGGCGACTCCGGGCTGGGCAAGACGCATCTGCTGCACGCGATCGGCCACTACGCCCAGCGGCTGTTCCACAACGCCCGCGTCCGCTACGTGAGCTCCGAGGAGTTCACCAACGACTTCATCAACTCGCTGCGCGACGACAAGCAGTCCGCGTTCCAGCGGCGCTACCGCGACAACGACGTGCTCCTCGTGGACGACATCCAGTTCCTGGAGAGCAAGGAACGGACCCAGGAGGAGTTCTTCCACACGTTCAACACCCTGCACAACGCGAACAAGCAGATCGTCATCAGCTCGGACCGGCCGCCGAAGCAGCTCTCCACGCTGGAGGACCGGCTGCGCACCCGGTTCGAGTGGGGCCTGATCACCGACGTCCAGCCGCCGGACCTGGAGACGCGGATCGCGATCCTGCGGAAGAAGGCGGCGCAGGAGCGGCTGAACGCACCGCCGGACGTGCTCGAGTTCATCGCGTCGAAGATCCAGTCGAACATCCGCGAGCTCGAGGGCGCGCTGATCCGGGTCACCGCGTTCGCCAGCCTCAACCGGCAGAGCGTCGACCTCACCCTGGCCGAGATCGTCCTGAAGGACCTCATCGCCGACGACGACCGGCCCGAGATCACCGCGGCGACGATCATCGCGGCGACCGCCGAGTATTTCGGGATCACGATCGACGACCTGTGCGGCCAGTCCCGCAGCCGGGTGCTGGTGACCGCGCGTCAGATCGCGATGTATCTGTGCCGGGAGCTGACCGACCTTTCGCTGCCGAAGATCGGGCAGACATTCGGCGGTCGCGACCACACGACGGTCATGCACGCTGATCGCAAGATCCGCTCGCTGATGGCCGAGCGACGGCAGATCTACAACCAGGTCACCGAGCTCACCAACCGGATCAAGCAGCGGGCCCGGCAGTAATGCCCGAATGCGCGGATGTGCACAGCTTGGGGAGAAGTCTGTGGACAACTGCACATGACAGGTGGATGACGGCTGGAGTTCGCACCGCGTCCACCGGCGCGATGACGCACCACTACCTTGGGGCACATCCGGTCCACACCGCGGTCGAGGCACTGGCCTGCCGGGACGTCGCCCGTCCACAGGATCCACAGCGCCTACTACGACTCCTGCCTTCTTTATCCATCGGAAGAAGAACCGAATCAGGGTGTGGGCCGCGATCTGGGGACGGCCACTCGCCGAGGCGTCTGCTCCGCGTCCGTCCGGGCCGGGCATGATGGGCACCCACAGCACCGACCTGCTCGGTGCCGGCACCGCGACCGAGGAGTGCGGACGATGAAGTTCCGGGTGGAGCGCGACGCGCTCGCCGACGCCGTGGCCTGGACCGCGCGCAGCCTGCCGGCTCGTCCGGCCGTCCCCGTGCTGGGCGGGGTGCTGCTCGAGGTCACCGACAACACGCTGACCGTCTCCGGTTTCGACTACGAGGTGTCCACCCAGGTCGAGGTCGAGGTGCACGCCGCCGTCGCGGGCCGGGCCCTGGTCAGCGGCCGGCTGCTGGCGGAGATCAGCCGCGCGCTGCCGCCGCACCCGGTCGACCTCGCCGTCGACGGCCCCAAGGTCACGATCAGCTGCGGCAGCGCCCGGTTCACCCTGCCGCTGATGCCGGTCGAGGACTACCCGACGCTGCCGACCATGCCGACCACCGCCGGCGTCGTGGACAGCGCCACGTTCGCCACCGCGGTCTCCCAGGTCGCCGTCGCCGCCGGCCGCGACGACACGCTGCCGATGCTCACGGGGGTGCGGCTGGAGATCGACGGCGCGCG
>DATBFW010000023.1:0-11440 GCA_036558285.1 Mycobacteriales bacterium | reverse complement strand
CGGCGTCCGGCCCGGGACCGGCGGACCCTGCCCAGGCCGGCTCGGCACAATCAGATCGTGCGGCGCCGAGCGAGATCGGCGAGCCGCCGAGTCCCGCGGCCACGCACCACCAGGTCTCGGTCGACGCCAAAGCGGACGGCCTCCGGCCGGCGCCGGGAAGCGACGCGCACGCGACGCAGTCGACGCCCGCGCGCACCTAGCGAGACGTCGGGGTTCGCCGACCGGATTGGGCCGGCCCTGGCGGGGCAGAGCCTGTCTCATGCGGATCGGTTACACGATGATGTGCGAGCAGGCGGGACCGCGGCAGCTGGTGCGGGACGTGGTCCGGGCCGAGGAGGCCGGCTTCGACTTCGCCGTGATCTCCGACCACTACAACCCCTGGCTCGACGCCCAGGGCCACTCCCCGTACGCGTGGAGCGTCCTCGGCGCCGCCGCCCAGGCCACCGAGCGCATCCCGCTCATGACGTACGTGACCAACCCGACGGTGCGCTACCACCCGGCGATCGTCGCCCAGAAGGCCGCCACCGTGGCGGTCCTGTCCGAGGGTCGCTTCACCCTCGGTCTCGGTGCCGGCGAGAACCTCAACGAGCACGTCGTCGGCCAGGGCTGGCAGCCCGCCAACGTCCGGCACGAGAAGCTCATTGAGGCCGTCGAGATCATCCGCGCCCTGTTCGGCGGCGGATACGTCGACTACCGCGGCGCGCACTTCGACGTGGACTCGGCCAAGCTCTGGGACCTGCCTGACGAGCCCGTACGGATCGGCATCGCCGTGTCCGGAAAGCAGTCGTCCACCCTGGCCGGCGAGCACGCCGACCTGATGATCGCCGTCGAGCCACGGTCCGAGCTGGGCGAGATGTTCGACGCGGCCGGCGGCCGGGGCAAGCCGCGGGTCGGCCAACTCGCCGTCTCGTACGGGACCGACCGGGACGCCGCGGTCGCCCGCGCACACGACCAGTTCCGCTGGTTCGGCCTCGGCTGGAAGGTGAACGCCGAGCTTCCGGGACCCGACTCGTTCGAGGCGGCGTCGCAGTTCGTCACGCCGGCGGACGTAGCCGCGTCGATCCCGTGCGGCGCGGACGTGCGCGCGGTCGTCGACGCGGTCGCGCAGTTCAAGGACGCCGGGTTCACCGACCTCGCGCTGGTGCAGATCGGCGGCGACCAGCAGGCCGCGTTCCTCGACTGGGCACCGAAGGAACTGCTGCCGGCGTTGCAGGAGCTCTAGGGTTCGAGCACCGCGAGCGCGGCGACGACCGCGTCCTTGTGGTCGCGGGTCCACGGCGGTCCGAACGGCCGGCCCAGCTCGGTGAGCCGGGCGCGCCGGTCGTCCTCGTCGCAGCCGAGCACCCGCCGGCCGAGCGCCGGGGTGTCCCGCGGTGGGACGAGCGTGACCGGGAGCCCGAGCGCGTCGGCGGCGTCGGCGAGCGCGTCCCGGTAGAGCTCGCCCTCGGCCGCGTGCAGCATCGAGTGCGCGGCCAGCGCCCGGGCCAGCGGCACATCCTCGCGTACGGTGCCCGCACCGGACACGATCGCCGCGCCGACCACCTCGTGCCCGGCCGACAACTCGGCCAGCACGGCGGTGGCCCGCTCGTACGCGGCCGCGGTCGCCTCGGTGACCAGCTCCTCGGCGTCGGCCAGCGGCAGCCCGACCGCGTCGTGGTACGGCTGGGTCGGCCCCGGCAGGTCGAGCCGGTGCCGCGAGAGCACCACCGGCCCCAGCCCGACGACCACTCCGACCGCCCAGCCCGAGTGCGGCCGGAACCCCAACGCCACCTCCACACCGGCACGGTAGAGCGGCCCACCGACAAACCGGCGCAGAATGGCCGGCGTGGGAAGTACGGAAGCGGTCGCGCTGCGGCGGCTGCTCGACGTCGCGCTGGCGCTCGGCGCCGAGCGGCGGACCGAGCCGGTGCTGCGGGTGATCCTGGACGCGGCCCGCGACCTGGCCGGCGCCCGGTACGCGGCGATCGGCGTGCCGGACGGCGCCGGCGGCTTCGGCCTGTTCCTCACCGCCGGCATGGACGCCGAGACCTGGGCGCGGATCGGCACCCTGCCCCGCACCCACGGCCTGCTCGGCGCGCTGCTGTCCTCGACCGAGACGATCCGGCTGGCCGACATCCGCACCGACGAGCGGTTCGTCGGCTGGCCGCGGGCGCACCCGGACATGGCCTCGTTCCTGGGCGTGCCGATCGTTGCCGGCGGCGAGGTACTGGCCGAGTTGTTCCTCGCCGAGAAGGCCGGCGGCGACGAGTTCACCGACGCCGACCAGGCGCTGATCGAGACGCTGGCCGTGCACGCCGCGCTCGCGGTCGTCAATGCGCAGCGCACCGAGCGGGCGCGTGAGCTGTCGGTGGCCGCCGAGCGGGCCCGGCTGGCGCGGGAGCTGCACGACTCGGTGACCCAGACGCTGTTCAGCCTCACCCTGGCCACCGAGAGCGCGGTCGCACTGGCCGGCGCCGCCGACCCGAAGCTGGTCGACCAGCTGGAGCAGGTGCGCGGGCTGGCCGAGGCCGGGCTGGCAGAGATGCGCGGGCTGGTGGAGACGCTGCGGCCGGTCGACGTCGACGCCGACGGGCTGGCGGCCGCGTTGCGCAAGCGCATCGAGCTGCTCGGCCGGGTGCACGACGTGCGGCTGTCGCTGCGGACCCGCGGCCCGGTCCGGCTCCAGGACCGTACGGTCGAGCGGGAGGTGCTGCGGATCGCCGGCGAGGCGCTGGCCAACGCGCTGCGGCACGCGTCGGCACGGTCGGTCGAGGTGTCGCTGGACACCGGCGACCCGGTCCGGCTGGTCGTCGCCGACGATGGCGTCGGGTTCGACCTGCCGGCGACGCTGCGGGACTCGCACCGGCTCGGGCTGACCTCGATGCGCGAGCGGGCCGAGGCGCTCGGCGGGACGCTGGAGATCGTCACCGCGCCCGGCGCCGGGGCCCGGGTCGAGCTGGAGGTACCCGGTGCTTGCTGACGGCGGCCCGATCAGGCTGCTGCTCGTCGACGACCACGAGATGGTCCGGGCCGGGTTGCGGACGTTCCTCGGCCTCCAGCCGGACATGGAGGTGGTCGGCGAGGCCGGGTCGGGGGAGCAGGCGCTGGCGCTGGTGCCGCGGCTGCAGCCGGAGATCGTGCTGCTCGACCTCGTGCTGCCGGGGATGTCCGGGCTGGACGTCGTGCGCCGGCTGCGGGCCGCCCACCCCGGGGTCAAGGTCGTGGTGCTGACCAGCTACTCGGGCGAGGACTCGGTGCTGCCGGCGGTACGGGCCGGGGTCGCGGGTTACCTGCTCAAGGACGTCGGCCCGGGCGAGCTGGCCGACGCGCTGCGCGCGGTGCACGCCGGCGGTGCCTCGCTCGACCCGTCGGTGGCGGCGACGGTGATGTCCAGCGTGTCCGCGCCGGACCCGGCCGGCTCGCTGACCCCGCGGGAGCTTGAGGTGCTCCGGCTGATCGCCCGGGGTCGCTCCAACCGGCTGATCGCCCGCGATCTGGCGCTGTCGGAGAAGACCGTCAAGGCGCACGTGAGCGCGATCCTCGGCAAGCTCGACGTCGCCGACCGCACCCAGGCCGCCCTCTACGCCGTCCACCACAACCTCACCACCGACTGAGCCGGCACCGGCGGTACCACCGCGGTACCATGGCTTCGTGGCGATGAACCTGCGGCTCACCGAGGCCGAGACCGAGGCGCTCCGGCGCAAGGCGGAACAGGAGGGCCGGTCGATGCAGGACGTGGCCCGCGCCGCCATCGCCGCCTACGTCAGCGACCGGCCGCAGCGACTGCAGGCCGCGATCGCCCGGGTGCGCGAGGAGGACGCCGAGCTCATCGAGCGGCTGGGCCGGTGAGCCGGCCGGGTCCGGTGGACCACCTGTCCGTCGAGGACCTGCTCGAGGTCGCCGCCGGCATCCTCGGGGAGGTGCTGATCCGGGACCTCGGCGCGCTCGCCTCGGCCGCCGGCCGCCCGCGGATGACGGTCTTCGGCGAGGAGGCATACCCCACCCTGGCCGAGAAGGCGGCCGCACTCCTGCACTCGATCGCCCGGAACCACCCGCTCGTCGACGGGAACAAGCGTCTTGCCTGGGCCGCCGCCCGGGTCTTCTGCCTCATGAACGGCACCGACCTCCAGCTGTCCGTGGACGACGCAGAGCGTCTGGTGGTCGGGGTCGCGGCCGGCGAGGTCGACGTACCTGACCTGGTGAAGGCCCTCGCGCTCGACCGGTGACCCCGGCAGGATCACCGGCATGGGGCAGTGGGTGTATTTCATTCACGCGCCGCGGGAGGACTTTGCGGCGACCATGAGCGAGGACGAGAAGGCCGTGTTCGCCGCGCACTGGGAGCGGCTGCAGCGGCTGTACGCCGAGGGCACGGTGATCCTGGCCGGCCCGACTCTGGGCCGGACCAACACCGGGATCGCGGTCATCGAGGCACCGGACGAGCAGACCGCGCACCGGCTCATGGCCGAGGACCCGACGATCGCCAGCGGGCTCTGCCGCGGCGAGCTGCGCGGGTTCCACGTCGCGCTGCTGCGCGGCGGGACCTAGGTCCAAGGTCCTAGATCGCGACGGCCCGGGACCGATGGCCGGGCCACGGCGCGGCGGCAGGTTGGAGTCATGCCGACCGCCGTCATCACCGGAGCGTCCCAGGGCCTCGGCCGGGCGCTCGCCGCAGACCTGGCCGCCGCGGGCTGGACGCTCGTGCTGGACGCCCGCACCGCCCGGACCCTCACCGCCGTCGCCCGCGAGCTGGGACCGAAGGTCCTCGCCGTCCCGGGCGACGTCACCGACCCCGAGCACCGGTACGCGATCGCCGCCGCCGTGGGGGACCGGCTCGACCTGCTGGTGCTCAACGCCTCCGCACTCGGGCCGTCGCCGCTGCCGCCGCTGGCCGAGCTCGGCACCGCCGAACTGCGCGCCGTGCTGGAGACGAACGTGGTCGCGCCGCACGCACTGCTGCGACTGCTGCTGCCGGCGCTGCGGGCGGCGACCGGCCGGGTGCTGACTCTCTCCAGCGACGCGGCTGTCGCCGCGTACCCGGGCTGGGGCGGGTACGGCGCCAGCAAGTCCGCGCTCGACCAGCTCGCCGCCGTGCTCGGCGCGGAGGAGCCGCTGCTGCTGGTGTACGCGGTGGACCCGGGCGACATGCGCACCGCCATGCACGCCGCCGCGTTCCCGGGCGAGGACATCTCGGACCGGCCCGAGCCGGAGACCGCGGTCCCCGCGCTCCGCCGGCTCATCGACGGCGACCTGCCCAACGGCCGGTACGAAGCGGCGAACCTGCTCTCCGCCGAGGACCCGGCGCCGGCCGGCCGCCCGGCTCCGGCGCAGGTGCCGGCGTGACCGCGGCCGCCGTGCCGGCGTTCGCGGGACTGGCCGAGGGCGCACCGGCGACCAGCCCGCCGGAGGCGCGCGGCCTGGCCCGCGACGGCGTCCGGATGCTCGTCGCCTCGGCCGGCGACGGACTGCGCCCGACCGTGGTCCGCCAGCTGCCGGCGGTGCTGCGCCCGGGCGACCTCGTCGTCCTGAACACCTCCGACACGCTGCCGGCGGCGCTGCGCGGGGTGACCGCCGACGGCGAGCCGGTCGCCGCACACCTGTCCACAGTGGACCCGGCCAGCGGCACCCGCCCGGACGAGGCGCTGCGCTCGAGCCGGTCCCGCTGGGTGGTCGAGCTGCGCCGCCCGACCGGCCGGCCCGGCGGCGACCCGGTCCTGCTCGACCGCACCGGCACGCAGGTCGCGATGTCCGGCGCCCGGCTCCAGGTGGCCGGCCCCTACGTGCCGGGGCACCGTCGCCTGTGGACGGCGGAGCTGAGCACGCCGGCGCCGCTGGGCGGCTGGCTGGCCGAGCACGGCCAGCCGGTCCGGTATGGCTACACCGCCGCGCCCTGGCCGCTGGCCGCGTACCGCACCGCGCACGCGGACACGCCCGGCTCGGCCGAGATGCCCAGCGCCGGCCGGCCGATCACCGCCCGGCTGCTGCGCAACCTGCGCCGCCGCGGCGTCGACGTCGCCACCGTGGTCCTGCACTGCGGCCTGTCCAGCCCGGACCGGGACGAGCCACCGTACGCCGAGTGGTTCTCCGTCCCGCCGTCCACTCTGGACGCCGTGGCCAGGGCCGACCGGGTGGTCGCCATCGGCACCACCGTGGTCCGGGCGCTGGAGTCGGCCGCCCGCACCGGCCGCACCGAGGGCTGGACCGACCTCGTCATCGGCCCGGGCGACCGGCTGTCCACAGTGGACGGACTGCTGACCGGCTGGCACCCGCCGGAGGCGTCGCACCTGCGGATGCTCGCCGCCGTGGCCGACGAGGCGCTGCTGCGCGAGTCGTACGCGGTCGCCGCCGAGCAGGGCTACCTCTGGCACGAGTTCGGCGACGTGCACCTGATCCTGCCCTGAGCCGCCCGGTCAGCGGCGGGGCTGGTCGCTCTCGCCGACGTTGCTGCGGACCCACTCGGACAGCGGGCCCAACCGCCGCCAGGACTCGCGGATCCGGGTCAGCGCCGTGCGGGTGTGCAGCCAGCCGACCGGCTCCCAGTGCCGATGGCCGACGAGCGAGCGGTGCTTGAGCAGCTCGATCCGGGGATGGTCGGGCGGGTAGCCGCGCGGCGGGCGGGTCATCACGTCGCCGCTGACCTCGAAGCCGGCGCTACCCAGCTCGGCGACGATCCGCTCCAGCGCGGCGCCCTGCACGTCGTCGGCGACGGCCCGGCGCATCCGGTCGAGCTGGTCCGGCGCGGGGTGGTAGATCCCGCCGCCGAGGAACAGCCCGTCCGCGGACAGCGAGAGGTAGTAGTCGCCGACCGTCGCCGCCGCGTTGGTCTTGTAGAGCGTCTTGTCCTTGCTGAACCGCACGTCCCGGTACGGCCGGAACAGCTTCCCCGGCCCGAACTCGTCCTCCAGCTCGGCCAGCAGCGCGAGCATCGGCGCGCGGACGTCCCGCTCGTACACCTCGCGGTTGTCGCTCCAGTAGGGCTTGGAGTTGTCCGCCTCCAGCCCTTCGAAGAAGATCAGCGCCCGTTCCGGGAAGCCGCCGAACCTGTTCATGACCCCTCCAGCGCGACGTGCCAGCGCGTCTCCCGGACCGAGCCGCCGTCGGCCTCGAGGATGCGCGCGGTGCCGTCCGGCTCCCAGCCGGCGGACTCGTAGAACGCGGTCGAGGCCCGGTCGCCGTCCGGCACCCAGGCGACCAGCCCGGTCATCCCGTCCTGGCGGAGGTAGTCGACCGCGGCGGCGAGCAGCCGGCTGCCGTGCCCGCGCCGACCCCAGCGCGGCTCGACCAGCAGCGCGGCGACCTCGGCCTCGCCCGGCCGCGCGTCCTCCTCGCCGGACGGCCCGACGGCGACGAACCCCACCGTGTAGCTGCCCTCCGTCGCGACCAGCACGTGGTGCTCCGGCGAGGGCGGCGAGACCACCGCCGCCTCCCAGGCCTGGGCCGCGGCGGTGACGTCCAGCGCGGCCAGCACCGACTCCGGCAGGAACCGCGTGTACGCCGTCCGCCACGTGTCGACCTGGATCCGCGCGATCTCGGGCACGTCTGCCGGACGCGCCGCCCGCACCGCCACGTCCGCCACGCCGCGCACGCTATCCGTCGTACCGATACCGCATCTCGGGCAGGGTGGCGCCACCGACCTCGAAGCCGACGACCGGGCCGTCGGCGTGGAACCCGGCCCGCTCGTAGAACCGGCGCGCCCGCTCGTTGGCCACCAGCACCCACAGCAGGACCGGGCTGAGCCCGAGGCGGCGCAGCTCACCCAGCCCGTACGCGAGCAGTTGCCGACCGACGCCGCGACCCCACACCTCGGGCAGCGCGTAGATCGCCCCGATCTCGCCGCAGGACGGGCCGGGCACCTGCTCGCCCTCGTCCGCCCGGTACGGCCCGATGCCGAGCCAGCCGACCACGGACCCGTCGACGACCGCCACGTGCTGACCGTCGAGCGGGCGGCCGTTGCGCCGGGCGGTCTCGGCGTCCACGTCGAGCGCATCCAGGTAGTCCTGCGGCACCGACCCGCGGTACGCCGCCTGCCAGGACCGGATCCGCACGGCGGCGATCGCGGGCACGTCCGCGGGGGTGGCCGGCCGGCAGACGACGTCGTCCATGTGACGATCCTCGCAGCAGCGTCATCTCGATTGACCCGTGGTCGAGGCTGGTGGGGTGGACCCCAAGACCGTCGGCGCGCTCGGCATCGTCTACGTCGTCTGGGGCTCGACCTACCTGGCCATCCGGTACGCGATCGAGGGGTTCCCGCCGTTGCTGTCGGCCGCGCTGCGGTTCGTCGCGGCTGCCCTGCTCATGCTCGGCTTCCTGGCCGTGCGCCGGCCGGCGGCGCTGCGGGCCGGCCGCGCCCAGCTCGCCACCGCGGCGATCGCCGGCATCCTGCTGCTCGCCGGCGGGAACGGCCTGGTCACGGTCGCCGAGCAGCGGATCGACTCCGGTCTGGCGGCGCTGCTCATCGCCTGCGTGCCGTTGTGGATCGTCATCCTGCGGCTGATGCTGCGGGACCGCCCGGGGCCGGCGACCGCGCTCGGCGTGCTGATCGGCCTGGCCGGGGTGGCGCTGATCTTCCTGCCCGGCGGGTCCGGCGAGACCGACCTCGGCTACGCGGCGCTGGCCGTGCTGGCCGCGCTGTCCTGGGCGGTCGGCTCGCTGCTGGTCACGCTGCGGCCGGTGCCGGCCGACCCGCTGACGCTGACCACCGTGCAGATGGCCGCCGGCGGACTGGTGCTGCTCGTCGCCGCGGCCGCGCACGGCGAGCTGGCCCGGTTCGCTCCCGGCGACGCACCGGCCTCGGCCTGGTTCGCGCTGTGCTACCTGGTCGTGTTCGGCTCGCTGATCGCCTTCACCGCGTACGTCTGGCTGCTCGGGAACGCGCCGGTGTCGATCGTCGCCACCTACGCGTACGTGAACCCGGCGGTGGCGGTGCTGCTCGGCGCGCTGGTCGCGGGGGAGCGACTGACCGCGTCCGCGCTGGTCGGTGGCCTGGTCATCCTGGCCGCGGTCGCGCTGGTGGTGACCGCGGAGAGCCGGGTGCGGCGGCGGGAGGCGGAGCCGGCAGAAGTGTCGTAGCGGTCTGGAAACATCAGGTTCGTGACCAGACCCGAGACGCTCTCCGCCGGCCAGGCGCGCCGGATCGCACTCGCCGCCCAGGGCTTCGCCGAGCCGCGGCCGGCCGGCCGGATCGACGCGCGGCACCTGCGCCGGGTGATCGACCGGATGGGACTGCTGCAGATCGACTCGGTCAACGTGCTGGTCCGCTCGCACTACCTGCCGGTCTTCGCCCGCCTCGGGCCCTACCCGCGCGATCTGCTCGACCGGCTGTCCTGGGGCCGCAAGGCCGAGCTGTTCGAATACTGGGGGCATGCCGCGTCCCTGATCCCGCTGTCCCTGCAGCCGAGCCTGCGCTGGCGGATGGACGCCAACCGGTTGAGGGAGAACGGCTGGGCGACCCGGATGACCGAGCGGCGCCCCGGCTTCCTCGACGAGATCCGCGAGCTTGTCCGCCGGGAGGGGCCGATCGGGGCCGGCGCGACCGGGGAGGACCGGCCCACCATCCCCGGCTCCATGTGGAACTGGCACGACGGCAAGGTCGCGCTCGAGCACCTGTTCGTCGTCGGCGAGGTGATGACCGCCGCCCGGCCCCACTTCGAGCGGCTCTACGACCTGACCGAGCGGGTGCTGCCGGCGCAGCTCCAGGCGATCCCGACCCCGTCGGTCGAGGACGGCCAGCGCGAGCTGGTCCGCGTCTCGGCCCGGGCGCTCGGCGTCGGCACGATCGGCGACCTCCGCGACTACTTCCGCCTCTCCCTGGCCGACACCAAGGCCAGGGTGGCCGAGCTGGCCGAGTCCGGCGAGCTGCTGCCGGTGCGGGTGGAGGGCTGGACCGACCCGGCCTGGCTGTGGGCCGACGCGCGGTTGCCGCGCCGGGTCGAGGCCAGGGCGCTGCTCACGCCGTTCGACCCGGTGGTGTGGGAGCGGGCCCGCGCCGAGCGGCTGTTCGGGTTCCGCTACAAGATCGAGATCTACCTGCCGCCGCCGAAGCGGGTCTACGGCTACTACGTGCTGCCGTTCCTGCTCGGCGACACGCTGGTCGGCCGGGTCGACCTCAAGGCCGACCGGGCGGCAGGGGTGCTGCAGGTACGGGCGGCCTGGTCGGAGCAGCCGAGCCCGCCGCCGGAGCTGGCCGAGCAGCTTGCCCTGGAGTTGACCGACATGGCTGGCTGGCTCGGGCTCGACTCGGTCGCCGTCTGGCCCAAGGGCGACCTCGCCCCGGCGCTGGCCGGGGTGGTCGGGACGGCGGCCGCTGTGCCGATCGGGTGATCTTCGGGTCGGTTCCCATCCGGGCCGGGCCGCCGGGACGAACCTGTGTCGGAACGGGGAAGCGCCCGGCCTCGCCGGCACGCACGGGGGTGCCGGCGAGGCGCGGACGGGGTGCCGGCGCCGGGGCCGGTCAGGTGATGATGCGGACGCTCGCCGGGGCGATCACGACGTTGCCGCTCATCGTGCGGGCCCGCACGGCGAGGGTGGACCCGCTCTCGGGCGCGGCGTCGTCGACCGGGAGGTCGGACCGGATCCGGCCGCTCACCGAGCTCACGTCGAGATGCGCGGTGACGCCGGCCCGGACGCCGATGTGCAGGTCGCCGGAGGCGGCGTTGAGCGAGACGACGCCGGAGCGGGCGTCCTCGACGGTGATGTCGCCGGAGGCGGTCTTCGCGTTCACTGACGCCTCGGCGACGCCGATCCGGATCCGGCCGGAGGCCGCGTGGACCTCGACGTCGCCGGCGGCATGGTCGATGCGGACCCGGCCGGAGGCCGAGTGCACCTTGGTCGCCCGGGCCGAGCCGATCGTGATGTCGCCGCTGGCGCAGTGCACCTCGGCGTCGCCCTCGACCTTCTCCAGGCTGACCTCGCCGGACGCGGTGTGCACGGTCGCGGTCGCGAACGTGCCGGTGGCGATGACCCGGGCCGACGCGCCGCGGGTGGACAGCGACGAGCCGGTCGGCACGGTGACCGTGATGTCGATCCGCCGCCGCCGCAGGCTGAAGCCGGCCAGCCGCTCCGGCATCTCGACCGTGAGCCGGTCGCCGTCCAGCCGGACCACGGTGTTCTCGGCCAGATCGCGGGCGGCGTCGTCGACCGGGGTCACCTCGACCGTGCTGGTCTCCGTGTCGGCCGCGGTCACCGTGACGGTGCCGGACGCGGCGCGGACGCGCAGGTCGACCGGTTGGGGCGTGTCGAAGGTGTAGTCGGGCACGAGTCTGTCTCCTCGTCGAGAGCTGATCCGGGACGGTCCTGTGTGGCCGGCGGTCCGCTGGTCGGTGGTTCTGGTCTGCGGCCGGTCGGGTCTGATGGTCGGGTCCGGTGGCCGTGTCCGGACCATCGTCGGTGGTCCGGGCGGTCCGGGCGGTCCGGGTGGTCCGGGTGGTCCGGGTGGTCCGGGCGGTCCGGGTGGTCCGGGGGCGGG
>DATBFW010000022.1:0-16002 GCA_036558285.1 Mycobacteriales bacterium | reverse complement strand
CGGTGCGCCGCAAGATCACCGTCGTGCCCTCCGGCGTCGACGTCGAGCAGTTCCGCCCGGACGGCCCGACGGCCGAGCGGACCGACCGGCCCCGGGTGCTGTGCATCGGCCGGCTGGTGCCGCGCAAGGGCTTCGACACGGTGATCCGCGCGCTGGCGGCGGTGCCCGACGCCGAGCTGGTGATCGCCGGCGGGCCGGCCGAGCTTGCCGGCGACCCCGAGGCCAACCGGCTGCTGCGGCTGGCCGAGCGGTTCGGCGTGGCCGACCGGGTGCGGCTGGTCGGCGCGGTGCCGCGGCCGGACATGCCGGCCCTTCTGCGCTCGGCTGACCTCGTGGTCTGCACGCCCTGGTACGAGCCGTTCGGGCTCGTGCCGCTGGAGGCGATGGCCTGCGGCGTGCCGGTCGTGGCCAGCGCGGTCGGCGGGTTCCTCGACACGGTCGTCGACGGGTCGACCGGCACGCTGGTGCCGCCGCGCCGGCCGGACCGGCTCGCCGCCGCGATGCGCCGGCTGCTGGCCGAGCCGTTCTGGCGGGAGGCGTACGGGACCGCCGGCGTCGACCGGGCCCGCTCCCGCTACTCCTGGCACCGGATCGCCGCCGCGACCCTGGCCGTGTACGAGGACCAGCTCGGGCTCGGCGCGGCCCGGGCGGCGGCCGACGGCGAGGACGAGTTCGAGACGGCCGCGGGAAGCTCGGCGTGACGCGACCGCTCGTCGTGCTCGGCGACGCGCTGCTCGACCGGGACCTCACCGGCCGCGCCGACCGGCTCAGCCCGGACGCGCCGGTGCCGGTGGTCAGCGACCTGTCCGAAGTGGACCGTCCCGGCGGGGCCGGGTTGGCCGCCCTGCTGGCCGCCCGGGACGGCGCCGAGGTCGTGCTGGTCACGGCGCTCGGGGACGACGCCGCCGGGCGCCGGGTGGCCGAGCTGCTGGCCGCCGCCGGCGTCCGGGTGGTCGGCGGCCGGCTGTCCGGCCGGACTCCGGTCAAGGAGCGGGTCCGGGTGGCCGGGCAGTCGCTGCTGCGGCTGGACCGGGAGGAGGCCGCGCCGGCGCCGCCCGCGGTGACCGGGGCGATGACCGAGGCGGTGCGGTCGGGCGGGGCGGTGCTGGTGTCCGACTACGGCCGCGGGCTGGCCGCCGATCCGGCGCTGCGGGCCGCGCTGACCGCGGCCGCCCGCGCCGTCCCGGTGGTGTGGGACCCGCACCCGCGCGGTGCCGACCCGGTGCGCGGCGCGCGGCTGGTCACGCCGAACCTGGTCGAGGCGCTGCGGTTCACCGGCCGCTCCATCGGCGGCGGCACGGTCGCCGCGGCGGCCGGGGCCGGGCTCGAGCTCGTCGACCGGTGGCGGGTCGCCGGTGTCGCGGTGACCCTCGGCGCGGGCGGCGCGCTGCTCGCCGGCGCCGCCGGCGACGTGCCGCTGGTCGTGCCGGCGCCCCCGATCGGCGCGGGTGGCGACCCGTGCGGGGCCGGCGACCGGTTCGCCGCGGCGGCCGCGGTCCGGCTGGCCGCCGGTGCGCTGCCGAGCGAGGCGGTGACCGGGGCCGTCGCCGCCGCCTCCGGGTACGTGGCCGCCGGGGGACCGGCCGGTCTGTCCACACCGGACCGGCTGCCGGCAGCGGCCGTCGCTCCGCCGCCTGCCGCTCCCGCGGCGACCGTGCCGGAGGTGGTCCGCCGGGTCCGGGCCGGGGGCGGCACGGTGGTGGCGACCGGCGGCTGCTTCGACCTGCTGCACGCCGGGCACGTGGCCACCCTGGAGGCGGCCCGCCGGCTCGGCGACTGCCTGGTGGTGTGCGTCAACTCCGATGACTCGGTGCGCCGGCTCAAGGGGGAGGGGCGGCCGCTGATGCCCGCACGGGACCGGGTCCGGGTGCTCGAGGCGCTCGGGGTGGTCGACGCGGTGGCCGTGTTCGGCGAGGACACCCCGCACGCCGTGCTGGACGCGCTGCGCCCGGACGTGTGGGTCAAGGGCGGCGACTACGCCGGCCCGGCACTGCCGGAGGCCGAGCTGCTCGCCAGCTGGGGCGGCCAGGTCGTGGTCGTGCCCTACCTGGCCGGCCGGTCGACCACCCGGCTGGTGCAGACCGCGCAGCTGACCGAGATGACGACTGCTGGGAGGCAGGATGGCTGAGCGTCCACTGGGGACGGTGCTGGTGACCGGAGCGGCGTCCGGGTTGGGGGCCGCGACCGCACTGGCCGTCGCGGACCGCGGCGGCCGGGTGCTCGCCCTCGACCGGGTGCCGCCACCGGCGGAGGTCGAGGATGCCGTCGCCGACGTCGAGGTGGCCGACCTGGCCGACGCGCGGGCCGCCGAGGCCGCGGTACGGGCGCTGGCCGACCGGGCCGGCGGCCTGGACGCGGTGTTCACCCCGGCCGGCACGGACCGGTGCGGGACGCTGGCCGAGGTCGACGGCGCCGACTGGGACCGGGTCGTGCTGGTCAACCTCGTCGGCACGGCGGCGGTGGTGCGGGCGGCCCTGCCGTACCTGACCGCGTCGCACGGGACGGTCGTCACCTGCGCGTCGACGCTCGGGTTCCGGGCGCTGTCGGACGCCACCGCCTACTGCGCGTCGAAGTTCGGGGTGGTCGGCTTCACCCGGGCGCTCGCGGCCGAGCTGCAGGGCACGGTCGGCGTCACCATGCTCGTGCCGGGCGGCATGCAGACGGCGTTCTTCGACGACCGGGACGAGAAGTACAAGCCGCCGCCGGATGCGAAGCTCAACGACCCGGCGAGCGTGGCCGAGGCGGTGCTGTTCGCGCTGCGCCAACCGCCCGGCTGCGAGGTGCGCGAGCTGGTGATCACGCCGTCGGTGGAGAGCTCGTGGCCGTAGCCCTCGTCCTGCGGGCGCTGGGGCTGGGGGACCTGCTCACCGGCGTGCCGGCGGTGCGGGCGCTACGCCGGGCCCGCCCGGCCGACCGGGTGGTGCTGGCCGCGCCGGCGACCCTGGCCCCGCTTGCCCTGCTGTCCGGCGCGGTGGACGCGGTGCTGCCGCACGCGGGACTGGACGACGGTCCACTTCGGACGGACGGGCCGCCGGCGCTCGCGGTCAACCTGCACGGCCGGGGCCCGCAGTCCACGGCGCTGCTGCGGGCCACCGGCCCGCGGGAGCTGTGGTCGTTCGGCCTCGGTCCACGATGGCGGGACGGCGAGCACGAGGTGGACCGCTGGTGCCGGCTGCTCGGGCACTACGGCGTCCCCGCCGACCCGGCGGACCTGGCCCTGCCGCGGCCCGACCGGCCGAGCCCGGCGCCGGGTGCGGTCGTGATCCATCCGGGCGCGGCGGCCGGGTCGCGGCGCTGGCCGGTGCACCGGTTCGCCGCCGTGGCCGCGGCGCTGGCGGCCGACGGGCACCGGGTGGTGGTCACCGGCGGTCCGTCCGAACGCGACCTCGCCGCCGCGGTCGGCGCGGACGCGCTCGCCCCCGACCTGCTCGGGCTGGCCGCGCTCGTCGCCGACGCGGCGCTGCTGGTCTGCGGCGACACCGGGGTCGCCCACCTCGCCACCGCCTACCGGACGCCGTCGGTGCTGCTGTTCGGACCGGTCCCGCCGGCCGAGTGGGGCCCGCGCGCCGGCCCGCACACCGTGCTCCGGAAGGGCGGCGGCCGCGGCGACCCGCACGGCAGCCGGCCCGACCCGGCCCTGCTCGCGATCACCGTCGACGAGGTGCTGGCCGCGGCGAGGAGGACGGTCCATGCCCCGGCTGCGCCGTAGCGACCCGCACCGGTCCGGCTACACCCGCCGCCGGGCCGGCCGCGGCTGGGTCTACCTGGACGCCGACGGACAACGGATCACCGACCCGGCGACGGTCGAGCGGATCCGGTCGCTGGTGATCCCGCCGGCCTGGCGGGACGTGTGGATCTGCCCCTACCCGAACGGGCACATCCAGGCCGTCGGCACCGACGCGGCCGGCCGCCGGCAGTATCGCTACCACGACGTGTGGCGGGAGCACCGGGACCGGCTCAAGCACCTGAAGGTGCTGCAGGTCGGCGAGCGGCTGCCGGCGATGCGCCGGCGCTGGGCCCGCGACCTGAGCCGGGACGGCCTGGACCGGGAGCGGGTGCTGGCCGCGGCGGCCCGGCTGCTCGACCTCGGCCTGTTCCGGGTCGGCGGCGAGGAGTACGCCGAGGAGAACAACACGTACGGGCTGGCAACACTGCGCCGGGAGCACGTGGCGATCCGGCAGGGCCGGCTTGTGTTCGACTACCCGGCGAAGGGCGGGCTGCGCCGGCAGGAGGTCGTCGAGGACCGCCGGGTCGCCGGGGTGGTGACCGCGCTGCGCCGTCGCCGGGACGACCCCAACCCCGAGCTGTTCGCGTACCGCACCGGCGATGCGTGGAACGACGTGAAGAGTGCGACGGTCAACGACTACCTGCGTGAGGTGTCCGGGCTGGACATGTCGGCGAAGGACTTCCGCACCTGGCACGCCACCGTGCTGATGGCCGCGGTGCTGGCCCGCGAGCCGGTCCCGGCCAGCCGGCGCGGCCGGAACCGGGCCGTCCGGTCCGGGTACGTCGAGGTGAGCGAGGCGCTCGGGAACACCCCGGCCGTGTGCAAGGCGTCGTACGTGGACCCGCGGGTGGTCGACCTCTACCACGACGGCACGGTGATCGCGCTGCCGCCGACCAGGCGGTCGGACGACGCGATGCGCACCGCGCTGGAGCGCGAGGTGCTCGACCTGCTGCGGGTCGACCCGGACTAGGGCAGCCAGCCGACCGCCTTCTTCGCCCGCAGCGCCTTGCGGGCCTTCGGCAGGCCGGCCTCCAGATCGCGCGAGGCGTCGGCCTCCTGGCAGTACAGCAGGCCGTAGGTGAACGCGTTCTCGCCGGCGCCGTACGCCTGCATGCCGGTCGCGCGCAGCAGCTGCCGGGTGACCACCGTGTCGTGCTGGTCGCCGAGCAGCTCCTGTACTGCCTCCATCGCCGCCGCCAGCCTGGTCGCGCCCGTCCCGCCGACCGCGACCGCCGCTTCGGCCGCGTACCGGGACTGCTTGGCCGCCTTGCGCGCCTCGTGCAGCGCGCTGTCCCGGTCGAGCACGCCCGGCAGCGGCGGGCCGCCGGCCGGCCGGGCGCCTTCGGCGCTGTCGAGCAGCCCCTCGACCTTTGCGACGGTGCGCCGCACCCGGTGCGGCACGAACTTCTTCGCCGGCCGCAGTCCCTTGTCGGTCGGCGTGGCGGACAGCAGCGCGTCGAGCTCGTCGAGCAGCGCGGCGTAACGCCGGCCGTTGAGCGCGCTGACCAGCGCCCGGTGGTCCTTGGCCGCCTGGGCCCGCAGCCCGCCCGTGAGCCGCGCGGTCACCGGACCGACGACCAGCTCGGCCGGCAGCTCGCCGAGCGACCGCTCCAGGCGGCGCACCATCACCTCCGCGTCGCGGACCTTGCCCAGCACGTCGGCCAGCCACTTCAGCTCGACCCGCAGGTGGTCGGTGGCGTCCCGGTCCCACAGCGGCCGGTACGACTTCATCGTGCTGCGCAGCCGCCGGGTGGCGACACGCATCTTGTGCACCGCGTCCGGCTCGTCGCGACGTACCCGGGGGTCGTACTCGACGATCGCGTCGCGCTGCGCCCGCACGTAGTCGCCGATGACCGCGGCGGCGCTGCCCGGCGGGCCGGCCGGGGCGGCCGGCTCGGGCCAGCGGCCGTCCAGCGCGCGGACGATCTTGGCCGGGTCGGCCGAGCGGGCCGCGCCGGCCTTGCGCAGCCGCTTGTCCACCGCCCGCAGCAGCGTGCGGTCGCCGTCGACGAGCTCGACCTCCAGCTCGCGCCAGCGCTGCGCGGCCGCCGGGTCGGCGATCACCTCGGTGGACACGTCGTCGTCGGCGACCAGCGCCAGCACCGTGCCGTCCTCGGCCAGCAGCGGCCACTCGGTCCGTACGGTGGTCATCCGCACCGACGGGCGCAGCGTCTCGCCCCGACTGATCGCGCGGACCTCGGCGTTCACCGCGGCCGGGATCGCGCCGCCGCGACCCATCGGCAGCTGCACCTCGTCGCGCTCGCCGGGGGCCCGGTAACGCTTGACGTGCCAGCCGGCGTCGTGTCCGCCGGTGCGCCGGCGCAGCGCCACGTTGTCCGCGGCCAGTCGCAGGTCCGATGTGTCGTAGTAGATGGCGGACAGCTCCAGCCGCTGCGGCTCGCCGAGCCGCACCCCGTCGACGGCCAGCCGGTCGTCGACGGAGAAGTCCGCCGGGACCGCGTACTTGTTCTCGATCTCGCTGGCCACTGGGCGCTCCTTCCCCGACCCCCTTCGTTCACGCGAAGGCTACCCGGTGGCCACCCGTGTATAGCGATCAGAACCGTTCGGTCTCCTCGTGCAGTCCGAGCGCCTGCACGACCGCACCGAGGTGGTCGTACGTCCGGCCGGACGGCAGCTGGCTCACCAGCTGCCGCAGCCGATCCGGCGCGTTCGTGTCGACCAGGTGCGCGAGCAGGCCGGACTCGTCGGTAGGGAACACCGAGCGGGGCAGGTGCTCGCCGAGCTCGCTGCGCAGGTCGATCTCCTCCTGGGTCATCCCACGCGGGACGCCGGGCTGCAGGCCCTCGGGCTCCTCCAGCCGACCCGGGTCCGGCTGGTCCTCGCCGGCGGGCTCGGGCTCCAGCCACTCCTCGGCCCTGGTCGGTCGCTCGGCCGTCATCATGCCCTCGACCTCGTGCTCCATCTCGTCGTCGAGCCGTGGCGAGTGCTTGTTGCTTCCGCGTTCCATGGTCAGTCGTCTTCCCCCAGTCGGGCCTGCACGGAACCTCCGGGCTCGACCCTGACCTGCAGCACCGGCTGCGGGTATGTCGTCGGGCCCCGCTGCACCTGCCCGTCCCGGAGCCGGAACGTGCTCCCGTGCCACGGGCAGGTGATGCACATCTCGTCGCCCGCGCCGGACAGCTCGCCCTCGGACAGCGGACCGGACAGGTGTGAGCACCGATCGTAGAGCACGTCGACCTGCTGGCCGCGGCGCAGCACGAAGACCGGTGCATCGCCGAGCGTGCGCCGGGTCGGCTCGCCGTCGGGCAGCTCGTCCAACCGGGCGACCGGCGTCCACTGCTCGGGCAGCAGGTGCGGGGCCTCCTCGGCGTGGTTGACCATCGCGCCCTGCCGGTAGGCCAGGTGGCCGCCGAGGTATGCGGCGGCGCTGCTGAGGCTGAGCGCGGCCAGGCTGAGGACGGCGCCCCGGCCTTGCCGGCCGTGCCGCCGGGCCCGCCAGGAGGCGAACTGGAGGCCGATGGAGACCCCGTTCGCGACCGCGTGCACGAGGCCGGTGCGCTGCTGCTGCGGATGCAGGTCGGACCAGTCGGCCCAGCCGGCCGCCGCGGCCGGCAGCGCACTGGCCACCCCGACGCCGACCAGGGTCCGGGCCGCGTCCCGGCGCCGGCCGGGGAGCAGATCCAGCACCGTGGCCGACATCCAGCTGCCCAGCGGGACCAGGATCAGCGCCGGGTGCAGCGGGTGGCCGAGCCAGACGCCGTGCAGGGCGTCGCGCACGGTGGCGTTGGGCAGGGCGGTGTCGACCGCCTTCTTCACCAGCCGGGCGGCGGGGTCGAGGGCCTTGGCCCGCTCGACCTCCTCGACGGCCCGGTCCAGCTGCGGCAGGGAACGCATCCTTGAATCGTGACCCGCAACGGTGCCGGCAAACAATGATCGGGGTACGGATCGGGGAAACTGCACCGGTGATCGTCGACGTCGAGGAGGGACCGTGGCCCTGCATCACGGCGTACCGCCGAGCCAGCTGTCCGAGCAGGACCTGCGGCGCGAGTTGGAGCACGTGCACGTGACCAGGCACGAGACGTTCCTGCACGGCTCGCACGACGCGCTCGACGCGCACACCTGGCGCACCGCCGAGCTGGAGGCCGAATACCTGCGGCGGTTCCCGGAGCGGGAGGTCGACCCGTTCCGGCTGCGCGACGGCGCCAGGCAGCGCTCGTAGCGGTCAGACCGTGGGCCGGTCGACGGTGCCGCGCCAGCCGCCCTCCTCGGTCCCGCGGGACTCGATGAACGCCTTGAACCGCTCGAGGTCGCCCTCGACGCGGTGACCGACGACGCCGAGCTTGTCGCCGACGGTCTCCAGGACGCCCTCCGGCAGGATGTCCAGCTGCAGCATGACCCGGCTGGTGGTCGCGTCGACCCGGTGGAAGGTGACCAGCCCGGCCTGCTTCGGCCCGGTCACCGAGGTCCAGGCGATCCGCTCGTCCGGGCGCTGGTCGGTGATCTCGGCGTCGAACTCGCGGTGCACCCCGCCGATCGAGGTCACCCAGTGGGTGGTGGTCGGCGAGGTCTGGTCGACCCGCTCGACGCCTTCCATGAACCGGGGGAACGTCTCGAACTGCGTCCACTGGTTGTACGCGGTGCGCACCGGGACGCCGACCTCGATCGACTTCTCGACCGTGCTCATGGGTGCCACCCTCCGGGTCGCCGTCGTTGCTGGCCACCTGCCCGGCGGCGGTGGTGGCAAAACGGTCGGGTTGCGGCCGTGCCGGGCCGGGTACCGGACCCGGACGTGAGCGCAACTCCGGACCAGGTCGCCGGCGCCGCCGAGCACGCCGTCGACGCCGACCTGCTGGAGACGGTGAAGAAGGCGGCCGTCGAGCTGAAGCGCGCCGACCTGCGGTTCGCGCTGTGCGGCGGCTGGGCGGTGTACGCGCGGGGCGGCCCGCGCTCCGACCACGACGCCGACTTCGCGCTGCTGGACCGGGACGTGCCCAGGGCGATCGACGCGCTCACCGCGGCCGGGTTCACCGAGGAGGCCGACGCTCCGGAGGACTGGCTGGCCAAGCTGTACGACCGGGGCAACCTGGTCGACCTGATCTTCCGGCTGTCCGGCGAGCCGGTCAGCGAGCAGACCCTCGACCGGGTGGAGACCATCGAGGTCGGCTCGGTGCAGATGCCGGTGCTGTCGGCGACCGACCTGGTGGTCACCAAGCTGCTCACCTTCCGGGACCACTACGCCGACTTCGGCAGCGCGCTGCCGATGGTCCGGGCCCTGCGCGAGCAGGTCGACTGGGCCGAGGTCCGCAGGCGCACCGGGCACTCGCCGTTCGCCGAGGCGTTCCTGCTGCTCTGCGACCGGCTCGGGCTCACCGACTGAGCGCGCACCGAGTGGGCGTGCACCGAGTGGGCGTGCACCGAATGGGCGTACACCGAGTGGGCGTGCACCGAGTGGGCGTGCACCGACTTAGGTCTCCGGCGATCGGGTAGGTCTACGACCTCGCACCGTTCAGCGCCGTGCGGTGTCGCAACCGAGGGGGTCACGGCAGGTGCCTGCCGCCGCGCTGACCGTGTTCATCAACGCCGGGCCGTGGCTGCCGGTGCCGCCGCCGGACTACGGCGGCATCGAGAACGTCGTCGCGACACTGGTCCCGGAGCTGCGCGCCCGCGGCCACCGGGTCGTGCTGGCCACCGTCGGGGACAGCACCGTCGAGGCCGACGAGGTGCTCAGCGTGTTCCCGCGCGGGCAGTTCGCGGACATCACCGGGCCGTACAACGCGATGATGGGGATCGCGCACGCGCACATGACGGGCGTGCTCGACCGGCTGGCGGTCGGCGACGTCGACCTGGTGCACGACCACCTCGAGGTGATCGGCCCGGCCCTGTTCGCCGCGGCCGGCGACGCCGTCCCACCCGTGCTGCAGACGCTGCACTGGGACCTGGCCAAGCACCCGGACTTCTACGCCCGGTTCGACGGGCGCGGGCGGGTGTTCTTCGCTGGCGTGTCCGGCTCCCAGCTGGCCCGGGCGCACCCGTCGCTGCGCCGGCAGGTGCTGGGCGCGATCTCGCTGGCCACCCCGATTCCGGCCGGCCCGCCGGTGTCGCCGGCCGGGCACCTGCTCGGGCTCGGCCGGCTCACCCCGGTCAAGGGGTACGACCTGGCCGCCCGGGTGGCCCGCCGGCTGGACCTGGAGCTGGTGCTGGCCGGACCGGTCGCCGGCTGCGCCGGAGCGGACGAGCTGGCGGCGACGGCGCCGTCGCTGCCGGACGTGCGCTACTTCCGGTCCGAGGTGGAGCCGCACCTGGGTGGGCCGGTGCGCTGGGTCGGCTCGGTCGGCGGCGCGGCCAAGGCCGAGCTGCTGCGCACCGCGCGGGCGGTGGTGTTCCCGCTGCGCTGGGACGAGCCGGGCGGCACCGCGGTGGTGGAGGCGCTGTCCGCCGGGGTGCCGGTGGTGGCGATGCGGCGCGGGGTGCTGCCCGAGCTGGTCGACCACGGGGTGACCGGCTGGCTGGCTGACGACGAGGACGAGTTCGCCGACTACCTGCAGCGGGTGGATGAGCTGGACCGGCAGGCGTGCCGGGCGGTGGCCGAGCGGCGGTTCTCGCCGGCGGCGATGGCGGCCCGGTACGAGACGTTCTACCGGCGGGTGCTCGGACTGGCCGGCCGCCACTCCACCCTCCCCGGCACCGCCGCCGGCTGAGGCCCGGGGCCTGTCGGTCAGGGGGTGAAGACGGCCTGGAGGACGTGCCGGCGGCGGGCGGCGAGGTCGGCCAGCAGGGCCGGCGCCTCGGCCAGCGGGAGCCGGTCGGTGACCAGGTGGTCGGCGACCGCACGGCCGTGCGCCCGCAGCAGGTCGATCGTCTCGGCCGACAGCCGGGCCCGGTCCCACAGGTGACCCTGCCCACGCGGCACCCGGGCGATCTGCGCGGACCGCAGCGAGAGCCCGTTGTGGTGGAACTCCTCGCCGAGCCGCACCGCGCCCGCACCCCCCTGATAGAAGGCGAGATCGATGACCGTCGCCTGTGGACGGACGGCGGCCAGCGCGAGGGCCAGTGCCGCCGGCTGCCCGCGGCACTGGAACGCCACGTCCGCTCCGTGGTCGGCGGAACCGTGCCGCCACCGTCGCTTGAGGACGGTCGGCACGTCGTCGGCGAGCGGCAGCGGGGTCAGCCCGAGCGCCTCGGCGATCGCCAGCCGGTCGGCCGTCGCGTCGACCACGGTGACGTCGGCCGCGCCGTGGTGGCGGGCCAGCAGCCCCGTCAGCAGGCCCACGACGCCGGCGCCGACGACCAGCACCCGCCGGCCGGCGACCCCGTCGGCGAGCGACCGCACCGACCCGCCGACCGCGTCGGCGGCCGCGTGCAGCACGCCGTTCGCGCAGATCGGGCCCATGTGTGCGACGTACACGCCGAGGACCGGGTCGAGGTCGCCGGGCAGCGGGACGACGTGCTCGGCGGCCGGGTCGGCGACGTACCCGGTGGCGTGCCCGTACGGCGCGGCGACCCGGGTGCCGACCGGCAGCGTCGCGGCCCGGCTCTCCACCACGGTGCCGGTCTCCATGTAGCCGACCCGGGTCACCGGGTACGGGCTGGCCGGCTCGCCGGGCGCGAACACGCCCAGCTCGGCGTCGAAGTGCCGGCCCAGGAACGGGTTCGTGCCCTTGTACCAGGACAGCTCGGTGCCGGCGGACAGCCCGGTGAACGCGGTGGCGATCCGGACGCCGCCGTCGGGCAGCTCGCCGTCCGGCTCCTCGACCAGCTCGCACCGGCCGGGACCGGGCAGCACCAGCCGCAGCGTCACGGCCGGACCGGCTCGCCGGTGCCCGCGGCCGCGGTCATGGCCAGCCCGAGCCGGTGCGTCGCCCAGGCCTGCTCGTACGGCGCCCGGGTCGAGGTGCGCTCGCCGGCGACCGCCTCGAGGAACTCGCGGTCGACCGCCTGGTGCCCGTCGACCGCCGGGCTGAGCACCTCGGGCTCGGCGCCCGGCCGCTCGACCACCAGCTCCTGTTCGGACAGCTCCAGCCGCAGCCCGTCGGCCGACACGGTCTCGAGCGCGGCCCGGCGCTTGGCCGGCAGCAGCGAGCTGGCGGTGAACGTGCCGACCGCGCCGGAGGTGAACCGGGCCGCGATCGCGGTGGCGTCGTCGATGTCGCCGGGGGAGTCCGGCGCCCGGGCGCCGGCGCCCCAGACCGCGTCGACCTCGCCGACGAGCACCCTGGCCAGGTCGAGCACGTGCGTCAGCTGCTCGACCACCTGCCCGCCGGACCGGTCCCGCCGCGGCCACCAGGGCGGCGGCGGCACCGTGTCCAGCCAGGCGCCGGAGACCAGCCGGGCCGGCGAGGCCGCCAGCAGCTCGGCGGCCTTCTGCACGGTGTCCAGGCAGCGCCAGTGGTAGCCGGTGCCGGTGACCACGCCCGCCGCCCGGACCAGCGGGACCAGCTGGGCCGCGGTGGCCCGGTCGGCGGCCAGCGGCTTCTCCACGAACAGCGGCAGCCGCCGGGCCAGCACCGCCCGCTCCGGTGCGCCGTGCGCGAACGGCGGCACGCACACGTACGCGGCGTCCGGGGTCTCGGCGTCGAGCAGGGCGTCCGCGTCGGGGTAGGGCGCCGCGCCGCAGTCGGCGGCCAGCCGCTGGGCCGCCTCCGGCACCGGGTCGGCCACCCCGACCACCCGGGCGCCGAGGCCGGTCAGCACCCGCACGTGCCGGGCGGCGACCGCACCGGCGCCGATCATGGCGATGCGTGCCCTCATGGGGTGGGCCCTACCCACCGCCTCCGCGGGTTCACAGGAATTTATCAGCCTGGTACGGCACTGTGGGCGTATGGGTCTGTTCAGCCGGCGCAGCCGGCCACGACGCGGAGACGCCGGTGCGGGCGGTGTCCGGACCCTCCTTGACCGGGAGGGGACCAAGGAGGACCTCGCCCACCTGCGCCAGTTCGCCACCACCAGGCAGGGTGTCGAGTTCTACGTCGAGCCCGAGACGACCGCCACCGATACGACCGCGGTCGCGGTCGCGGCGGACGGGGAGTGGACCCGGCGGCGGGTCGGCTCACCGGCCAACATCGGCAAGCTGGCCCGGGAGCTGCGGCTGCCGGTGTACGAGGCGGCCGTCGTCGGATACCCGCAGCGGATGCGCGACTGGAACGCCCGCCGCAAGCGCGAGAACGGGCTGTAAGGGCGACCCGGCCGGCCATCCGGCGACGCGGTCGGCCGAGCGGGCCGCCCGGCGTCCCGCCGTGAGTACCTTGGCCCCATGCATTCGCCCAAGCGGATCGGCCTGGTGCTGCACCCGCGCCGCGACTCGAGCGAGGCGGTCCAGGCCATCATGGACTGGGCCGGCCGGCACGACGCGAGCCTGGTCGGGCTGCCGGGCGAGGTCGACCGGATCGGGTGCGACATCCAGGAGGTCGAGCCGGACGAGCTGTCCGGACTGGACCTGCTGATCAGCCTGGGCGGCGACGGCACGATGCTGCGGGCGCTGCGGCTGTCCCAGCCGACCGGCGTGCCGGTGCTCGGGGTCAACCTCGGCCGGCTCGGGTTCCTGGCCGAGATCGACGTGCCCGAGCTGCCCGACGCGCTGGCCGAGATCGATGCCGGCCACTCGACCGTGGAGAGCAGGGTCGCGGCGCAGGTCGACTTCGACGCCGCCACCGCGTACGCGTTCAACGACGTCGCCGTGGTCCGGCACCCCGGCCAGCCGGTCGCCGCAGTCGAGGTGAAGGTCGAGGGCCAGCCGTTCGTCCGGTACGCGGCCGACGCGATCGTGATCGCCACCCCGACCGGGTCGACCGCGTACAGCTTCTCCGCCGGCGGGCCGATCGTCTCGCCGCGGGCCGAGGGGCTGCTGGTGATCCCGGTGGCGCCGCACTCGGCGTTCAACCGGGCGATCTTCCTGTCCGCCGGCGAGCCGGTCGGGCTCGACCTGCTGCCGACCAGCGGCCGGCTGGCGGTCGAGGTGGACGGCCGGCTGGCCGGCACGGTCGAGCCCGGGCAGACCGTGCGGGTGTTCCTCTGCGCCCGCGCCGGCCGGGTGGTCCGGCTCGGCTCGACCACGTTCTACCAGCGCGCCCGGCGCAAGCTGCGCCTCGCCGACCCGGCCGAGCTGGACGAGGTGGACGTCTCCCGCACCGCCTGATCAGCGCTCGAACTGCGTGATCAGCTGGTCCACCGGGGCGTGCGCGTCGGTGAGCACCGGGGCCCGGCCGGCGAACGCGGCCGTGGCCTGCTCGCCGGCGACCACCCACGGGTTGCGTTCGGCCAGCCGGGCCTGGATGTCCGCGAGCGGCAGCGGCCGCCGGGACGCGACCAGGACGTGGTTGCCGCCGCCCTCGCCGGCCACCGTGACCGGCGCGCCGAGCAGCACAACGTGCCCGAACACCGAGCGCAGCGTGGCCGCCTCGGCCCGGGCGAACCGGTCCGGCGGGTAGTCGATGACGTTGACCGCGTACACGCCGCCGCCGGTGAGCACGTCCCGGACCTGCTCGGCGACCTCCCGGGTGGTCAGGTGCCAAGGCACCGCCAGCCCGCCGAACGCGTCGCCGACGACAAGGTCGAACCGGCCGCGCGGCTGCTCCTGCAGCCCGGTGCGGGCGTCGCCGACGCGGACCGCCAGCCCGGGGATCGCGCCCACGCCGAGCTCCTGCCGGCCGAGCGCGACGACGCCGCCGTCGATCTCCAGCACCGTGCTGCGGGTGCCCGCCCGGGTCGCGGCCAGGTAGCGCGGCATCGTGAAGCCCCCGCCGCCGATGTGCAGCGCCTGCACCGGCGCGCCGGCCGGCCGGATCGCGTCGGCCACCGAGGCGATCGCCTTGGTGTAGTCGAACTCCAGGTATTCCGGGTCGGTCAGGTCGACGTACGAGTGCCGCAGCGTGTCCAGCTCCAGCGTCCGGCCGCCGGGCCGGTCCGGGTCGGCGACCACCCGCGCGCAGTGGTATTCGGTCTCCTTCTGGCACGGGTTCGGCGCGACCACGACCAGCAGCAGCGCGACCGGCAGCAGCGCGGCGGCAGCACCCGGCACCCGCCCGTCGCCGCCGCCCCAGCTGCCGGTGCGCTGCCGCTCGTAGCCGAGCACGAGCGCGCCGACGACCGCGACGGCAACCGCGGTGGCGATGAGGATCGTGCTGGTGGCGAACGCGGCGACCAGCACGAAGCCGGTGGCGAAGGTGGCCACGATGCCGCCGAGCGTGCCGATCCCGGACAGCTTGCCGACGATCGTGCCGGTCTCGTGCAGGTCGCGCAGCTGCAGCTTGGCCACCACCGGCGCGACCGCGGACAACAGCCCGGCCGGCAGGATCACCGCAGCCATCGCCAGCAGCAGCGTTGCCGAGGCGTCGCCGGTGTCCCGGGTCGCCTGGCCGACGTACCGGACCGCGGGCAGCGTGAGCAGCGTCAGCGCGGCGCCGGCCAGCAGCATCGGCCCGATCAGCCGCAGCGGGTCGGCGACCCGGTCGGCCGCCCGCCCGCCGGACCACGCGCCGGCCGCGATCGCCAGCAGCGCGGCCCCGATCACCGCGGTGTTGGTCTGCAGGGTCACCCCGACGTACGGGGCGATCAGCCGCAGCGCCAGCGTCTCCAGCACGAGCACGGCGGCCGCGGCGACGAACACGATGGCCGCCGCGAACGCGTTGGGCAGGGCGATTGGCCGCGGCCGCGCCTCGGTCGTCCGGTTGTCCACCCGGCCAGGATCCCGGACCGGGCTGTGCCGCCCGGTGCGGGGCCTACAGGCCCTGGTCGGAGGACGGGCCGTAGCGCTCCAGCCGGATCCGGGACCGGCCGTACCCGACGCCGGCCAGCAGCCGCGCCGCCGCCTCGACGAACCCGGACGAGCCGCACGCGTACGCCGGGCCGCCCTCGAACGCGACCGCCTCGATGTCCGCGGCGGTGATCCGGCCGGCGCGGCGGGGATAGCCGTCCGGGGTCCAGCGGGTGTAGACGATCGTCGTCTCCTCGCCGAGCTCGTCGGCGAAGATCAGCTCGTCCGGCGAGCGGACGGAGAACAGCAGCCGCGCCGGCACGTCCGGGCGGGACAGCCGGCGCGAGCGCAGCATCGCCATGACCGGCGCGACCCCGGACCCGCCGGCCACCAGCAGCAGCGGGCTCTCCCCGCGCCAGGCGAAGTAGCCGCCGATCGGGCCGCGCACCTCGACCTCGTCACCGGCGACGAGCACCTCGGTCAGGTACGGCGAGACCTCGCCGTCGGGCAGCCGGTCGACGGTCAGCTCGACGACGCCGGTGTCCTCCGGCGGCGAGCTCACCGAGTAGGACCGGCTGGCGCTGTAGCCGTCCTCGGCGGTCAGCCGGACCACGTAGTGCTGGCC
>DATBFW010000021.1:0-16612 GCA_036558285.1 Mycobacteriales bacterium | reverse complement strand
ACGTTCTCGCCGCCGCGGATGACCATGTCCTTGATCCGCCCGACGATGTTGACGTAGCCCGCGTCGTCCATCTCGGCCAGGTCGCCGGTGTGCATCCAGCCGGCGGCGTCGAGCACCTCGGCGGTCTTCTCCGGCTCGTCCCAGTAGCCGAGCATCACCGAATAGGCCCGGGTGCAGAACTCACCCGGCGTCCCGCGCGGGACGACCAGCCCGGTCGCAGGATCGACGATCTTGATCTCCACGTGCGGGTGGACCTGCCCGACCGTGGACACCCGGCGCTCCAGGTCGTCGGTCGCCCTGGTCTGGGTGGACACCGGTGACGTCTCGGTCATCCCGTAGCAGATCGTCACCTCGGTCATGCCCATGTCGGTGACGACCCGCTTCATCACCTCGACCGGGCAGGGCGAGCCGGCCATGATCCCGGTCCGCAGCGAGGACAGGTCGTGCGAGCCGAACGAGGGGTCGCCCAGCTCGGCGATGAACATCGTCGGCACGCCGTACAGCGAGGTGCACCGCTCGGCCGCGACCGCCTCCAGCGTGGCCCGCGGGTCGAAGCCCTCGGCCGGGATCACCATGCACGACCCGTGCGAGGTGGCGCCGAGGTTGCCCATCACCATGCCGAAGCAGTGGTAGAAGGGCACCGGGATGCAGACGCGGTCGTCCTCCGTGTACGAGCACAGCTCGCCGACGAAGAAGCCGTTGTTGAGGATGTTGTGGTGCGAGAGCGTCGCACCCTTCGGGAACCCGGTGGTCCCGGACGTGTACTGGATGTTGATCGGGTCGTCGAAGCTGAGTCCGGCCCTGATCTCCGGCAGCACCGAGCGGTCGCCCTGGTTGAGCGCGTCCCAGGAGGGGTCGCCGAGGAAGACCACCGATCCCAGCTGCGGGCAACGGTCCCGCACCTCGCCGACCATCGCGCGGTAGTCGCTGGTCTTGAACGCCGGCGCGGCCACCAGCATCGAGACGCCGGCCTGGTTGAGCACGTATTCCAGCTCGTGCGTCCGGTACGCCGGGTTGATATTGACCAGGATCGCGCCCATGTCGGCGGTCGCGTACTGCAGGATCACCCATTCCCACCGGTTGGGTGCCCAGATGCCGACCCGGTCGCCCTTGCGCACGCCGGCCTCGACCAGCCCGGCGGCGAGCGCCTCGACCGCGTCGAGCAGCTCGGTGTAGGTGAACCGCCGGCCGGAGCCGCGGTCGACCAGCGCCTCGCGGTCGCCGAAGCGGGACACGGTCCGGCGCAGGTTGTCCCCGATCGTCTCGCCGAGCAGCGGCACCGTCGAGGTGCCGCTGGCGTACGACGCGGCCACGGGTCAGTCCCAGCTGTACGGGTCGCGGGCCAGCTTCGGGCGGTCTTCCGCCGCCGGGTGCACGTAGGCCACCTTGTCCGGCGGCAGCGGGAACTCCACGTCCTCGCCGAACGGTGAAAGTGGTCCCGGCCGCTCGGCTGCGAACTCGCTCACCGGCAGGTGGCCATCGGGCACGATGCCCCGGTCACGGTGCTCGGACTCGGCCATCGCCGACCTCCTCGACTCCAGGACTTCACGATCACGCTGCGCGCAGTGTCTCGCGAGCCGGGTCGTCCTGTCATCGCTACCCCGGTTCGCGGCCCACGTCTGTCACCATTACCGGGCACGATCACGAGCACGCTGTGAACGGGAGGCCGGATGAGCGCGCCGCACGAGCCGGGTGGACCGCGGGACTCGCTGATCCGTGCCCAGTTCGCGCCCGACTTCCGGCGTACCGATCCTGGCGAGGCGGCCCGGCTCACCCTCGTGCTGGACAACCACGACACGGTCGCCCGGCTGGTCCGGGTCGAGCTGGCCGGTCCGCTGGCCCGCTACACCCGCCCGCGCCGGCAGCCCCGGCTCGAGCTCCAGTCCCGCCGGCAGCAGGAGATCCCGCTGGAGGTGCGCCCGGAGGACACCCGGCCCGAGGGCGGGCACGCGTACGACCTGCACGCGGTGGTGATCGACGAGAAGACCGAGCAGGTCCTGTTCACCTGCACCGCCCGGATCGGCGTCGAGCCGTCGCCGTCGATGGCGACCCGGCCGGTCGGCGCCACCCCGCCGGTCGTGCAGGGCGAGGTGCCGGTCCAGCTGCGGGTGCACGTCCGCAACGACGGCAACATCCCGCTGCGGGTGGACGCCCAGCGGGTGACGATGAAGTACTGGGTCCGCGACGACGATCGCCGCCGCGAGGAGCTCATGCGGGTCGCGCGGCGGGCGATCCGCGGCGAGCAGAGCGAGCCGCGCACGCCGGAACGGCTCCGGCCGCGGCAGACCCACGACTTCGACGTGATCATCACCGCCCCGCGCTACCTGATCGGCACCCGGCCGCGCCGCTGGTGGGTGCCGATCGGCGTACGGGCCGAGGAGACCGACGCCGAGTGCGAGTTCGTCGACTTCATCCAGCAGCCGCAGTGGCCGGTCGAGGAGCGGATGGTCTGGCTCGGCGTCGCGGTGGTGGCGGCACTGCTCGTGCTGATCATCTTCATGATCGTCCTGGCGACCTGAGCGCGGGGTCCGGCCCCGGGCTTCGCGACTACTCTGGACCGGATGACCGAGAGCAGGGCCCGCAGCCTCGCCGACTGGCTGCGCGCGCAGCCGGACGAGATGCTGGCCGGCCTGCTGCGGTCCCGCCCGGACCTGGCGGTCCCGGCCGCCGGTGACCTCGGCGCGCTGGCCAACCGGGCCGGCGTGCGGTTCTCCGTGCTGCGGGCGCTGGAGGGACTCGACGCCTGGACCCTCCAGGTGCTCGACGCGGTCGTGCTGGCCACCGAGGCCGTCCCGGCCCGCAACGGCGCCGTCGGCTACGCCGCCACCCTGCTGTCCGGCACCGCCGGCTCGTACGGGTCGGTGCGCGACCTGCTGCCCGCCGCGCCGGAGCCGGAACTGCGGGCCGCGGTGGACCGGCTGCGCTCGCTGGCCCTGGTCTGGGGCGACGACGCGGCGCTGCACGTGCCCGGCACGGTCCGCGAGGTGGTCGGGGTGCACGCCGGCGGGCTCGGCCGGCCGTACGGGTCGCTGCTGACCACGGCGACCGGGCCGCAGCTCGCGCCGGTGCTGGCCGCGCTCGCGCTGCCGGAGGCCCGGCAACCGGCGGCCGGCGCGATCCTGACCGAGGCGCTGTCCGACCCGGCGCGGCTGCGCGGGCTGCTCGCGCTGGCCGGCGACCGGGAGCGGGAGGTGCTGCGCCAGCTCGCCGCCGGGCCGCCGCTCGGCTCGGTCCGGGACGCGACCCGGCCGGTCGCGGCCGAGGACGCGGACACCCCGGTGCGCTGGCTGCTCGCGCACGGCCTGCTGGTCGGCATCGACTCGGACACGGTCGAGCTACCCCGCGAGGTCGGCCTGCTGGTCCGCGGCGACGAGCCGCTGGGGCCGCCGCGGCTGCGGCCGCCGGATGCGGCGCCGCGCGAGGTCGGCCCGGACGCCGCGGACGCCGCCGGCGCCGGACAGGTGCTCACCGCGCTGCGGCTGGTCGAGACGCTGCTGGAGGCGTACGCGCTGGAGCCGCCGGTGGAGCTGCGTTCCGGCGGGCTCGGCGTCCGCGAGCTGCGCCGCACGGCGAAGGTGGTCGACGCCGACGAGCCCACCGCGGCCGCGTTGCTGGAGACCGCCCGCGCGGCCGGGCTGCTCGACGTCGGCGGCACCATGGAGCCGGTCTGGCTGCCGACCGAGCGGTACGACGGCTGGCTCGGCCTGGACGCGGCGCTGCGCTGGGTCCGGCTGGCGGGGTGCTGGCTGTCGATGACCCGGCTGCCGGCGCTGGTCGGCCAGCGGGACGACCGCGGCCGGGCGCTGGCACCGCTGTCCATGGAGGTGGAGCGGACCAGCGCGCCCGGCACCCGGCGCCGGGTGCTGTCGGTGCTTGCCGACCTGCCGCCGGGCACCGCGCTGGATGGGGCCGCGGTCGCCGACCAGCTGGCGTGGCGGTCACCGCGACGCAGTGGGCAGCGCGCCGACCTGGTCGACGGCATCCTGCGGGAGTCCGAGTTGCTCGGGCTGACCGGCCGCGGTGCGCTCACCTCGTACGGGCGGATGCTGCTGGCCGGCGGGTCCGAGCCGGCAGTGGCGACCGCACTGGCCGAGCGGCTGCCGCCGCCGGTGGACCACGTGCTCGTCCAGGCCGACCTGACCGTCGTCGTGCCCGGCCCGCTGGAGGTCGACCTGGCCCGGGAGATGGCGCTGGTCGCGGACGTCGAGTCGGCCGGGGCGGCCACCGTCTACCGGGTCACCGAGGCGACCGCGCGGCGGGCGCTGGACGCCGGCCGGTCCGCCGCCGACCTGCACGAGCTGTTCCGGGCGCGGTCCCGCACCCCGGTTCCACAGGGGTTGACGTACCTGATCGACGACGTGGCCCGGCGGCACGGCGCGCTGCGGGCCGGGTCCGCCGGGTCCTACCTGCGCTGCGACGACGAGGCGCTGCTGGCCGCGGTGGTCGCCGACCGGAAGGCCGACTCGCTGCGGCTGCGCCGGATCGCGCCGACCGTGGTGGTCGCGAAGGCGGGCGTGGAGCGGATGCTGGCCGTGCTGCGCGAGGCCGGGTATGCGCCGGTGGCGGAGTCGCCGGACGGCGCCGTGGTGATCACCCGGCCGGACGCCCGCCGGGCCGCGGGACGGCCGGCGCTGCCCCGGGCCGCGGAGCCGCCCGCGGTCGCCGACACCCAGCTGGCCGAGCTGGTCCGGGCGGTGCGCGCGGGCGACCGGGCGCTGCGGTCGGCCGCGCAGGCGGTGTCCGCGGCGGTGGACGTGCCCGGGGTGACCACCGCGACGACGCTCGGCCTGCTCCGGGACGCGGCGGCGGCGAACCAGGCGGTGCTGCTCGGGTACGTCAACGCGCAGGGCGCAGCCTCTCAGCGGATCGTCGAACCGGCCTCGGTGAACGGTGGCTACCTGCACGGCTACGACCACCAGCGGGACGAGATGCGCACGTTCGCCCTGCACCGCATCACCTCGGTCTCCGTACTCGCCGACGACGCGCTGCCGGAAGACTGATGGTGGCCGGAGGGACCAACCGGCTCGTCGGCGACCTGGACACCAACGCCTTCGTCGAGTACCTCGCTGCGGTTTCGACACCGGCGTCGCCGCTCGCCCCGCCGCCGCTGGACCGCATCACGTTCGTCCCGGCCTGACCGCCGGGCGCGCTGCACCGGGCCGGAGAACGGCGCAGGTGAGAAGCTGTCGGCGTGTGGGCAGCGATCCGGTACCGGCGTCTGCAGGCGCTCGTGCTGCTCGCCCTGTCGGCGCTGATCACGGCCTGCACCGTGCTCGCTCCGCTGTACGACCGCGCCATGCAGCAGGCGCTGACCCGGCTGAGCGTGGACTCGGCGCCGACCAGCGCGACCGCGGTCCAGGTCCGGTCGCTGTCGCGGTTCCGGTTCGGGGTCGGCTCGCCCAGCTACGAGCCCGCGACCCTGGACCAGCTGGCCGGCCTGCTTCCGGCGGCCGACCGGTCCTGGTTCGAGTCGCGCATCGACGGCACCTCGCTGCTCGTCACCCGGGCCGACCAGACCGAGCGGTCGCCGGTCGGCGTCCTGCAGTGGCGGGCCGAGGCGTGCGAGCACGTCAGCTGGCTGGCCGGCGGCTGCCCGTCCCGCGCCGGGGACATCGCGGTCACCGCCGCCGACCAGAAGAACTTCGGCCTGACCGTCGGCTCCGCCGTCCCGGTCGTCGAGCTGCCGGCGGTGCAGCAGCAGGGCACGCTGCCGACCGTGGGGCTGCGGGTGACCGGCATCTACCGGCAGACCCCGGCGCCGTACTGGGACGACCAGGTGCTGGCCGGCGTCTCGGGCTCGGTGGACACCCAGCCGCCGTACCGGCCGGCGCACGACACCTGGCTCACGGCGCCGGCCACGTTCACCGCGCCGCGCTGGATCGACCCGGTCAACAGCGTCACCTTCAACCTGGACCGGCGGACGGTCGACGTCGACCGGATGCTGCGCGCCGGCGCGATGGTCACCGACATGGCCGACCAGAGCGCGGTCGAGGTGGACGACCTCGGGCAGTCCATCAACCCGACCGGCGCCGTGCTCGCCGACGTGCAGTCCGGCCTGCCGGGAATCGGCTCGACCATCGACCGCGGCCGCCGGCAGGCGCTGGTCACCGTGCCGCTGCTGATGATCCAGCTCGGCCTGCTCGCGCTGTTCGTGCTGGGCCTGACGCTCGGCGCCGCCGTCGAGCAGCGGCGGACCGAGGTGGCGGTGGCCCGGCTGCGCGGCGCCGGCCGGGGCGGCGGGCGGCGGCTGGTGATGTCCGAACTGCTGCCGGTGGTCCTCGTCGGCGTACCGGTCGGCACCGCGATCGGGCTCGGCCTGGCCACCGTGGCCCGGCGCACCGTGCTGGACGGAGCGGCCCCGTTCGAACTCGGTGCCGGGTTCTGGCTGGCGGTGGTCGGCGCCGCCGTGCTGCTGGCCGCGCTGACCTGGGCGGCGGCCGCCTCCGGCACCCGGGACGGGATCTCCGCGCTGCTGCGCACCGTGCCGACCCGGCAACGGGGCTGGGGACTCGGTGCGGTCGACGCGGTCGTGATCGCCGCGGCCGGCACCGCGGTGCTCGCGTTCGCGACCGGAAGCCTCACCGGCCCGCTCGCGGCGGCCTCGCCCGCCCTGCTGGCGCTGATCGCCGGCCTGCTGCTCGCGTACCTGATCGTGCCGGTCGCCACCTGGCTGGGCCGGCGGCTGACCGCCCGCGGCGCGTACGCGGCGGCGCTGGCGCTGCTCGCCGTCGCCCGCCGGCCGGCCACCCGGCGGGTCGTCACGGTGGTCACCGTCGCCTCGGCACTGCTGGTGTTCTCCACGTACGCGGTCAGCGTCGGCGATCGGAACCGGCAGCTGGCGGCCGAGCGGGACAACGGCGCCCCGATGGTCGCCGACCTCACCGGGACCAACGTGGCCAGCGCGGCGGCGGCGCTGGCCGGCGCCGGCGGCGGGCACGCGACCCCGGTGGTCCGGCTGACCGGTGACAAGTCGTTCCGGACCACGCTGGCCGTCGACCCGGACGCCTTCGGCCGGGTCGCGCTGCTCCCGGACGCCGATGCCTCCGCCGTGCCGTGGTCGCAGCTGCGGGTGCCGACCGGCCGCCGGCTCGGCCTGACCGGGAACGCGATCTCCCTGCGGCTGACCCCGGAACGGTTCCGGGTCGTGAACGACGCCGCCGCCCACCTCCAGCTCCAGCTGCTGGACGCGCTCGGCGACCAGAAGAACATCGACCTCGGTCTGATCCCGACCAGCGACAAGCCGGCGACCCTGCGGGCGGACGTGCCCTGCCAGGCCGGCTGCACGGTCGTCCAGTTCGCCGTCTCGGCCTACTACGGCACCGGGTACAGCGGCCGCCTCACGATCTCCGACGTCCGCGTCCCCGGCGGGCGCACCGACCTGCCCGGCGCGGCCGCCGACTGGCGGTCGGGCGTCGCGGACGACGACCGGGTCGAGGTGGCGGCCGGGGCGCCGGGCGCGCTCGTGGTGCGGATGTCCAGCGACGGCAAGAACCAGCTGGGGCTGGCCTCCCGCTTCTTCCCGGCCGCGCTGCCGGCCCTGATCGTCGGACCCGGCATCGCGCCTGCCGGCGCCCGGTCGGCGGGCACGGTGCTCGGCAACACCCTCAACGGCGGGCAGCTCAACCTCGCCGGCATCGGCGCGCTGCCCCGGGCGCCGGCGGTGGACGGGCCGGCGGCCGTGGTGGACCTCGGTCTCCTGCAGCACTGGGGCACGAGGGTCGGCAGGACCGCGCGGATGCAGGCCTGGTTCGACACCGAGGACCCGGCCGTGCTGGACCAGGTGCGGACGGCGCTGCAGCGGGCCGGCATCGAGATCTCCGGACTGCGCCGGGTCAGCGACGTGCGGGACTCGTACGACAGCGCGGTGCCGGCCTGGAGCCTGCAGCTCGGCGTGCTGGCCGCGGCGGTCGGGCTCCTGCTCGCCGCGCTCGTGCTGGTGCTGCTGGTGGCCAGCACCTGGCGGCGGCGGTCCCGGGATCTCGCCTGCCTGGGGCTGACCGGCGTACCACGGCGCGGTCTGAGCCGGGTCGCGGTCGGCGAGCAGCTGCCGATCGTGCTGCTCGCCGTCCTCGTCGGCGCCGGCTGCGGGCTTCTCGGCGCGCTGCTGGCGCTGCCGACCGTGCCGCTGTTCGCCGAGCCGCGGGACGCCGCCACGCTCGACCTGTCGGCGCCGTGGGGCAGCGTGCTGGTCGTGCTGCTCACGGCGCTGCTGGTGCTGGGGCTGGTCGCCTGGCTGTGCGGGCGGACGGTCGCCGCGCGGGCCCGGCTCTCGCGGGTGCGGGAGGTGCTGTGACCGGGTTGCCGGTGCGCACGGAGCGGCTCGTGCACATCTACCACACCGAGGGCCACGACGTGGCCGCGTTGTCCGGCGTCGACCTGGAGGTGCGCAGCGGTGAGCTGGTCGGCCTGCTCGGACCGTCCGGGGCCGGCAAGTCCACGCTGCTCAGCCTGCTCGGCGGGATGTTCCGGCCGAGCGCAGGCAAGATCTTCCTCGGCGAGACCGAGCTGTCCGGCCTGGCCGAGCGCGACCTCGACGATCTGCGGGCGACCAGGGTCTCGATGATGCTGCAGGGCGCGGCGCGCAACTTGGTGCCCTACCGCAACCCCGAGCAGAACGTGGCGTTCGCGCAGCGCTGGACCCGCCGGCGCCGGTCCGACCTGGCGGCGCCGCGGGAGATCCTGACCGCCGTCGGGCTGGCCGACCACGCCCACGTCCCGCTGACCGCGCTCCCGGCCGGGCAGCTGCAGCTCGCGGCGGTGGCGGTCGGGCTGGCGCCCGGGCCCGGGCTGCTGCTGGCGGACGAGCCGACCAGCCAGCTCGACCACGCGGCCCGGGACACCGTGCTGCAGGCGATCGCCCGGGCGAACCGCGAGCTCGGCACCACGGTGCTGCTGGTCACCCACGACCCCGCGGTGGCCCAGCGGCTGCCGCGCACGGTCACCATCCGGGACGGCAAGATCGGCGGCGAGGGCCGGCTCGGCGAGGAGTACGCCGTGGTCACCGCGGACGGGTTCCTGCCGCTGCCGGCGCACACGCTGCCGAGCCTGCCGCCGGGCACGCTGGTGCGGGTGCGGCACGTCCCCGAGGGGTTCCTGCTCGAGGTCGAGGACCCGGCCGCCGGGGGGTCGCCGTGAGGGCGCCGGGGCCGCTGCGGGTCGACGGCGTCGAGGTCCGGTACGGCGCGCTGCTCGCCGTCCGGCCGGCCACGTTCGTGGTCCCGCCGGGGCGGACGCTGGCCGTCACCGGGCCGTCCGGTGCTGGCAAGTCGTCCCTGCTCTGGGCCCTGGCCGGCGCGACCGCGCACACGGGCACGGTCGAGTTCGGCGGGGTGCCGGTCGCCGGTCGGACCGAGGCGGCCGGCCGGGGCATCGCGCTCACCCCGCAGGGCAACGGGCTGCCGTCGTTCCTCACCGCCGAGGAGAACGTGGTGATGCCGCTGCTGGCCGCAGGGGTGCCGGCGGCTGACGCGCTGGCCCGGGCCGCCGCCGCGCTCGCCCTGCTCGGCCTGGAGGACTCCGCCAACCACCTGGTCGACGAGCTGTCCGGCGGCCAGCAGCAGCGGGTCGCGCTGGCCCGCACGCTCGCCGCCGCCCCCGCGGTCGTGCTGGCCGACGAGCCGACCAGCGACCTGGACGCGGCGAACCGGCAGCGGGTCGTCGACGCGCTGCGGGCCGAGGCCAGGGCCGGCGCGGTGGTGGTGATGGCGACCCACGACGCCGAGGCCGCGGCCGAGCTGGACGCCGAGCTGCGGTTGGACGACGGCCGGATGAGCTGGCAGCGCCCGCCGCCGACACCCTGGGACTGACAATCAGGCGCGGCGGCCGGTCAGGCGGCCAGTCAGGCGGCCGGTCAGGCGGCCGGTCAGGGCGGCCGGTCAGGGCGGCCGGTCAGGGCGGGGCGGGCCGGTCAGGACGGGGCGGGCCGTCAGGCGTTCGCGGCGGCGCGGGCGGTGGCCGGCTCGCACAGCGCTCGGGCGGCGTCGCCGACCACGTCGAAGTCGTCCACCGGGACCGGCGCACCGAGCAGGAAGCCCTGCACCGAGTCGCAGCCGAGCTCGGCCAGCGCGGTCAGCTGCTCCGCCCGCTCGACCCCTTCGGCGGTGACGGTGAGCCCGAGCGCGTGCGCGGTCTCGACCACCAGCCGGACCATCGCCGCGTCGGCGCCGTTGACGTCCACGCCCTGGACGAACGACCGGTCGACCTTGACGTCGTCCACGGCCAGCTCCCGGAGCAGCCGCAGCGACGAGTAGCCGGTGCCGAAGTCGTCCAGGGACAGCCCGACGCCCAGCTCGCGCAGCTCGGCCAGCCGCTGGCGGGTGACCGGGAAGTCGGTGACCGCCGCGGTCTCGGTCAGCTCCAGGCGCAGCATCGACGGGTCGACGCCGTGCCGGCCGAGCGCCGCGCGCACCTCGGCGACCACGTCCGAGCCGACGATCTGCTGCGGCGACAGGTTGACGCTGACCGGCAGCGACAGCCCGCGGGCGCGCCAGCGGGCGGCCTGCCAGGCGGCCGAGTCCAGCACCATCGCGCCGATCGGCACGATCAGCCCGACCGTCTCCGCGTACGGGATGAACTCGTCCGGCGGCACGTACGCGCCGTTCTCGTCCTGCCAGCGCACCAGCGCCTCGGCGCCGACCAGAGCGCCGTCGCGCAACCGGTGGATCGGCTGCCAGTGCAGCGAGAAGGCGTCGGCGGCCAGCGCCTCGCGCAGCCGCATGGTGAGCGAGAGCCGGTCCACGGGCCGGTCGGCGTTCGGGTCGTAGAGCTCGGCCCGGCCGCGGCCGGACATCTTCGCCCTGGTCATCGCGCTGTCGGCGCGGCGGAGCACGTGCTCGGCGCTGATCGGGTCGCCGTCGACGACGCAGACGCCGACGCTGGGCTGCATCTGCAGCTCGTGCTCGCCGAGCCGCACGCCCTCGGCGAGCAGGTCGAGCACCCGGCGGGCGCACTCGGTGGCGCCGGCGATCGGGTCGTCCGCCGGCAGGTCGCCGAGCACGATCGCGAACTCGTCACCGACCAGCCGACCGACCGCGTCCGGCGGCCCGATCGCGGTGGCCAGCCGCCGCGCCGCCTCCTTGATCAGCGCGTCGCCGAGCTCGTACCCGAGGCTGTCGTTGATGTCCTTGAGCTGGCCGAGCTCGACCTGCAGGACGCCGACCGGGCGCGCCGGCGAGGCCCCGGCCAGCCGGCGGTCGACCTCGTCGAGCAGCCAGCGCCTGGTGGGCAGCCCGGTCAGCGGGTCGAAGAGGGTCGAGTGGGCGAGCGCGGCGGCGAGGGTCGCGAACACGTCCCTGGCCGAGTACGTGACCTGGTCGCCGTCGCAGTTGACGACGGACAGCGACGCCGCGCTCGCGTGTGGTCCGGACAGCAGCGCGCTCACCGCGTCGGCCAGCGCGAGGTCGGCGGCGAGCGCGGGCGGCTCACCCGCCGGTTCGGCAGGGTCCGCGGGGGCGAGCGATCCGACCAGGTCACCGAGGCTGCGCAGGGTGCGACCGGTGGCGTCGTGGAGCACAGCAGCGCGCAGCGCGATCTCCAACATCCGCTCTTGCACGCGCCGCCCCCCTCTCCTCACCCTGAGGCAGCATCCGCGTACTTCCAGCACGGGGCAACTCATGCGGTCAAAATTCACCTGGATCGAACCGCACTCACCGGAGGTACAGCTGACTTTCGTCCGTGCGTCCGTCCTCACGGACCGTTAGCTCCGGATTTCTGGGAGGGATTCGCGACCCACGAGCGCGCGTTGCACACTGTGTCGTTGCCCAACCCCCGCTCAACCCCGCCGCTTGGAGAACCGTGACCGACGGCCCGCTCATCGTCCAGTCCGACAAGACCCTGCTGCTCGAGGTCGACCACCCGCTCGCCGCGGACGCCCGCGCGGCGATCGCGCCGTTCGCCGAGCTGGAGCGCTCACCCGAGCACGTGCACACGTACCGGCTGACCCCGCTCGGGCTGTGGAACGCGCGTGCCGCCGGCCACGACGCCGAGCAGGTCGTCGACGCCCTGGTCCGGTATTCCCGGTACGCGGTGCCGCACGCGTTGCTCGTCGACGTCGCCGACACCATGGACCGGTACGGCCGGCTCCAGCTGGTCAAGTACCCCGTGTACGGGCTGGCGCTGGTCAGCCTCGACCGGGCGGTGCTCGAGGAGGTCGTCCGGCAGAAGAAGATCGCCCCGATGCTCGGCGCCCGGGTCGACGAGGACACGATCCTGGTGCACCCGAGCGAGCGCGGGCGGCTCAAGCAGGCGCTGCTCAAGATCGGCTGGCCGGCCGAGGACCTGGCCGGCTACGTCGACGGCGAGGCGCATCCGATCGCGCTGCGGGAGGACGGCTGGTCGCTGCGGCCGTACCAGGTGGAGGCGGTGCAGGGCTTCTGGGCCGGCGGCTCCGGCGTGGTCGTGCTGCCCTGCGGCGCCGGGAAGACGCTGGTCGGCGCGGCGGCGATGGCCGAGGCGCAGGCGACCACGCTGATCCTGGTGACGAACACGGTCGCCGGCCGGCAGTGGAAGCGGGAACTGATCGCCCGGACCAGCCTGACCGAGGAGGAGATCGGCGAGTACAGCGGCGAGCGCAAGGAGATCCGCCCGGTCACGATCGCCACTTACCAGGTGATGACCACCCGGCGGAAGGGCGAATACCGGCACCTCGAGCTGTTCGACAGCCGGGACTGGGGCCTGATCGTGTACGACGAGGTGCACCTGCTGCCGGCGCCGATCTTCCGGCTCACCGCCGACCTCCAGTCCCGCCGCCGGCTCGGGTTGACCGCGACGCTGGTGCGCGAGGACGGCCGGGAGGGCGACGTGTTCTCCCTCATCGGTCCGAAGCGGTACGACGCGCCGTGGAAGGACATCGAGTCGCAGGGCTACATCGCCCCGGCCGACTGCACCGAGGTGCGGGTGACGCTCACCGACGCCGAGCGGATGGAGTACGCGACGGCCGAGCCGGAGGACCGGTACAAGGTCGGCGCGACCGCCCGGACCAAGCTGCCGGTGGTGCGCGCGCTGGTCGACCGGCACCGCGGCGACCAGGTCCTGGTCATCGGCGCGTACCTGGACCAGCTCGACACGCTCGGCGAGGAGCTCGACGCGCCGATCATCCAGGGCTCGACCACCACCCGGGAGCGGGAGCGGCTCTACGACGCGTTCCGCGCCGGCGAGGTCAGCACGCTGGTCGTGTCCAAGGTGGCCAACTTCTCCGTCGACCTGCCGGAGGCGTCGGTGGCGATCCAAGTGTCCGGCACGTTCGGGTCGCGGCAGGAGGAGGCGCAGCGGCTCGGCCGGGTGCTGCGGCCGAAGTCCGACGGCGGCACGGCGCACTTCTACACGGTCGTCGCTCGCGACACCCTGGACCAGGAGTACGCGGCGCACCGGCAGCGGTTCCTCGCCGAGCAGGGGTACGCGTACACGATCGTCGACGCCGACGACCTGCTCGCAGCGGGGTGATCCAGCTCGAACCGCTGCGGGTGGCCGACGCGGCGGAGATGGTGCAGGTGCTCGGCGCGCCCGAGCTGTACTCGTACATCGGCGGCCGGCCGCCGACCCTCGGCGAGCTCACCGAGCAGTATCGCCGCCAGGTCGTCGGCCGCTCCGTCGACGGCCGCGAGGAGTGGCTCAACTGGGTCGTCCGGGTCGACGGCACCGCGGTCGGCTACGTGCAGGCGACCGTGCACGAGGGCGCCCGCGCGGTGGTCGCCTGGGTCATCGGGCTGCCCTGGCAGGGCCGCGGGTACGCGACCACCGCGGCGGTCGAGCTGGTCGGGCTGCTGCGGGCGCGCGGGGTACGCCGGATCGAGGCCTACATCGTCCCCGGCCACGTCGGCTCGGAACGGGTCGCCGAGCGGATCGGACTCACCCCGACCGGCCGGATGTCCGAGGGCGAGCAGATGTGGCTGGCCCTACCGCCGGACTGACCCGACTCCCGCCCGTCGCGGGCGCGACGTTCACGGACCCGGGGCCTCCGGCTCAGCGGGTACGTTTCCCGCCAGAAGCCGGTGATCGGAGGCGCGGGGTGGCGTATCGGGCGGAGACGCGGCTTGCCGACGGGCGGGTGCTCTACTACTTCGACGCCGAGCCGGGCGTGGTCCGAGATGCGAAGGACACCAGGGACCTGCCCCGCACGACGACCGCGTCGGAGATCCGCTGGGACCCGCTGCTCGACCAGTGGGTGGTGATCGCCTCCCACCGGCAGGGCCGGACCTTCCTGCCGCCACCAGACGAATGCCCGCTCGACCCGTCCCGGGACGGCCGGCACACCGAGATCCCGGCCGACGACTACGAGGTCGTCGTGTTCGAGAACCGGTTCCCGTCGCTGGAGACCGGCGCGCTGCTCGGCCCCGACCCGGACGACCTCGCCGATGACGACCCGCTGTTCACCCGGCGCGCCGGCGTCGGCCGGGCCGAGGTCGTGTGCTTCACCAGCGACCATTCGGCCGCGTTCGCCTCGCTGCCGCCGGAGCGGGTCGACACGGTCTTCGCCGCCTGGGTCGACCGCACGCGCGACCTCAACGCGATGCCCGAGGTCGAGCAAGTCTTCGTGTTCGAGAACCGGGGCGAGGAGATCGGCGTCACGCTCTCCCACCCGCACGGGCAGATCTACGCCTACCCGTTCGTCCCGCCGCGACTGCGCCGCCAGATCGAGTCGGCCCGCCGCTACCGGGAGCGCACCGGCGAGTGCCTGCACTGCGTCCTGCTCGCCGCCGAGCGCCGCGCCGGCACCCGGATCGTCGCCGAGAACGACCTCGTCACGGTCGTCGTCCCGCACGCCGCCCGGTGGCCGTACGAGGCGCACGTCTACCCGCGCCGGCACGTGCCGGACCTGCCGGCGCTGACCGACGCCGAGCGGGCGGCGGTGGCCAGGGCGTACCTGGACCTGCTGCAGCGGTTCGACCGCCTGTTCCCGACCCCGACGCCGTACATCGCGGCCTGGATGCAGGCGCCGGCCCGCAACGACCGCGAGCTGATGCATCTGCACGCCGAGGTGTTCTCGATCCGCCGCGCCGCCGGCAAGCTCAAGTACCTCGCCGGCAGCGAGTCCGGAGCCGAGGTCTGGATCAACGACATCAGCCCGGAGGGCGCGGCCGCGGCACTGCGCGGCGAGACCCGGTAGACGCAACAGGGGCGGCCCGCCGAAGCGGACCGCCCCTGTCGAGGTGGTGCGGGAACTCAGAAGTCCATGTCACCGGCGCCCGGCATGTTGCCGGCCGCGGGCGAGGTCTTCTCCGGCTTGTCCGCCACCACGGCCTCCGTGGTGAGGAACAGCCCGGCGATGGAGGCCGCGTTCTGCAGGGCGGCCCGGACGACCTTGGTCGGGTCCGGGATGCCCGCCTCGAGCATGTTCACGTACTCGCCGGTCGCGGCGTTGAGGCCGTGCCCGGTCTCGAGGTTGCGCACCTTCTCCGCGACGACGCCGCCCTCGAGGCCGGCGTTGACCGCGATCTGCTTCAGCGGCGCCTCGAGCGCGATGCGGACGATGTTCGCACCGGTCGCCTCGTCGCCGTCGAGGTCGAGCTTCTCGAACGCGGTCTTGGCCGCCTGGGCGAGCGCGACGCCGCCACCGGCGACGATGCCCTCCTCGACGGCCGCCTTCGCGTTGCGAACGGCGTCCTCGATGCGGTGCTTGCGCTCCTTCAGCTCGACCTCGGTGGCCGCGCCGACCTTGATCACCGCGACGCCGCCGGCCAGCTTGGCCAGCCGCTCCTGCAGCTTCTCGCGGTCGTAGTCGGAGTCGCTCTTCTCGATCTCCTGGCGGATCTGGTTGACCCGTCCGGCGATCTGCTCCGGGTCACCGGCGCCCTCGACGATCGTCGTCTCGTCCTTGGTGGTCGTGACCTTGCGGGCACGGCCGAGCAGGTCGAGCGTCGCGTTCTCCAGCTTGAGGCCGACCTCCTCGGAGATCACCTCGCCACCGGTGAGGATCGCGATGTCGGCGAGCATCGCCTTGCGGCGGTCACCGAAGCCCGGGGCCTTGACGGCGACCGAGCGGAAGGTGCCCCGGATCTTGTTGACGACCAAGGTGGCCAGGGCCTCGCCCTCGACGTCCTCGGCGATGATGACGAGCGGCTTGCCCGACTGCATGACCTTCTCCAGCAGCGGGAGCAGGTCCTTGACCGCGGAGATCTTCGAGTTGACGACCAGGATGTACGGGTCGTCGAGCACGGTCTCCATGCGCTCGTTGTCGGTCACGAAGTAGGCCGAGATGTGGCCCTTGTCGAAGCGCATGCCCTCGGTGAGCTCGAGCTCGAGGCCGAAGGTGTTGCTCTCCTCGACGGTGATGACGCCTTCCTTGCCGACCTTGTCCATCGCCTCGGAGATGATCTCCCCGACGGTGGTGTCGGCGGCGCTGATCGACGCGGTCGCGGCGATCTGCTCCTTGGTCTCGACCTCCGTGGCGGTGCTGGTCAGCGCCTCGGAGACCTGCTCGACGGCCTTCTCGATGCCCCGCTTCAGGGCCATCGGGTTGGCGCCGGCGGCGACGTTGCGCAGACCCTCGCGCACCAGCGCCTGGGCCAGCACGGTGGCGGTGGTGGTGCCGTCACCCGCGACGTCGTCGGTCTTCTTGGCGACCTCCTTGACCAGCTCGGCGCCGATCTTCTCCCAGGGGTCCTCGAGCTCGATC
>DATBFW010000020.1:0-3167 GCA_036558285.1 Mycobacteriales bacterium | reverse complement strand
GAAGCTCACTGCAGTCATCAAGCTGCAGATCAAGGCCGGTCAGGCGACGCCGGCCCCGCCGGTCGGCCCCGCGCTGGGCCAGCACGGCGTGAACATCATGGAGTTCTGCAAGCAGTACAACGCCGCGACCGAGTCGCAGCGCGGCCAGGTCGTTCCGGTCGAGATCTCGGTGTACGAGGACCGGAGCTTCACGTTCGTCACCAAGACGCCGCCGGCGGCCAAGCTGCTGCTCGCGGCCGCGGGCGTGGAGAAGGGCTCCGGCGAGCCGCACAAGACCAAGGTCGCCACGGTGACCCGGGACCAGGTGCGGGAGATCGCGCAGGCCAAGATGCCCGACCTCAACGCCAAGGACCTCGACCACGCCGAGCGGATCATCGCCGGAACGGCCCGGTCGATGGGCATCACCGTCGCCGACTGAGCGTTGTAACAGGACGCAACCCAGCAGTACGTGGGAGGGCCCGGAGCGCTCCGGGTCCGCCATGACCACAGGAGGAACGCAGTAGTGAAGCGCAGCAAGGCATACCGGTCCGCGGCCGAGAACGTCGACAAGACCCGGCTCTACTCGCCGCTCGCCGCGGCGCGGCTGGCCAAGCAGACCTCGACCACGAAGTACGACGCGACCGTCGAGGTCGCGATGCGGCTCGGCGTCGACCCCCGCAAGGCCGACCAGATGGTCCGCGGCACGGTCAACCTGCCGCACGGCACCGGCAAGACCGCCCGGGTGATCGTCTTCGCGTCCGGTCCGAAGGCCGCCGAGGCCGAGGCCGCCGGCGCGGACATCGTCGGCGCGGACGACCTGATCGCCCGGATCCAGGAGGGCTTCCTGGACTTCGACGCGGCGATCGCCACGCCCGACCAGATGTCGAAGGTCGGCCGGATCGCCCGGATCCTCGGCCCCCGCGGCCTGATGCCCAACCCGAAGACGGGCACCGTGACGATGGACGTCGCCAAGGCCGTCGCCGACATCAAGGGCGGCAAGATCACCTTCAAGGTGGACAAGCAGTCCAACCTGCACCTGGTGATCGGCAAGGCCAGCTTCCCGGTCGAGCAGCTGGTGGAGAACTACGCCGCCGCGCTCGACGAGGTGCAGCGGGCGAAGCCGTCCGCGGCCAAGGGCAAGTACCTGAAGAAGGTCACGTTCGCGACGACGATGGGCCCGGGCATCCCGGTCGACCCGAACGCGACGCGCAACTTGCTGGTCGACGAAACGGCCAGCTGAGCAGAGCACCCACGGCGCCCCGGTCCCTCCCGGACCGGGGCGCCGTCGCATTCTGGTCGGAGCGGCCGCACCGCATGTGCGGCGTGTTCGGTTCGGGTTCTAGGCTGCGCGACGTGCGGGGACGGGGGGGTCTTGCAGCGGCCGTGGCCGCGCTGTCGCTTGCGGCGGCGTGCAGCGGGGATCCGGCGACGCCGGCGGCGAGCTCGGGGCCGCCGAGCACGTCCCGGCCGCCCGCGCCGGCGACGACCACCGCCGTGCCGACGCCGAGCGCGCCGCCGACCGTGACGATCGGCTGGTCCGGGGACGCGGTGCCGGCCAGCGTCGACGCCGGCCTCCCACCGGACCCGGCCCGACTGTTCGGCGCGGTCACCCCGTACGTGCAGGCGCCGGACGTGATGATCGGCAACCTCGAGGGGACGCTGACCGACGTCGCCGGCAGCTCCAAGTGCGGCGCCGGCTCGACCGACTGCGTCGCCTTCCGGGCGCCGCCGGCGTACGGGCGGCTGTTCGCGCGGGCCGGCTACGACGTGCTCAGCCTGGCGAACAACCACGCGCACGACCACGGCGACGCGGGCCTCGTCCAGACCCGCCAGGTGGTCCGGACCAACGGGATGCTCACGACCGGTGGACCGGACGAGATCGCTGTCACCACGGTCCGCGGCGTGCGGGTCGCCGTCGTCGGTTTCGCCCCGTACGGGTGGGCCGCCCCGCTGAACGATCCCGCCGCCATACGTTCGCTCGTCCGCCGTGCCGCCACGGAGGCGGACATCGTGATCGTCGTTTTCCACGGCGGCGCCGAGGGCGCCGATGCGCTGCACGTGCCGGCCGGCCGGGAGCTGGCGTTCGGTGAGGACCGCGGCGACCTGCGCGCGTTCGCCCGGACCGCGGTGGCCGCCGGAGCGGACGCCGTGCTCGGTGCCGGCCCGCACGTGGTCCGCGGCGCGGAGGTGGTAGCCGGCCGCCCCGTCGCGTACTCCATGGGCAACCTGGTCGGCTACCGCGTGCTGTCCACCGCCGGCGTGCTCGGCACGACCGCGATCATCCAGCTCACCTTCCGGGCCGACGGCAGCTGGGTCGGCGGCCTGCTCCGGTCGACCCGCCATGTGCAGCCCGGCTACCCGGAGCCCGACCCGGACGGCGCCGCGATCTCCCTGGTACGGCGACTGTCCGGGGAGGACTTCGGCCGAACGGCGATGCGGGTCGGGGCGGACGGGACCCTCCGCCCGCCGGATTGACCTGGCGATTCGAGCCGGCGCCGGACGCGGGGTACCCTGGTTGGGCAAGTTCCACCGATGACCGCTGGCCGCTGGGTTCGCCCAGCCGAAGGTCCCGTCACGAGACGGGCGACCCGCGCAGGATGGACGGTGTTGCCGCGGGTCGCCTGACCTGCGCCCGCCCCGTGCGCCCTGCGCCGGGGCGTCTCTCGTTTCCGGGCCCGGATGCCGGCCCGAGCACGAGAGAGGAGGCACGTGGCGAACCAGGAGAAGATCGCGGCCGTCGCCGAGATCACCGAGCGGTTCCAGGGCTCGTCCGCGGCGGTGCTGACCGAGTACCGCGGGCTGACGATGTCCCAGCTCACCCAGCTGCGCCGGTCGCTCGGCAGCGACACGACGTACGCGGTCGTGAAGAACACGCTGACCAAGCGGGCCGCTGCCGAGGCCGGGTTCCCGGTCGCGGACGAGCTGCTCACCGGCCCCACCGCGATCGCCTTCATCAAGGGCGACCCGGTCGAGGCCGCCAAGGGCCTGCGCGACTTCTCGCGCACCAACCCGCTGCTGGTGATCAAGGGCGGTGTGCTGGACGGCAAGGTCCTCTCGCCGGCCGAGATCCGGCAGCTGGCCGACGTCGAGCCGCGTGAGGTGCTGCTGGCCAAGCTGGCCGGCGCCATGACCGGCTCGCTGGCCAAGGCGGCCGGCCTGTTCCAGGCCCCGCTGTCCCAGGTCGCGCG
>DATBFW010000019.1:0-15954 GCA_036558285.1 Mycobacteriales bacterium | reverse complement strand
TTCTTCGACCGGAACGGCCGGCTCAACTCGGTCGGCATCGAGTGCGCCCTCTGTCACTCCACAGTGGACAACTCGTTCGCGCCGGGCATCGGCCACCGGCTCGACGGCTGGGCCAACCGCGACCTCAACGTCGGCGCGATCATCGGCCTGTCGCCGAACCTTCAGCCGGTCGCCTCGCTGCTGCACACCGACGTGGCGACGGTGCACAAGGTGCTCGACGCCTGGGGTCCGGGCAAGTTCGACGCCGAGCTGTTCATGGACGGCAAGGCGTTCCAGCCCAACGGCACCTCGGCGGCGACGCTGATCCCGCCGGCGTTCGGCCTCGCCGGGGTCAACCTGCACACCTGGACCGGCTGGGGCTCGATCCCGTACTGGAACGCGTTCGTCGCGGTGCTGGAGATGCACGGGCAGGGCACCTTCTTCGACGCCCGGTTGGACAACGCGGCCCAGTTCCCGATCGCGGCCGAGAACCACTTCGGGCACGTGAACCCACCGGTGGACCTGGTGAGCGCGAAGTTGCCAGGGTTGCAGGCCTACCAGCTCTCGTTGCGAGCACCCAAGGCGCCGAAGGGGTCGTTCGACCCGGCGGCGGCAGCGCGCGGGAAGGCGTTGTTCAACGGCAGGGCCGAGTGCTCGACCTGCCACGTGCCGCCGACGTTCACGGAGCCGGGCAACAACCTGCATCCGGGCAGCCAGATCGGCATCGACAACTTCGAGGCCGACCGCTCGCCGACCCACATGTACCGGACCAGCCCGCTGGCCGGCCTGTGGAGTCACCAGACGGGCGGCTTCTACCACGACGGTCGGTTCCCGAACCTGCTCTCGGTGGTCAAGCACTACGACAGCACGTTCCACCTCGGGCTGTCGGCGCGGCAGCAGAGCGATCTCGTGCAATACCTGCTGTCCCTGTAGTCCAGCACGTCAGTTGACAGGAGCCATCCATGCGGCGCTTCTATCGCCTGCTCAGTGCGCTCGGCACCGTCCGAGCACAGCGGATCCTCGGCTGGGCGACGTGGCTCGGTCTGCTCGTCACGGCGGTGGTGGCCCTCGCGGTCGTCCCGGCGGACGCTGACCAGGGTGACGTGCAGCGGTTGATGTACGTGCACGTGCCCGCCGCATGGGTGGCCTTCCTGTCCTTCGGCGTGGTCTTCCTCGCCAGCGTCGGCTACCTGAAGACCGGGCGGATCCACTGGGACCGCATCGCGGTGTCCTCGGCCGAGGTCGGCGTCGTGTTCTGCGCGCTGACCATCGTGCTCGGGTCCCTGTGGGGCCGCCCGGTCTGGGGCACCTGGTGGACCTGGGACCCGCGGCTGACCACGACCGCGCTGCTGCTGCTCATCTACGCCGGCTACCTCTCGCTGCGGAAGGTGGCCGACAGCCCGGCCCGCCGGGCCCGCTGGTCCGCGGTGGTCGGCGTGGTCGGCTTCATCGACGTCCCGATCGTGCACATGTCGGTGGTCTGGTGGCGGTCGCTGCACCAGCAGGCGACCGTGCTGCGGCCCGGCTCACCGACGATCGCCGGCAGCATGCTGGCGACCCTGCTACTGGCCTTCCTCGTCTTCTCCGTGGCGTACAGCTACCTGATGGCCGTCCGACTCCGCGTCGGCCGGCTGGAGGAGCGCGGCGCGGTGCCGGTCTCCGCCCCGAGAGCGCGCCGTCCGCAGCCGGACGTCGCCCCGGCTGGGGGTATCACCAATGCATGACCTCGCATACGTTGCGGCGGGGTACGTGGCGACCGGGGTGGCGGTCGGCGGCTACCGGTGGCGGCTCGCCGTCCGGCTGCGGCGGGCCCGCCGGTACCTCGCCACGGCGACCGGGCGCGGGCGGGGCTGAGGCGTGAGCCAGGACGTGGTCCCCGCCGCCGACGAGGTCGCCGAGCCGGGCCGGTGGTGGCATGGCGCGCGGATGAAGCTGCTCATCGGGCTCGTCATCGTGATCGGCGCGCTGACCTGGGTAACCGTGCGCGGGCTGTCCGGCAGCTTCGTCTACTACCTCACCCCGACCGACATCGTCAGTCAGCACAAGGCCCAGGTCGGTGAGCGGGTCCGGCTCGGCGGCTACGTGGTGCCGGGCAGCGTCGGGCGCGCGACCGACACGCTGACGTTCACCGTCACCGACGGCACCGACTCGATCAAGGTCTCCGACAGCGGGTCGGTCCCGGAGCTGTTCAGGCCCGGGCAGGGCGTGGTGCTGGAGGGCACGGTCGGCACCGACGGCCGGTTCCACTCCGACACGCTGCTCATCAAGCACAGCGGCGACTACCGACCGCCCGCGCCGGGCGAGAAGCCGCCGAACGGCGCCGAGCTCGAGTCCGGAGGCTGACCCGATGGCCTTCCTCGGCACGTACGGGCTGATGCTCGGCCTGGTGCTGTCCGTCGGCGGTGCCGTCATCGCCGCCGCCGGCGCCCGCACCGACCGGCCGGCGCTGGTGGAGACCGCCCGCCGGATCGCGTTCGCGGTGCTGGCGACGATGGTCGTCGTCGACGGCGCGATGCTGGCCGCGCTGCTCAGCAACGACTTCACGCTCCGGTACGTCGCGGACAACTCGTCCCGCGAGACCCCGGTGTTCTTCAAGGTGCTCTCGCTGTGGGCGGCCGACGACGGCTCGCTGCTGTTCTGGAACCTCATCCTGGCCGGCTACGTCGCCGCGGTGGCGATCCGGTTCCGCCGCTACCGCCCGCCCACCTTCCCGTACGCGCTGAGCGTCCTGTTCGGCGTGCAGGCCTTGTACCTGCTGCTGGTCAACGGGCCGGCGCGACCGTTCGGCACGCTGGCGCAGGCCGCCGCCGACGGGCGCGGCCCGGCGCCGCTGCTGCAGAACCACCCGCTGATGGCGGTGCACCCGCCGTTCCTCTACCTCGGTTTCATCGGCTTCACGGTGCCGTTCGCGTTCGGCGTGGCCGCGCTGCTGGCCGGCACCGGCAGCGACGCCTGGGTCTCGATCATCCGGCGCTGGACGCTGCTGGTCTGGTGCTTCCTCACGGTCGGGCTGGTGCTCGGCGCGCTGTGGTCCTACTCGGTGCTCGGCTGGGGCGGCTACTGGGCCTGGGACCCGGTGGAGAACGTCGCCCTGCTGCCGTGGCTGGTGGCGACCGCCTTCCTGCACTCGATCATGCTGCAGGAACGCCGCGGGATGGCCAGGCTGTGGAACATCGCGCTGGTCATCGGGGCGTTCGCGCTGACCACGTTCGGGACGTTCCTCACCCGGGGCAGCGTGCTGTCCTCGGTGCACGCGTTCGCGCAGTCCGCGGTCGGCCCGGCGTACCTGGCCTTCCTCGGGCTGGTGCTGCTCGGCGGGTTCGGCCTGGTGGCCTGGCGGCTGCCGATGCTGCGGACGCCGGCCCGGCTGGAGTCGACGGTGTCCCGCGAGGCGGCGATCGTCGGCAACAACATGCTGCTGCTGGCCGCGACCGCGATCATCCTGCTCGGCACGGTGCTCCCGCTCGTCGTCGAGGCCCTCACCGGCGACCAGATCACGGTCGGCGGACCCTACTTCCAGAGCGCGCTGGCGCCGGTCTTCCTGCTCGTGCTGGTGCTCGCCGGCACCGCGCCGCTGCTGCCGTGGCGGGCGGTCAACCGCGAGCGGGCGGTCCGCCGGCTGCGGCTGCCGGTGCTGGCCGCCGCGCTGGTGATCGTCGGCAGCTCGCTGGCCGGGCTGCGGGACCTGTACGCGGTCGCCGGGTTCGGCGCGGCCACGCTCGTGCTGGTCGGCAACGGCCAGGAGATCGTCAGCGGCCTCGCCGTCGGGCGCCGGCACAGCGGCGTGCTGCGCACGCTCACCCGCGGCCGCCGGCGGTACGCCGGCCTGACCGTCCACATCGGACTCGCCCTGCTCGCGATCGGGATCACCGCGTCGACCAACCTGGCCGAGCAGACCCAGGTCACCCTGCGCACCGGGGAGAGCACCGTGTTCGCCGACCGCACCCTCACCTACGCCGGGCTGGAGACCGACCAGCAGGCCCAGCGGACCGTGCTCACCGCCCGCGTCGACGTCAGCGGCAGCGGACCGCTGACCCCGCGGATGAACCTCTACCCGGCCGCCACCGAGCCGATCGGCTCGCCGTCGATCCACCGCGGCGTGCTGCGCGACCTCTACGCCTCGGTCATCTCGCTGCAGGACGACGGCAACTCGGCGACCTTCCGGTTCTACCGCAACCCCGGGATCACCTGGCTGTGGATCGGCGGAGCGGTGATGGCCCTCGGCGGCGCCGCGGCCGCGTGGCCGGCGCGCCGGCGCCGGGCCGAGGAGGCGACGGTCGCGGCCGAGCGGCGCCGCCAGTTCTCCGGCGCGGGGGTGGTCTGAGTGCGCCGTCGCCTGCTGCTGCTCGGGACCGTCGTCGTGGCCGTGCTGGCCGTCGTCGCGGTGCTCGCCACCGGCCTCGGCCGGGACCCGTCGGCCACCGCGTCCCCGCTGGTCGGCCGGGCCGCGCCGGACTTCACCCTCGGCGGGATCAACGGGCCGCCGGTGACCCTGTCCAGGCTGCGCGGCCAGGTCGTGGTGATGAACTTCTGGGCGTCCTGGTGCACCGAGTGTCACGACGAGCAGGACGCGCTCGACCAGACCTGGCAGCGCTACCGCGACTCCGGGCTGGTCCTGCTCGGCGTCGACTTCGAGGACACCGGCGACGGAGCCAAGGACTACATGCACCAGTCCGGGCTGACCTACCCGGTGGTCGAGGACAAGGACTCCACGACCGCGCTGGCGTACGGCATCCGCGGCATACCGGAGACCTTCCTCATCGACCGGTCCGGGCGGATCGTCGACCGGATCATCGGGCGGGTCGACGCCGACCGGCTCGCCGGCGCGGTCGAGCCGCTGCTCAAGGGCGGCAGCGAGTGAGGGGGCGCTGGTCGGCCGCCGGGCTGGTCGTCGTGCTCGCCGCCATCGCTGCCGCGGCGTCGCTCGGGCTCGTCGCGGTCCGCGGGCACCAGCAGCCGGCGTCCAGGCCGCAGCAGGTGCAGCAGATCGCGTCCGGGCTGCACTGCCCGATCTGCAAGGATCTCTCGGTCGCCGACTCGCCGGCGCCGCTCGCCCAGCAGATGCGCCAGCAGATCGACCAGCAGCTCGCCGCCGGACGGTCGCCGGACGAGATCCGGGCCGGGTTCGTCGCCGCGTACGGCGACTCGGTGCTGATGTCGCCGCCGCGGCACGGGATCGGGCGCACGGCGTACTACCTGCCGCTGATCGTGGTGCTCGGCGGCGCGCTGGTCGTGGTGCTGCTGCTGCGCCGGTGGCGCCGACCGTCCGCTGTGGACGAATCCGAGCCCGACGGCCGGGCGCCGCTGACGTCGGCCCAGCGGCAGGCGTTGCGGCGGGCGGTCGAGCGGCTGCGCGAGGAGGAAGCCTGATGGCCGGCGACTGGGACGGCGACGTCGACCGGCGCCGCGCCCTGCTGCGGCAGCTGCGCGACCTCGACGACGACCTCGCGGCCGGCAAGCTGACCGAGGAGGACTACCAGCGGCTACGGGAGCCGATCGAGCACGAGGCGGCCACCTCGCTCACCCGCCGCCCTGCTCGCACGGCGACCGCCACGCGCGGCCGCCGGGCCGGTGACCCCGACCACCGGCCCGGCGGGTCCGCTCCCGACGCCGCTCCCGACGCCGCTCCCGACGCCGCGACGGGATCCGACGACGAACACACCGGCCCGGCGGACTCCGACGGCACGGGCGGACCCGACGGCACCTCGGCTGGCGAGCCGGGCCGATCGGGTCGTGGGCTGGCGGCCGCAGCCGGGTTGCGGCGGCGGCCGGCCGGGAGGACCGCGGCGCGCCGGCATGAGCCTGCGGCGACGGCGCGCCGCGGTCCGCGAACCAGGCCGTCGCGGAGCTGGCGCCTGCTGCTGGTCGTGCTCGCGATCGCCGCGGTGGCCGGCGTGACCGCGGCGCTGGCCGGCGCGATCACCCCGCGCGGTGCCGGCCAGACGGTCACCGGAAGCGGGCCGGCGGCAGCCACGACACCGCCGCCGGTCGGACCCACCGGCGGGTCGGCGGCCGCCCCCGCCGACCCGTCGGCGGGTTCCTCCCCGTCGATGACGCCGGAACAGGCGGCCGCCATCGACGCGGCGGCGCTCGACGTGAAGGCGCACCCGAAGGACGTGGACAAGCACCTCGCCCTCGCGCACGCGTACGCCGACGGCGGTGCCACCCAGCTCGCCGCGGTCGAATACCTGGCCATCCTCAAGCTCGACCCGGCCAACGCCGAGGCCAACACCGCGATGGCGCTGCTGGCGTTCGAGGTCGGCCAGACCGGCCAGGCCAAGACGATGCTCGACGGCGTGCTGCAGGCGCACCCCGGCTACCCGGAGGCCCTGTACGTACGCGGGCTCGTCCTGCTCAGCGGCCTGCACCGGCCGGCGGCGGCGACCAAGGACCTGCGCGCCTACCTCGCCGCGGCCCCGTACGGGTCGCACCGGACCGCGGCCGAGACCCTGCTCGCGCTGGCCGGCAGCCAGAAGTGAGCGGGCTCGGCTGCGTCTCGGTCGGCGGCTGCAAGGCGCCGCTCGACCTGCTGGAGCGGCTCGCGTTCAGCGGCCCGGAGCTGGCCGAGCGGATCCCGCGGCTGCGGGCCGCCGCCGGCGCCTCGGGACTGGCCGTGCTCTCGACCTGCCAGCGGGTCGAGCTCTACGCGCGCTGGCCGGCCGAGCCCCACCTGGCCGCGCTGACCGCCGCGCTCGCCGCAGACCGCGGCGTCCCGGAGCGGGCGGTGGCTGCGGCCGCGGCCGGGTATGCCGGCGACGCGGCCGCCCGGCACCTGCTGCGCGTCGCCACCGGGCTCGAGTCGTTCGTGCTCGGCGAGACCGAGGTCGCCGGCCAGGTGCGGGCGGCGGCCGAAGCGAGCCGCTCGGCCGGCGGCGACGTCGCGCTGGATCGGCTGCTCGAGACGGCGGTCTGCGCCGCCCGCCGTGCGCATCGGTGCACCGGCGTCGCCGCCACCAGCCGGTCGGTCGCCGCCGCCGCGGTCGACGTGGTGGCCGGCAACCTGCCCGGACGGCGGTTGTTGCTGGTCGGCGCCGGCCAGGTGGCGGCCACGGTGATCGCCCGCGGCATCGCCCTCGGGGCGCGCGTGACCGTCTGCAACCGCACCCGCCGGCACGCCGACCGGTTCGCCGCCGCCGGCGCCACCGTGGTCGACCTGGCCGACCTGCCGGCCGCGCTGGGCACCGCGGACGTGACGTTCCTGGCCACCGCGGCGCCGCACCCGCTGGTCGATGCCGCGCTGCTGCGGGCCTGCCGGCCGGCCGGGAGCCCGCCGCTGACGCTGGTCGACCTGGCGCTGCCGCGCAACGTGCACCCGTCGGTGCGGGAGCTGCCCTCGGTGCGGCTGATCGACCTGGCCGACCTGCGCGCGGCCGAGGCGCCGGCGCTGGTCGCCGAGGTCGCCGCGGTGGAGGAGGTCATCGACATCGAGCTCGCCCGCTACCGGCGCTGGGCGGCCGCGCGGGGCGTGGGGCCGGCGCTGCGGCGGATGCGCGACGACGCCGAGGAGGTCGCCCGGCAGGAGGTCGCCCGGGCCGACGTCCCGACGGAGCTGCGGGCGGCGGTGGAGCGGGCCGTGCTGCGGGCGGTGCACCGGCTCACCCACGCGACGACGCGGGAGATGCTGGCCGCGGCGGAGGCCGGTGACGTCGCCCTGGTCGAGCGGCTCGCCGGCCTGTACGCGCCGGCGGCCCGGTCAGCGGCCGGCGATCCGCACGCAGCAACTGGACTCGGCGACCCGCTCCTGGGTCGGGCGGGCCTCGACCCGCATCGAGCGCAGGTCGGCGCCGGAGAGCAGCCCGCGTACCAGGGCCGCGTTCATGCCGCAGACCAGCTCGCGGTGTGACTCGGACAGCTCCCGGAAGATGCAGTTGCGCAGCACCAGGTCGCTGGGCCCGCGCGGCTGCGGCTCGAACCCGAGGTGCTCCAGCTGTCGCAGCGCCGCGTCCCGCCGGCCGTGCCGGGTGCGGGCCAGCGTCCTGGTCTCGGCGCCGAGCATCTCGCCGACCTCACCGGCGACCTGCTCCAGCGTCGCCTGGCCGCCGTCGGAGGTGTCCCCGGACAGCGCGGTGGCCATCATCGAGGCGGCCAGCGCATACCGCGTCGGCGGCAGCGTGATCTCGAACGCCCGCTCGGTGAGCGAGTAGACCTTCGCCGGCCGGCCGGCGCCCGGGCCGACCCGGCCCGTCAGCCGCCGGAAGTCGACCTCGAGCAGGCCGGCCTCGACCATCCGGTCGAGGTGGAACGCGGCCAGCTTCACCGAGATCCCGGCGTTGTTGGCGGCCTCCTCGCGACCGACCGGCTCGCGCCGCTCGCGGAGGTAGCGGTAGAGCCGCTGCCGGATCGGCTCGGCCAGCAGCGCGACCGCGCTCAGGTCATCGACGCTGTTCATCGGTCCCCCTTCTAACACCCAACTGTACGGTGTTACAGGAACGATCAAGCCGGTTCGCCGCGGTCGACGGGCCGCTCGTCGAGGCGGAAACTGGCCGCGGGGACCGGTCCGTCCCGGGCCGGACCCCAGCCGGAGGCGACGATGCCGGCCGATCCGCGGCAGACAGCCCGACTGCGCGAGCTGCACCAGGACTTCGCCTGGAAGGTGAACGCCGCCGTCGCCGCGGGCCGCCTCGACCTGGTCGATGCGCTGTGCGAGGAGTACGCCGACGAAGCGGTCCGCCTGATCGCCGGCGCGCCGCCCGGCGAGCCGCCGCCGGACCTGCCACCGCCGCCACCGCCGCCACCTCAGCCGCTTCAGCCTCGGGGCCGCTGGCGCTCCCTGCTCACCGGCGCCGGCTCCCCCAGGAGGCGCCGGGTCAGGGGGTGAGGGCCCGGCCCACGTCGGCGGCGAAGGCCATGAATCCTTCGAGGTCGGGCTCGTCGCCGGTGGGCTGCAGCACCACCGTGTCCACGCCGGCCTCGGCCCAGCGCGACACCCCGGCGGCGACGTCGCCTACCGACCCGTACGCGGCCCGGTCGGCGGTCGACGAGAAGCCCCAGCGGCGGCCCTCCCGCTCGATCCGGTCCCGCGCGTCCGGCCCGCTCGCGGCCAGCACGTACACGGTGATCGGGTGCGGTCCGGTCCGCCCGGCCTCGGCCCGGCCCGCCTCGATGTGCTCCCGGGCCGCGACCACCTGCTCCGGCGTCGTGCCACCGGTGAGGATCGTGCCGTCGGCGTGGCCCGCGACCAGCCGGAGCGTGCGCGGCCCTTCCGCCCCGGCCAGCACCGCCGGTGCGGCCGGCGGTGGCGCGCCCAGCTGCACCCGGTCGAGCCGCACGTACCGGCCCTGGGTGCTGAGCGACTCCCCGGCCAGCAGCGCGCGCAGCGCGTCGACGTACTCCCGCAGCAGCGTGAGCGGCGACTCCGCCCGCGCCCCGACCTGGCCCATCCACTCCTGCACGCCGTGCCCGACCCCGATCACCGGCCGGCCGGGGAACATCCGGTGCAGGGTGCACAGCTCCATCGCGCTGAGCGCGACGTTACGCAGCGGCACCGGCAGCAGCCCGACGCCGACCTGCAACCGCTCGGTCCAGGCCAGCGCCGCGGCGGCGGAGGCGATGCCGCCTTCCCAGAAGCAGTCCTCCCACAACCAGAGCTGGGCCAGGCCGGCGTCGTCGGCCGCCTCGGCGACCGAGCGCAGCCGCTCGGGTGGGAACTGGGGCAGGAAGACCGCACCGACCGTCGTCACGGCGCCATCGAACCAGGACCCGCTGACGAAAACCCCGTCCCGCGGGTGCGGGCTAGTGGGCCGGGCGGTAGGTGGCGATGACGGTGCCGCTGCTGGTGGGCTTGGCCTCGATCAGCTCGAAGCTGTGCGTCGGCGAGTCGGCGGGGAACAGCCGCTTGCGACCCCCGCCGGCGACCACCGGGCTGATCATCAGGGTCAGCTCGTCGAGCAGCCCCTCCTCGACCAGCGACCGCACCAGCGACGGGCTGCCCGCGGTGCCGATCGTGCCGCCCGGCTGCTCGCGCAGCTCGCGGACGAAGTCGGCCACCGAACCCTTGATCAGCGTGCTGTTGGACCACCCGTCGACCGAGTCGAGCGTGCTCGACGCGACGTACTTCGGCGTGCTGTTGATCCAGCTCGCGAACGGCTCGTCGGTCGAGGTCGGCCAGTAGTTCACCCACTCGCTGAACGTCACCCGGCCGAGCAGCACGGTGTCCTGCTCCGCGAGCATGCCGGACAGCGCCGCGCCCATCTCGTCGTCGAACGCGGTCTGCCACTGGTCCGGCGCCTCGACCACGCCGTCGATCGTGCTGAACAGCCCCGCGTAGACCTTGCGCATCGAACGAACCCTCTCTTCCCCGGACGGAGTTCGGGAGGTCGGGCCGATCTCGGCCGTCTTCCCAGGTCAGGACCGGAACTGAACGGTACCGTACTAGACTTGTACGGTACTGTACAGTACAGCGAGCGAGTTCCGGGAGGGCCCGTGGAGCTTCAGGCGAGTGCCGCCGCCGACTCCGGCCGGTCCGACCGCCGCCGGCAGGCGATCATCCGGGCGGCCACCGAGGTGTTCCTCCGGCACGGCTACGTCGGCGCCACCACCGACGAGGTCGCGGCGCGCGCGTCGGTCTCCAAGCAGACCCTCTACAAGCAGTTCGCCGACAAGCAACGGCTGTTCGCCGAGGTCATCCTGGAGACCACGGTCCAGCTGGTGGACGGGCTCACCACCGTGGCCGGCACGCTGCGGGACACCGACGACGTCCGCACCGGCCTGCGCGAGCTCGCCGCCGGCTTCCACCGCGGGCTGCTGGACCCGGACGTCCTGCGGCTGCGCCGGCTGATCATCGCCGAGGCCGACCGGTTCCCGGCGGTCGGCCGGGCCTGGTTCGACCGCGGCTTCGACCGCAGCCTGGTCATCCTGGGCGAGTCCCTGCAGCAGCTGGCCGACCGCGGGCTGCTGCGCCGCCTCGGCGACCCGACGCTCGCCGCGTACCAGTTCGCCGGGCTGGTCATGTACCAGCCGATGAACCAGGCGATGTTCGCCGGGACCGACGCGCTGCCCTCGGCCGAGACGCTCGACCGGATCGCGGACGCCGCGGTCGAGACGTTCCTCGGCACGTACGGATAGCGGTCAAAGCAGCCAGGGGTCGACGCCGCCGCCGCGCGGGGGGTCGGTGACCGCCGGCGGCGGCGGCCGGCGCCGCCGCGCCACATCGGCGACCCGGCCGCGCACCCGGCCGCCGAAGCCGGTGGCGCCGGCGCCGAGCAGGGTCAGCTCGGCCGCCCGCGGGCCGGTCGGGATGTCCCTGGGCAGCGACGAGACCGCCACCAGCCAGCTCGGCAGCCCGAGCAGGCGCAGCACGCCACCGAGCCGCTCGGACTCGATGACGCTGTCCGGGTCCAGGTCCTCGGCCAGCAGCTCGGCCAGGTCGTCCGCGATGTCCGGGTGCCCGAAGGCGGCGGCGAAGGCCGCGGCGTGCTCGGTGCCGAGCGGATCGGGCAGGGTGTCGTCGTCCAGCCCGTACGACGGGTCGCTGACGTAGCGGCCGACCTCCTCGCCGCCGGCCCAGATCGCGAGCAGCAGCTGCCGGTCGGCGACGACGCGGAGGGCGAGGACCGGTCCGGCCAGCCGGGACGCCAGCCACTCCCCCACCCCGAGCACGCCGCGGCGGTCGGACGCGACGGTGCCGACGCCGGACGCGGCGACCGCGACCACCCAACCCGCCTCCGGCGGGGCCAGCCAGCCGGAGAACCGCACCGCGCGCAGCGCGGTCTGCACCTCCTCGGCGGTTCCCCGGGCCACGACGGCCGCGTACGTGTAGCCGGCCGGACCGCCCGCACTCCCCCCGCCCGCCGCCACCGGATACACCACCCGCACATGATCCCGCTCCACCCTGTGCGGTCCAGGACGCGCGCCGACGGCGGGGCCGACGGGATGAGTGGGCCGGCGACGCACGCCGCGGATACCGACGGTGGGCGGCCGACTGTCGGCGTCGGGCGGTCCAGGACGCGCCGCAGGCGCCGACGACAGGCCGGCGGACTGGGTGTGGCGGTGCCATCCGGGACGCACGGCGCCCGCCGCCGGGGAAGGCCGGCGGCGGGGTGGGGCGAGCAGCGGCGCCCGCCGGCAGAAGGAGCCGGCGGCGGGCGGGTGGGGCGAGGGAGCGGCGCCCGCCGGCAGAAGGAGTCGGCGGCGGGCGGGTGGGGCGAGGGAGCGGCGTCCGCCGCCGGCAGGAGCAGTCGGCGGCGAGCGGGTGGGGCGAGGAGCGGCGCCCGCCGCCGGCAGGAGGAGTCGGCGGCGAGCGGGTCGCGGGATCAGGCGGCGGCCGGGACGGGCTCCTGCTCGATCGGCTCGACCGGCTGCACCGGGGCGGTCCGGGCCGGCCGGAGCACGGTCAGCGCAGTGGCCAGCGCCGCCACGATCAGCACCGCCGCGATCCAGAACGCCGCGTGGTACCCGCCGGTCAGCGCGTCGAGCAGGCCGCTGCCCGACTCCCGCAGCGAGGTGGAGCGCTCGGCCGACACCGTGGTCAGGATCGACAGCCCGATCGCGCCGCCGACCTGGGCGGTGGTGTTGACCAGCCCGGACGCCAGGCCGGCGTCGCTCGGCCGCACCCCGGTCATCGCCAGCGTCATCGTCGGCGGGAAGCAGAGGCCGGCGCCGATGCCGATCACGACTGCCGCCGGCAGGATGTTCACCACGTACCGGGCGTCGACCGGGGCGATGGCGAACAGCACGAGGCCGGCGACGACGAACAGCAGCCCGGTCACCATGACCCGCTGGGCGCCGAACCGGGTGATCAGCCGCTCGCTGTAGCGCACCGACAGGCCACCCATCAGCACGGTCACCGGCAGGAACGCGAGCCCGATCTCCAGCGGACCGTAGCCGAGCACCTGCTGCAGGTAGAGCGCGCCGAGGAAGAACGAACCGAACATGCCGCTCGCACCCAGGGCCTGCACGACGTTCGCGCCGGCGACGGTGGACGAGCGCAGGATGCGCAGTGGCATCAGCGGCGCGGCCGCAGTGGCCTGCCGGACGAGGAACGCGACGACCAGCGCGACCGAGATCGCACCGCAGACCAGCGTGGTGGTCCCGGTCCAGCCGTCCTCGGCGGCGGGGACGACGAGCGTGTAGACGCCGAGCATCAGCGCCGACGTGATCAGCACGGCACCGAGCACGTCCGCGCCGGCCCGGACGCCCAGCCGGGTGCCGGCCGGCAGCAGCCGGACGGCGGCGACCATGGTCGCGAGCCCGATCGGCACGTTCACGAAGAAGATCCAGTGCCAGGTGACCCACTGGGTCAGCGCGCCGCCCGCGAGCAGGCCGACCGCACCACCGGCGGACGCGACGAACGCGTACACGCCGACCGCACGGGCCTGCTCCCGAGGCTCCGGGAACAGCGTCACGATGAGGCCGAGGATCACGGCCGAAGTCAGCGCGCCGCCGGCACCCTGCACGAACCGGGCGGCGATCAGCATGGCCGGGTTGACCGCGGCGCCGCAGGCCACCGACGCGGCGGTGAACACGGCGAGCCCGACGAGGAAGATCCGGCGCTGGCCGGCGAGGTCGCCGAGCCGGCCGGCGAGCAGCAGCAGGCCGCCGAAGGCGATGAGGTAAGCGTTGATCACCCAGGCCAGCCCGGCAGCCGAGAAGCCGAGGTCCTCGCGGATCGACGGCAGCGCGACGTTCACGATCGTGGCGTCGAGCACGATCATCAACATCCCGGTGCAGAGGGCGTACAGCGCCCGGCGGCGGGCGCGCAGGTCGGTGGGTGTCATCTCTGAGTCTCCTTGATCGGTGTCACTAGTACGTCGATCGGCGCCGGCCGTTATCGACATCAGGAATCCGAGTCGTCGAGAACGGCCAGCCGCGGCCATCCCTCGACCCCGCTCCACCGCAGCAGCTCTGCTACTCCTGGGGCCGGTCCCGCCCCCGTGACCAGCACGTCGTCCGGCCGCGCGCCGAGCTCGGCGGCGTGCTCGGCGGCCCAGGCGAGCAGGTCGCCGAGGTCGTCGAGGGCCAGGGGGTGGTCCTGCGCGACGGCGAGGACGACCCGTCCGGTCCGGACGCACAGCGCTCGCGCCCGTTCCGGATCCGCGTCCAGAGCGACGAGCAGCCGCCGCTGCCGAGGCCGGTGCGGGGGCCAGAACACGCCGACCGGCAGTGGGCCGAAGCGTCCACGCAACCGCACGGTGGCTGCGTACGTCTCGGGCTGCTCGGTCACGGTCGCTCCTCGTGGATCAGCTCGCGACGAGACTGGCGGTCGGGCCGGGCTGAACGGAAAGGCCTGTCCGGCATGACGGTCAGGCCGGCCGTGCATCACCACTGGTGTCTGCGGTGGGCCAGACTGCTGGCATGGACGAGGCGGTCGTGCTCCCGATGCAGCCGGCACCCGAGGCGATCGAGCTGCGCCACCTGCGGGCGTTCGTGGCGGTGGCCGAGGAGCTGAACTTCAGCCGCGCCGCCGAGCGGCTGTACGTCAGCCAGCGCCGCTCGGCCATCCCGGCCGGCCCCGGAGGTGACTAGCGTGTCGCCAGCGGGAGTGGCGGGCGCGCTCGCGGGCGGCGCCGGCGCGACCCACCGCCGCGTCCGGTTGACCGCAGTGCCATGATCCCGGCGGCGCGAGGACGACGAGGCGGGACCGGAGGCACGGCATGGCTGACCGGCTGATCTTTCAGCTCGGGACCAACAACTGGCAGCGCGGCGGGGAGTTCGCTCCAGGGTCTGGGATCCTGCACGAGGCGCACCACCACGCATACAACGCGTTGCCCGGGGTCAGGGCCTACTCGATGTACCCGTCCCGCCGGCAGCGGTTCCGGTCCGAGGACGTCCGGGTCTTCGAGCTCGAGCACGACATCCCGATCTGCGAGTCGGTCTCGCCGGTGAGCAGCTACCGCTGGCACGGCATGAGCGAGGCCGAGGTCGCGGCGTACCGGAAGCGGCTGACCGACGAGGTCGCCGCCTGGATCGACGAGATCGAGGCGGCGTCCGGGGACACGTTCGGGCTGGCGATCGCGCACCACGCGTTCATGAACACCGTCGTGCTGCGGGACGTGAACCGGCGGCGAGTGGCGGCCGGGAAGCCCAGGATGCCGCTGCTGTGCTTCGCCCACGGCACCGAGCTGAAGATGTACGCCAACGAGCAGCGCGGCGACCAGCCGGAAGAGTTCCCGCTGCGGTTCCTGCCGTTCATGAAGCGGGAGAAGATCTTCGACTTCGCCGATCCCGACCACGGCGTCGACGTGGTCGCGGCGATCTCGGCCGAGCAGGTCGAGGCGTTCCTCGGCATCTTCCCGGAGTTCCCGCGCGATCGGGTGCTGCTCTCCCCCAACGGCTACAACCAGGACGTCTTCCACCTGATCCCGAACGGGTACGCGGACCGCGAGCGGGTGCTGGCCGGGTTCACCACCCAGCCGCCCGTGGGCAGCGACCGCGCACCGGAACCGGTCGCGCCGGCGGACGGGTTCGGCGCGGTCGTCGCGTTCTGCGGGAAGTTCGCCGACTGGAAGCGGCTCGACGCGCTGCTGCGGGCGGCGGCGACCTACGAGCAGGAGGACCGGCGGATCGTCACCCTGGTGATCGGGTCGGGGCCGCACGAGGCCCAGGTGCAGATGCACGACCTGGCCGCCGAGCTCGGCCTGCGCCGGACCTACTTCCTCGGCCCGCGGCCGCAGGACGAGCTGGCGACGCTGTTCAACTGCGCCGACGTGGGCTGCTTCCCGTCGTACCGGGAGCCGTTCGGGCTGGTGTTCATCGAGTGCATGGCCTGCGGCACGCCGGTGATCGGCGCCGACTCGGGCGGCCCGCGCGACTTCGTCACCCCGGAGGTCGGCGTGCTGGTGCCGGAGACCGACGACCGGCAGCAACTGGCCGCCTCGCTGGCCGTTGCGGTCGACCGGGCCCTGGACGAGGACTGGAAGCACACGAAGGGCCCGACCGCGCAGGAGTACGCGGCGGCGAACTTCAGCGTGGTGCACCAGGTCTCGGAGCTGCTCGCCGCGGTGGACCGGCTGACCGGACGCTGACCGGACGCTGACC